>CAXDTK010000065.1:0-20422 GCA_963992225.1 uncultured Comamonadaceae bacterium | reverse complement strand
TCTTCCACCTCACCAAGGAAGAGTTCATGCAGGTCTTCTTCGACGACCTCGCGCTGCCCAACCTCGCCCGCACCACGCTGGCCGACACGCCGGAGTGGAAGAGCCAGCGGGCCGGCTTCGTCTCCGACGGCACGCCCACCAACCTGCACGTGGTGCGCTCCATGCGCGGCGCCTTAGGCCGGCGCATCGCCCTCGGCATGGACAAGCGGCGCGAGCTGCACGAGCTGGAAGCCCGCGAGCAGGAGCTGCTGAAGGAGGCGCGGCCCGAGACCCCGCGCCTGCTGGCCGAGACCCGCGAGCGCATCGCGCACCTGCGCCAGCGCCTGGACGCCATCCCCTTCCTCGACCCCATCGACCTGCGCTTTCGCGCCCGCGTGCGCATCCCGGTGCCCACCACGCGCGCCGTCATGTTCTGCCTGATGGACGTGTCGGGCTCCATGGACGAAGGCCGCAAGGACCTCGCCAAGCGCTTCTTCATCCTGCTCTACCTGTTCCTGACCCGGCACTACGAGAAGATCGACGTCGTCTTCATCCGCCACCACACGCAGGCGCAGGAGGTGGACGAGCAGAACTTCTTCCACGCCACCGAGACCGGCGGCACGGTGGTGTCCAGCGCGCTGGTGCTGATGGAGCAGATCATCAAGGAGCGCTACTCGCCGACCGAGTGGAACATCTACGGCGCCCAGGCCAGCGACGGCGACAACTGGCACCACGACAGCGGCCGCTGCCGCGAGCTGCTACAGGCCAAGATCCTGCCGCTGTGCCGCTACTTCGCCTATGTGCAGGTGGCCGAGCCCGAGCAGAACCTGTGGGACGAATACCAGAAGCTGGCCGAGGACGTGGGCCACTTCGCGATGCGCAAGGCCGTCGAGGCATCAGAGATCTATCCCGTCTTCCGCGACCTGTTCAAGAAAGAGGGGGCCGCGACATGAGCAGCCACGAGGACCGCCGCCACCATGAGCGCCCGGCCCTGCCGCCGGCCGGCACGGGCGAACGCCGCCAGCGCCTGCCGCTGCAGCGCATGCTGCCGCTGCCGCAGCGGCCCAGCCAGCCGCTGCCCTCGCCCAACGACTGGACCTTCGAGCTGATCGAGCAGTACCACGCCGTCATCCGGCAGACGGCCGAGCGTTTCGGGCTGGACACCTATGCCAACCAGCTGGAGGTCATCACCGCCGAGCAGATGATGGATGCCTACGCCAGCGTGGGCATGCCGGTGAACTACCGGCACTGGAGCTACGGCAAGGAGTTCATCGCCACCGAGCGCAACTACAAGCGCGGCCAGATGGGCCTGGCCTACGAGATCGTCATCAACTCCGACCCCTGCATCGCCTACCTGATGGAGGAGAACACGCTGGCGATGCAGGCGCTGGTCATTGCCCATGCCTGCTACGGGCATAACTCCTTCTTCAAGGGCAACTACCTGTTCCGTATGTGGACGGATGCCTCGTCCATCATCGACTACCTGGTCTACGCCAAGAACTATGTCGCCGACTGCGAGGAGCGCCACGGCCTGGACGCCGTCGAGACGCTGCTGGACAGCTGCCACGCGCTGATGAACCACGGCGTGGACCGCTACCGCCGCCCGGCCAAGCTGTCGCTGGCCGAGGAGCGTGCGCGCCAGAAGGACCGCGAGCAGCATGCGCAGTCGCAGGTCAACGACCTGTGGCGCACGCTGCCCCGGCGCCCCGACCGCCCCGACGAGGCCGCCGAGAGCCGCCGCTTCCCCGACGAGCCGCAGGAGAACCTGCTGTACTTCATCGAGAAGAACGCGCCCCTGCTGGAGCCCTGGCAGCGCGAGGTCGTGCGCATCGTGCGCAAGATCGCGCAGTACTTCTACCCGCAGCGCCAGACCCAGGTCATGAACGAGGGGTGGGCCACCTTCTGGCACCACCGGCTGCTCAACCAGATGTACGACGACGGCTACCTGTCGGACGGCATGATGATCGAGTGGCTCAAGTCCCACACCAACGTCATCTATCAGCACCCCGGCGCCAACCTCAACCCGTATGCGCTGGGCTTCGCGATGTACACCGACATCAAGCGCATCTGCGAGGCCCCGACCGCCGAGGACCGCGACTGGTTCCCCGACATCGCCGGCAGCGAGTGGCTGCCCACGCTGGACCACGCGATGCGCAACTTCAAGGACGAGAGCTTCATCGGCCAGTACCTGAGCCCGAAGATCATGCGCGACTTCCGGCTCTTCGCCATCCTCGACGACGAGGCCAAGGCCGAGTACGAGATCTCCGCCATCCACGACGAGGGCGGCTACCGCCACCTGCGCCAGGCGCTGTCGCGCCAGTACGACCTGTCCACCCGCGAGCCCAACATCCAGGTCTGGAACGTCAACCTGCGCGGCGACCGCTCCCTGACGCTGCGCCATGTGCAGCACCTCAACCGCCCGCTGCACGACAGCGCGCAGGAAGTGCTCAAGCATGTCGGCCGGCTGTGGGGCTTTGCGGTCAACCTGGAAAGCGTCAACGCCCGCGGCGACGTGACGCGACGCTGGAACGTGCCGGCGCAGGCGCAGTGACGCCGCCGCGGCGCGGGTTCAGCGGCCCGGCCCGCCGCCCTGCCCGTGCTGATCGCCCTGCTCGTACTGCTCCAGCGCCAGCAGCAGGCTGGTGCGGTGTTCCCGGGCCACGGCCTGCCAGGGCTGGCCGGTCAGGGCCGACTCCAGCGCCCACAGCAGGTTGAGGCTGGCGCCGGTGTTGGCCTGGCGCGCCCGGGCATAGGCCACCACCGCGCCGAGCCGGCGCAGTTCGGCCACCGTCGTGATGCCGGCGCGGGCCAGCATCTGCTGCGACTTCGGGCCCAGGCTCTTGAGCCCCGCGATGCCGTCCGCCGCTGTCGCGTCGTCCTGCGGGGCGGTTAGCATCGCATCAGCCCGTCCAGCAGCGCCAACCGGCCCGGCGGCGTCAGGGTCAGCTCGCGCGAGCCGGGCGCCCGCTGCAGCCAGCCGCGCGCCAGCATGGCGTCCAGCCAGGCCACCGCCAGCGGCCCGGCGAAATGGTCGCGGCGCTCCGACCAGTCCACGCAGTCGTACAGTACCCGCCCCTTCGCGCTGGCGCTCGCCGGCGCCAGCGCGGCCAGTGCCACGCGGCCGGCCTCGCTGAGCCCGTAGCGGCCGTCCGCCGCCGCGACGACCCAGCCCCTGGCCAGCAGCGCCTCGCGCCAGCGCACGCCCAGTTCGCCGGCCAGGTGGCCGTAGCAGCTGCGCGCCTGGCGCAGGCCGCGCATCTCCGGCTTGTGCCAGCGACGCAGGTCGGCCGCGGGTTCGGCATCCCGCCCGTCGGCCACGCGCAGCAGCGCCTCCAGCGCATGCGCCACGTCGCCGTCGGCCAGGGCGAAGTAGCGGTGCCGGCCCTGCGGCCGCACGCGCGCCAGTCCCTCGTCCACCAGCAGCTTCAGGTGGGCCGACATCGTCGCCGCGCTCACGCCCGCATGCGCCGCCAGCTCGCCCGCCGTGTGCAGCCGGCCGTCCAGCAGCCGGGCCAGCACGCGCGCCCGCGTCGGGTCGGCGATGGCCGCCGCAACGCGGGCCAGGCGTGGCTCGGCGCTCACCCCGGCACCTGTGCCCGGTCGTGCAGGCCGTAGTCGCGCTGGACCTCGGCCACGCGCAGCCGGTAGTCGGCAAACAGGCCCCCGCGCCCGGCGGCCTGGGCCTCGCGGTGCGAGGCCATCTCGCGCCAGCCGCGCACGGCCGCCTCGTCGCGCCAGAAGGACAGCGACAGCAACTTGTCCGGGTTGGCAAGGCTCTGGAAGCGCTCGACGGAGATGAAGCCGTCCATGCCCTCCAGCAGCGGCTTCAACGCGGCGGCATGGTCCAGGTAGCCGGCGCGGCCCGCATCGGTGGGCTGCACCTCAAAGATGACGGCGATCACGGCTGCACCTCCTCACCCGCCACATCTTCACAGAAGCGGCGCTCCTCGCGCAGGATGAAGCGGTTCGCCTGCGCGAAGCCGAAGTTGGCCTGTGCCTCGGGGTCGGCCTTGAGGCGTCGGCGGTAGGCCTCGTAGGCGGCCAGCGAGTCGAAGCCCACCAGGCCCCAGGCCTCGAAATTGCTCCCTTCCCACGGCAGCCAGTAGCCCAGCAGCCGCCCGCCCAGACGCGGAATGATGCGCGTCCAGTGGCGGGCATAGGTGTGGAAGGCCTCGCGCTGGGCCGGGTCGATCTCGTAGCGGATGAAACAGGTGATGGCGGGCATGGCAGTCCTTGCGGCAATGGGTGCAGCCAGTGTGGGCCGCGCCCGGCACGCCACGCTTAGGCGCGCAACGAAGCGTCGCCCCGCACCGAATCCGCGATACCGCTCGGTTTTTCTGTTAGGTGCTGACGCCCGCATGCCAGGTCCCTAACCTCTCAACCACCAACCCACCGGAGGTGCGTCCATGAAGCTGTCCCACAAACTGACCGCCGCCTTTGTGGCGCTGATGCTGCTGACCGCCATCATCGGCAGCGTCGGCATCTACAGCATGGCCCGGATCAACGCCAGCGCGGAAGAGATCGCCACCAGCTGGCTGCCCAGCGTCAAGGTGCTGGGCGAGATGCGGGCGGCCTCCAACCAGATGCGCCGGGCCGAGGCCGACCACCTGCTGTCGGCCACCGAGGCGGAGCGCAGCGCCGCCGAGACGCGCATCGCCGGCGCCAAGGCCTCGCTGGCGCAGATCGAGGTGCGCTACCAGCCGCTGATCACCTCGCCCGAGGAGCGGGCGCTGTACGAGGACTACCGCCGCCTGGCGGCCACCTACTTCGACACCCAGGCCCGGCTGCTGCAGTCCTCGCGCCGCGGCGAGGCCCAGCTGGACGCCAGCCGCACGCTGTTCCGTGGCGAGTCGCGCCAGGCCTTCAACGCCATGGTCGAGCAGTTCGGCAAGCTGGTGGAGTTCAACGACCACGGCTCGGTGGCCGCCGCCACGGCCGCCGCTTCGGCCTATCGGTTCAGCCGCTCGGTCATGCTGGGCCTGCTGCTGCTGGGCACCGCGATGGCCGCGGCGCTGACGGTCTTCATCCTGCGCGACGTGCTGGGCACGCTGGGCGGCGAGCCCGCCGACGCGCGCCGGCTGGCGCAGGAGGTGGCCCAGGGCCGGCTCGACAACGAGATCACCGTCAAGGCAGGCGACAGCACCAGCCTGATGGCCGCGCTGCGCGGCATGCAGGCCAGCCTGGCGCAGGTGGTGAGCCTGGTGCGCGACGGCTCGGAGTCGGTGGCGGCGGCCAGCTCCCAGATCGCGCAGGGCAACCACGACCTCAGCCAGCGCACCGAGGAGCAGGCCAGTGCGCTGCAGCAGACCGCCGCTTCCATGGAAGAGCTGGGTTCCACCGTGCAGCAGAACGCCGACAACGCGCGCCAGGCCAACCAGCTGGCGCAGAACGCCAGCAGCGTGGCGGCCGAGGGCGGCCAGGTGGTGGCCCAGGTGGTGGACACGATGAAGGGCATCCACGAGGCCTCGCGGCGCATCGCCGACATCATCGGCGTCATCGACGGCATCGCGTTCCAGACCAACATCCTGGCGCTGAATGCCGCGGTGGAGGCGGCCCGCGCCGGCGAGCAGGGCCGCGGCTTCGCGGTGGTGGCCGGCGAGGTGCGCAGCCTGGCCGGCCGGGCGGCCGACGCGGCCAAGGAGATCAAGACACTGATCGGCGCCAGCGTGGAGCGCGTGGAGGCCGGCACGGCGCTGGTGGACCGCGCCGGGGCGACGATGACCGAGGTGGTCGGCGCCATCCGCCGCGTGACCGACATCATGGGCGAGATCAGCGCGGCCAGCAGCGAGCAGAACACCGGCGTGGCGCAGATCGGCGAGGCCGTCGCGCAGATGGACCAGACCACGCAGCAGAACGCCGCGCTCGTCGAGCAGATGGCCGCGGCCGCCACCAGCCTCAGCCAGCAGGCGCAGCAGCTGGTGGAGGCGGTCGCGGTGTTCCGGCTGCAGCGCGCCGCGGGCGGCCGCTAGACGGGCGGGCTCAGACCCAGGTCCGCGCCAGCCGCCGCATCGCGTCGGCATGCACGGCGGCCAGCGCGTCGCCGGGCGCGGCGGAGTCCGACTGCAGCGCCACCACCACCCACGGCGAGCGGCCGCCGGGCGGGAACACCAGCGCCACGTCGTTGACCGCGCCGCGCGCGCCGGTGCCGGTCTTGTCCAGCACCCGCCAGCCGGCGTCCGGCGCACCGGCGCGCAGCCGGGCCAGGCCGGTGCGCGAGGCCTGCATGTCGGCCCACAGCCGCGCCTGGCTGGCGCGCGACAGGCCACGGTCCAGCAGCAGATGCCGCAGCGTGGTGGCCAGCGCCCGCGGCGTGCTGGTGTCGCGCGGGTCGCCGGGGAGGTTCTCGTTCAGCGCGGTCTCCCAGCGGTCCAGCCGCGTGACGCGGTCGTGCTGCTCGCGCAGCCAGGCGGTCAGGCCCTCCGGGCCGCCGCAGCAGTGGCGCAGCAGCGCATTGGCGCAGGGGTTGTCGCTCTCCACCAGGATGCCCTGCACCAGCGCCGCCAGCGTGCCATGGCCCTGCGGCAACAGCCGGTCGAAGGCGGGCGAGTGCGGCACGCGGTCGGCTTCCTGCAGCGCGACGGCGTCCTGCCAGCCCCAGCGGCCGGCGTCCACGCCTGCGGCGACGCGGGCGGCCAGCAAGGCCTTGAAGGTCGACGCCATCGCGAAGCGCTCGTCGGCCCGGTGCGCCAGCGTGCGTCCACTGCCGGTGTCCAGCGCGAAGAAGCCCAGCCGGCCCTGCACGCGGCGCTCCAGCGTCAGGAAGTCGGGGGCTGCGTCAGCCGCGAAAGCGGCCTGCGGCAGGAGCGCCGAGCCGGCGGCGAGGGCGAGGAACGGGCGGCGTTGCATGCCCCGCATTCTGATGCCGCTCAGACTGGCGGCCAGGAAGTCACGCCTGGCATGCCGTCAGGCCGCCGCCGCGCTCAGCCGGCCTTCACGCGGTACAGCGCGCAGAGCTTGTTGCCGTCCGGGTCGCGCACATAGGCCAAGTGCATGGCGCCCAGCGCGCCTTCGCGCAGGCCCGGCGGCTGCTCGATGGGCTGGCCGCCCTGCGCCACCGCCACGTCGTGGAAGGCCTTCACCTGCTCGGCCGACTCGCACTTGAAGCCGATGGTGCCGCCATTGGCATGGCAGGCCGGCTCGCCGTTGATGGGCTGGCTGATGCCGAAGCTGTTGCCGGCATGGCGGTAGAACACCCGCTGGTGGCCCGTCGGCGCCGGGCTGCGCACACCCTCCGGCGCGCCCAGCACGGCCAGCACCGCGTCGTAGAAGCGCTTGCTGCGCTCGATGTCGTTGCTGCCGACCATCACATGGCTGAACATGGCTGTCTCCTGAAGAGGTTCTGCAAAGCGCCGCATTGTGGTCAACCGGCGCCGAACGCGTGGCGGGCCGGCCCGATGGCCTGGCCGCGCCGCTCAGCCCGCGAAGATCTTGCCGGGGTTGAGGATGCCCAGCGGGTCCAGCGCCGCCTTCACGGCCCGCATCATCGCCACCGCCTCGTCGCCGGTCTCATCCCGCAGGAAGCCCTGCTTGTGCAGCCCGATGCCATGCTCGCCGGTGCAGGTGCCCGCCAGCGCGATCGCGCGCGCCACCATCTGCGCGCTCAGCCGCTCGGCGGTGGCCAGTTCCTCGGGCCGTGCCGGGTCCAGCAGGTAGGCCATGTGGAAGTTGCCGTCACCCACATGGCCCACGATGAAGTAGGGCAGGCCGGCGGCCTCGACCTCGGCGATGGACGCGTCGATGTTCTCGGCCAGGCGGGAGATGGGCACGCAGGTGTCGGTGGTCACCGCGCGGCAGCCGGGGCGCATCTGCAGGCCCGACAGGTAGGCGTGGTGGCGCGCCGTCCACAGCCGCGTGCGGGCCTCGGGCGTGGTGGCCCACTCGAAGGCCTCGCCGCCATGATCGGCAGCCACGTCCTGCACCACCGCGGCCTGCTCGGCCACGCCGGCCTCGCTGCCGTGGAACTCCATCAGCAGCATGGGCTGCTCCTTCAGCCCCAGCCTGTCGTGCGCGTTGACGGCCTTGATCGCGTTGGCATCCAGCAGCTCGCAGCGCGCGATGGGCACGCCGATCTGGATGACCTGCATGGCCGTGCGCACCGCCGCGTCGATGTCCGGGAAGAAGCACACCGCGGCCGACACCGCCTCGGGCAGCGGGTGCACCTTGACCGTCAGCTCGGTGATGACGCCCAGCGTGCCTTCGCTGCCGACCAGCAGCCGCGTCAGGTCGTAGCCCGCGCTGCTCTTCCTGGCACGCGAGCCGGTGCGCACCACCTCGCCGCTGGCGGCCACGACCCTTAGCGCCAGCACGTTCTCGCGCATCGTGCCGTAGCGCACCGCGTTCGTGCCGCTGGCGCGCGTGGCCGCCATGCCGCCCAGGCTGGCGTCGGCGCCGGGGTCGATGGGGAAGAACAGGCCCTCGTGCCTGAGCGCCTCGTTGAGCTGCTTGCGCGTGACGCCGGGCTGCACGGTCACGGTCAGGTCCTCGGCGTCGACACGCAGGATGCGGTTCATGCGCGACACGTCCAGGCTGACGCCGCCGCGCACCGCCAGCAGGTGGCCTTCCAGCGACGAGCCGGCGCCGAACGGGATGACCGGCACGCGGTGCGCGGCGCACAGCGCGACGACGCGCGCCACCTCGGCCTCGCTCTCGGCGAACACGACGGCCTGCGGCGGCGGCACGTCGAAGACGGATTCGTCCCGGCCATGCTGCTCGCGCACCGCCGGCGCGGTCGAGCAGCGCTCGGCGAACTCGGCGCGCAGCAGGGCCAGCAAGGCGTCGGGCAGCGGATCGGGCGCGAAGGCGCCGAAGGGGGTGTGCGGCGCGTTCATGCGCATCTCCTGGTCAGACACCACATTGTGTTGCGCTCGTGGCCCCAAGGTGCCAGCATGGGCCATGCCGACTGCGGGAGACCGCCATGAGTTCCGTGCTGACCTGGGCCCTGCTGATCGTCGCTGCGGTGCTGATCGTGCTGGGCGCCGTGCGCTTCGACCTCTTTGCGGCGCGCTGGCGCGAGCTGTTCATCGGCACGCCCCGCCCCGGCCAGCCGCCACCGCCCAAGATGGCCGCGCACGACCCGATGGGCGAGGACTGAGCACAATGCCGGCTCCACAGCCAAGCCTGCATCCACCATGGGCAACCGCCTTTCCCAGATCGCCACCCGCACCGGCGACGACGGCACCACCGGCCTGACCGACGGCAGCCGCGTCCCCAAGGACCACCTGCGCGTGCAGGCCATGGGCGACGTCGACGAACTGAACTCCAACCTGGGCGTGCTGCTGGGCGAGCCGCTGCCCGACGACGTCCGCGACCTGCTGGTGACCATCCAGCACGAGCTGTTCAACCTGGGCGGCGAGCTGTCCTGGCCCGGCGGCGAGCTGCTGAAGGACGCCGCCGTGCTGCGGCTGGACGAGGCGCTGGAGCACTACAACGAGCACCTGCCGCGGCTCAAGGAATTCATCCTGCCGGCCGGCACCCGCAGCGCGGCCATCGCCCATGTCTGCCGCACCGTGGCGCGCCGCGCCGAACGCGCCGTCATCGCGCTGGGCGCCGCCGAGACCGTGCGCGCCGCACCGCGCCAGTACCTGAACCGGCTGTCCGACCTGCTGTTCGTGCTGTCGCGCGTGCTCAACCGCGCCAACCTCGACGGCCTGGGCGGCGACGACGTCTACTGGCAGAGCGAGCGGATGAAGCGGCTGGACGCCGAGGGCTGAACCGCGCGCCATGAACCGCAAGCTGCTGGCAGCCCTCGGCGCGGTCGGGCTCGCCCTCGCGACCCTGCAACTGCCGCTGCGCGGCTGGGCCCTGGCGGCCTGGCTGCTGATGTGCGCCGTGGCCCTGCTGTTCTGGCTGACGGGCGTTGGCTCGGAGGCGGACGACCCACGCCCGCCCGCATCGCGTGACGGCTCGCCCTGGCGGGAGCGGCTGGGTGACGCCTGCGTGGGCATCGCCGGTGTTGCCCTGGCGGGGCTGGGCTGGCTGGGCTGGTCAGCGCGCGACGGCGGCGGACTGGCCGGCTGGCTGGTGATCCTGCTGCCGGTCGGCCTGCTGTTCCTGGCCTGGCTGCTGGGCAAGCTCGCCAGGCGCTGGCTGCGCGGTCACTGAGCCGCGTCGGCGGCCGCGGCCCCGCGTGGCTGCCCGAACAGGCGCCAGACCCGCCATGCCAGCAGCGCCAGGCGCAGCCCCTTGCGCATCGACCCGGGCCGGCGCCCGGCACCGGCCACGAACACGCCGGCCGCCGCGCCGCCCACGGCGCGCAGCAGCGGGTCGGCCCACCAGCCGCGCAGCCGCTGCCAGCGCCGGCCCCACAGGTCGGCGCGCTCACCCAGGTCGTCCACGGCCAGCGTGGCCTGGCCGCGCAGCAGCGCCGAGGCCAGCAGCAGGTCGGCCTTGCGCTGCGCACGGGCCGCGGGCGTCGCGGGCAGGTGCCGGATCATGGTGCCGGCGGCGGCTCGCGGCGCAGCGCGGCGGCGTCCTGGCGCAGCTCGCCCAGGCTGGCGTCGAACAGCGGCGAGGGCAGGGCAGTCAGCCGCTGCACCTGGCGCACGGCCCACCAGGCCCCGCCCAGGAACAGCCCGGCGCTGGCACCCAGCGCGAGCAGCCGGTGGCTGTCCCACAGCGCCACGGTGACCCACAGCACCGCCAGCAGCAGCCCGAACCCCGCCAGCAGCGCGGCCAGCACGGTCCAGCCCAGCAGCTGGGCGACGCGGGACTTCTCCTCCTGCAGCTCGATCGCGAACAGCTCGAGCCGGATGCGGCCCAGCGTCAGCAGCGAAGCGCCCAGCCGGCGCAGCGGCGCGGAGACGGGTTCCTGCGATGCGGCGTCAGGCATGGTGGCCCTCCGCGGACCGGGCGCCGGGCCGCTCCCAAGTGACTCGCGGGCCCCGGGGCGCCATGTCAGCGCCGGCCGATCAGCACGCCCAGCGCCAGCCCGATGGCCGCCGCAGCGCCGATGGCCTGCCAGGGCTTGGCATGCACGTAGTCGTCGGTCGCGGTGGCGGCCGCCTTGGCGCGCTGCACCGCCTCATGCTGGGCGTCGAGCAGCTTTTCCTTGGCGCCGTCCAGGCGGTCGCGGATGCGTTCGCGCAGCGCCTTGGCCTCGCCCTCGGCCTGCTGGCCGGTGGCGCTCATCAGCGCATCGATGTCGTCCATGACCGCGCGGAAATCGGCGGCCAGCTTTTCCTTGGCGGTGGCAGCGTTGCTCATCACAAACTCCTCAGAGTGGACTTGACCGGGCCATCCTAGCCCCGCGGCGATGACAAATGTTTAGCCTGCGTCAAGACTGGCCACGGCCTCGCGCAGCCGCGCGGCATAGGCCTGGCGCAGCGCGGCCGGTGCCACCACCTCCACCTGGCCGGCATGGCGCAGCAGGTCCATCAGCAGCTCGGTGTCGTCCACATAGGGCAGCTGCAGCCGCCAGCGGCCGTCGGGCAGGAAGGCGCTGCGCTGCGCCGGGTGCCATTCCTCGCGCGACACCCAGGCCGCCGCCTCGGGGCTGAACAGCAGCTCGGCCTCGCGCGGCGTGCCGCCGGCAAAGATGCCGTAGCCGCGGTCCAGTTCGGCCTCCAGCGCGTCCAGCGGCAGCGCCTGCGCCTCGGCGTCCAGCAGCGTGGCGGCCTCGATGCCGTCCAGCGCGAAGCGGCGCAGGCCCTGGCTCTGGTGGCAGTAGGCGTCCAGGTACCAGGCATGGCGATGGTGCACCAAGCGCTGCGGCGAAACCTCGCGCTCGCCGGCCTTGGCGGCCGCGCCGTCGCGCTTCTTGCGGTAGCGGATGGCCAGCCGGCGCCGCTTCACGACGGCGCTGCCCACGGTCTCGAAGGCCTCGCCCGCCATGCGCCGCCGCGCCGTGCCGATCAGCTTGACGCGCCGCCGCAGCTCCTCGGCCTCGGCCGCATCCACGCCCAGCATGCCGGTGATCTTGTCGAACATCGGCTGCAGGTGGCGGCCCACCAGGCCTTGCTCGTCCAGCCCGGTCAGCATCTGCTGCATGGTTAGCAGCGCATGCAGCTCGGACTCGTTGAACCACACGCCGGGCAGCTCGTGCTTGCCGCCGCGCCACTGCTGGCCGAAGCGGTAGCCGTTGTCGCCGGCGTCATATTCGATGGGCGCATCCAGCCGCTCGCGCAGGTAGGCCAGGTCGCGCTTGAGCGTGGCGGGCGACACCTCCAGCGCCTCGATCAGCTCGGCGAACGACACGCAGCCGCGCGAACGGATCAGGTGCTCGATCTTGTAGAAGCGTTCGGTGCGGTCCATGGCGTGATCGAAGACTGAAAATATTCACAGTGGTTTCCCGGTGGATCATCTCATGAGCCACCGGGCTCACAGACTGCTTGCAAGGCCCGCGACTCATCGGCGTGCCTCTCACCTCAGGAGCCCGACCATGCAAGCCGTCCTCAACGCCACCCAAGCCGCCCGCCGTGCCGACGCCGCGCTCGTCCAGTTCGACCTGGACATGGACGAGGCACCCGCCCCCATCAGCGCCCACGAGCACACCGGCCTGGCGCTGGGCCGCGACCACGCGCTGCACGGCGTCACGCCACCCATCGCCCACCTCTACCCGCAGTCGCCGCTGCAGCGCGGCTGGCTGGCCGCCCGCGGCCGGCCGGTGCGCACGCCCGCCACGCCGCAGGTCGAGCTGTGGCTGGCGCTGCGCACCCATGCCTGGGCGCGCGGCCGCAGCTTCGAGGACATCCAGCTCACGCCCCACCACCTGGCCCAGCTGGACACCAGCCACTGCCCCATCACCCGCGAGCTGCTGGGCGACGACAACCGCAGCATCGACCGCGTCCGCGACGACGCCGGCTACGCGGCCGGCAACCTGGCCGTCATGAGCCGCCGCGCCAACCGCGCCAAGGGCAGCCGCGACCTGCCGGCGCTGGACGCCATGGCCGCCAGCTGCGCCGCCGGCCCCATCACCCGCATCGGCGGGCTGGCCGAGGCCGACTGGCAGCGCCTGGCGGTGCTGGCCAGCTTCGTCACGCCACTGCCCCATGACGAGGCCGCCCGCATGCCGCTGCGCGTGCTGCCGCCCAACCGGCTGCGCCTGTTCAACCCCATCCAGGCGCTGCAGGCGCTGGTGACCCGCCAGCTCGCCACGCCGGGCTGGAGCGCCCGCCTGGCGCGGCTGGAAGCGCTGCTGCCCACCGACGCGCTGCGCACCGACTTCAACCGCTTCCTGCTGGCGCTGGCGCCGCGCGTGCTGGCCGCGGCCGAGCTGCAGACGCCGCACGAGATCCGCTGGGCGCTCGAAGACGCCTGGGCGCTGCCGCTGGTGCAAAAGCGCTGGACCCGCTTCGCGCTGCAACTCAGCGCCGAGCAGGCCGAGAACCTGGTCGAACGCGCCGCCGCCCGCAAGCTCTGCCCCGTGCACGTGCAGCGCCACTACGACGCCACCGACGGCTGGGCGCTGGCGACCGGCGGCTACGCGGCCTGACCCCCCGCGGCCCAGGGGGTGGCGGGCCGGGCCCTGTCACGCCGGCTTCACCGCCGCGCCTGACAGTGCATCGGCTCCCTGACTACGCCCCCACCATGACCAAGCACCTCGCCCTCATCGCTGCCGCCGCCGCGGCCCTGACCTCCCACAGCGCCATGGCCGCCCTCGGCAGCGGCGACCTGAGCTTCACGGCCTTCAATGCCGACGAAGACGGCTTTGCCATGGTGGCGCTGGCCGACATCGCCGCCAACACCAAGGTCTGGTTCACCGACAACGAGTGGAACGGCTCGGCCTTCAACACCGGCGAGAGCTATTCCTCGTGGCTGTCCGGCAACTCGGTCATCTCGGCCGGCACCGTGATCCGCTTCAGCAAGGTCGACAGCGCCACGCTGCGCGCCGCCTCCATCGGCACCTTCAGCCGCGAGACGGTCAGCCTCAGCGCCAACTGGGGCATCAGTGCCTCGGAAGACACGCTCTACGCCTACCTCGGCAGCAGCGCCACCGCACCGACCACCTTCCTGAGCGCGATCACCACCGGCACCTACGGCAGCGCCAGCGCCGGCAGCCTGGCCAACACCGGCCTGAGCGTGGGCAACGGCGCGGTCAAGCTCAGCACCGGTTCCGACTATGCCGAGTACAGCGGCGCCCGCACCGGCCAGGCCAGCTTCGCCAGCTACAAGACGCTGGTCGGCGACGTGGCCCAGTGGACCGACCTCGGCACCGCCGCCGACGGCACCAACCTGACCCCCAACACCACCGCCTTCGCGGTCAGCGCCGTGCCCGAGCCGGAAAGCTATGCGCTGATGCTGGGCGGCCTGCTGGCCGTCGGCTTCGTCGCCCGCCGCCGCCGCGGCTGATCTGTTCGGGCCGGCGCGGCCGGCACCATGACAAAAGCGCCCCGCGGGGCGCTTTTTCGTGGCGAACGGCCGTGCTGGTCAGACCAGCGAGCGGTGCAGGCGGATCTCCTCGACGCGTGCGCCGCCCACCTCGGTGGTGCGGGCGCTGCCCAGCTCGCGCTTGAAGCCGGCCAGCTCGAAGAAGCGCAGCGCGCGCTCGTTGCGCAGGTAGCACCACAGCGTCGCCTTGGTGCAGCCCTCTTCCTGCAGGCCGTCGCGGGTGGCATCCCACAGCGCCAGGCCCACGCCCTTGTCCCAATGCACCGGGTCGGCAAACATGGCCCAGACCTCGCCGGTGGTGGCCGGCGTGCCCTTGTCGCGCGAACGGTCGAAGCCGGCGAAGCCCATGATCTTGTTGTCCAGGTGGGCCACGATGACCTGCGGCTCGCACAGGTCGATGGCTTCACGCCAGAAGGCCTGGCGCTTCTGCACCGACATCGCATCCAGTGCGGCCGCCGGCAGCAGGGCCTTGTAGGCGTCCTGGCTGGAAGCGACGTGGATCTCGGCGATGGCCTTGGCATCGCGCAGGGTGGCGGGGCGAACCTGGATCACTGACATGGAACTCTTGGGGCTTTGGCACGGGGACGAAAGGGCGCGATTGTCCTTGCCCAGGGCCGCCGCGCCGGGTCTTGACAGAAATTTTTCCTGCCCTCAGGCAATGCTCACGCCAGCGCCACGGCGCGACTTCAAATGCTCCATCAGCCCACGCCGCAGGCCCCGCAGCGGTGTGCGCTGCAGCTGCGCCAGCAGCGCGTGGTCGACCTCCGCGTCCGCCAGGTCCAGCGCAAAGCGCTGCGCCACCTCGGCCCGCACGCGCAGCAGCAGCTCGGCCGTCACGCGGGCATCGGCCATCGCGCGGTGGGCGCGGCCGCTGAGCTGCAGGCCGTGGAAGCGCGTCATCTCGCCCAGCGAATGGCTGCGGGCCTCGGGCCAGAGCCGGCGCGACAGCAGCACCGTGCACGCGAACGCATGGGCCGGGTCGGGCTCGACCTCGGCGCGCGCCATCTCGGCCTGCCAGAAGCCCCGGTCGAACGCTGCGTTATGGGCCACCAGCGGGCAGCCGGCCGTGAAGCGCGCCAGTTCGCGCATGACGGTGGCCGAGGCTGGCGCCCGGGCCAGCATGTCGTTGGTGATGCCGGTCAGGGCCTGGATGTAGGGCGGCACCCACGCGCCGCTGTTCATCAGGCTGGCCCAGGCATCCACCACCTCGCCCCCGCGCACCAGCACGGCGGCGATCTCGGTGGCGCGCCCGCCGCTGGTCGGGCCCAGGCCCGTCGTCTCGAAGTCGATGACGGCGATGGTTTCCGCGCCGCTCACCTCAAGACCTCTCAAGACGCTTCGCCGGGTGCTTGACGGCGTTCATCGCCAGCTTGCGTTCCACCGCCGCCTCCAGGTCCACGCCGGCATGGTCGGCGATCTGCAGCAGGTACAGCAGCACGTCCGACAGCTCCTCGCCGAGGTGACGGCGCTGCGCGTCGTCGAGCGCCAGCGACTGCTCAGGCGTCAGCCATTGAAAGATCTCCAGCAGCTCAGCCGCCTCCACCGTCATGGCCATCGCGAGGTTCTTGGGGGTCTGGTAGGGCTGCCAGTCGCGGTCGGCGGCGAACCGGCGCAGGCGCTGCTGCAGGGTCGGAATGTCCATGGAGAAAGTGTCTTCTGTATTCCATACGGTATTCAAGATTTCAAAGTAGTCATGGTGGTAGAGGGCCGCCCCCGCTGTGGACAAGCGCCAAAACCCGTTGCGCGACAACGGGTTGACCCGCGCCAAAGCCTGTGCGCCAGGCCGGGTACGGCGCCGGCCGCGTTTGGGTACAACTTCGCCGGCGCGCCTTGGGCTGTGGATAACCGGGCAGTTGTCCCAGCGCCATCCACAGACTTTCGCCGGCCTTGCCGTGACGTTTTCTTTACACGGACTCAGGGGAAAAACGAACGACCGTTCTAAAAACCTGCCGCTAGAGTTGCCGTCCCCGAATTGATCGCGGCACCCGGTGAAGGTGTCGCCCAGGAGACAACGATGAATCCCTTCTACAACCGTATCGCGGCCGCCTCGGTGGTGCTGTTGGGCGGCCTGCTGGTGGCCGGCTGCGGCGGCGGTGGCGAGAGCGCCGACACCACGCCCAGGGCCGCGATCACCTCGGTCAAGGTGTTCGGCGACAGCCTGCAGGACAGCGGCACCTTCGGCTACAAGTTCACCGTCCAGGCGCCCGACAACCTGATCTACGCCGAGCGCATCGCGGCCGCCTACGGCCAGACGCTGTGCAACGCCTTCGTCTTCACCGGCACCACCTTCGCGGCCAACACCGCCAAGGCCGGCTGCACCAACTTCTCCATCGGCGGCGGCCGCATCACCTACACCGGCGCGGGCGGCGCGGCCAACCCGCTGAACGTCGGCACCCAGATGGCGACCTACGCCGCGGCCGCCAGCTTCACGGCCAGCGACCTGGTGCTGATCGACGGCGGCGGCAACGATGCGGCCGACCTGGTCGGCGCCTACCTGAGCATCCGCCCCGGCAACGCCGCGTCCACCGCGGCCTACACCGGCCTGCTCGGCACGCTGCTGACGCCCACGCAGATCCAGACCGCGCTGGCCGGCGGCGCCACCACCACGGCCCAGATCGGCGCGACCTACATGACCGCGCTGGCCGACAAGTTCCACGGCCAGATCAAGGCCAGCGTGCTGGACAAGGGCGCCACCCACGTGGTGGTGCTCAACATCCCCGACATCACCTTCACGCCGCGCTTCCAGATGGTGCTCGACGGCATCGCCGCCGCCAGCGGTGGCGGCACCGCCGGCGCCGCGGTGCGCGCGCAGTCGCAGGCGGTGTTCCAGGGCTGGATGACGGCCTTCAACACCCAGCTCGCCGCCAAGTTCGCCGGCGATGACCGCGTGGTGGTGGTCGACTTCTACAAAGCCTTCCAGGACCAGGTGGCCACCCCGGCCCAGTTCGGCCTGAACAACGTCAAGACGCCGGCCTGCCCGATCGCGGGCCAGGGCAGCGACGGGCTGCCGACCTACAGCTTCCCCACCTGCACGGCCACGGCGCTCTCCGCCGCGCCGCCCACCGGCGCCAGCGGCGGCGCCGACTGGTGGAAGAGCTATGCCTTCTCCGACAGCTTCCACCCCACGCCCTACGGCCACCAGCTCACGCAGCAGCTGATCGCCAAGTCCCTGACCACCAAGGGCTGGCTCTGAGCCCAGGCGCCCCTTTCGGAGACACCCCATGAAAATCCAAACCCTCGGCACCGCCACCGCACTGGCCGCCCTCTTCGCCTGCGGCAGCGCGCTCGCGCAGGCCGCCGGCAGCATCGTCGTCTACGGCGGTGCGGCGCAGATCAGCCCGCAGGTGGAAAGCGGCGACCTGACCGCACCCAGCCTGGCGGGCACCAAGATCGACGTGAAGAAGGCCACCTCCTTCGTCGGTGGCGTGACCTACTACTGGACCGACCACATCAGCTTCGACCTGCCCATCGCGGCGCCGTTCAAGCACGACATCGTCGGTGCCGGCGCCATCGACGGCGTGGGCAAGCTGGGCACGGTCAAGTCGCTGCCGATCACGCTGCTGGCCCAGTACCGCTTCGGTGACGCCGGCAGCAGTCTGCGTCCCTTCGTCGGCGCCGGCCCCACCTACGGCTATTTCTACAGCCCCAAGGCCACCGCCACGCTGTCCGCCATCACCGGCGGCCTGCCCAGCAAGCCCACCACGCTGTCCATGAAGAGCCGCCTGGGCGCCACCATCGAGCTGGGCGCGGCCTACAACGTCACCAAGGACTGGTCCGCCAGCCTGTCGGTCACCAAGACCTTCATCAAGACCACCGGCTCGCTGTCCACCGGCCAGACCATCGAGACGACGCTGGACCCGGTGTCGATCAAGTTCGGGGTGGGCTACCGGTTCTGAGCCGGCACCCCCACGCCCATCGGAAGGGAGCCTGCGGGCTCCCTTTTGCTTGATGATGGTTGGATGATGGCGCCGCGACGGCCTGGCCGTCGGTCCGGCAAACCTGTCCACGGAGGTCAAGCCATGCCCCTTCAGAGGCTCGCCAAGGGACCCTGGCGAGTGACGCTTCAACTCGCGCTGGCGGCCGCGTCGGGCTTGCCATCTTCTGGCCGCCGTGGCGGACGCCGGCATTGCATGTTGCCGTGCTGCTGCTGTTCTTCTGTGAGGCAGGCGTCTCCTTCGCGGAAGACTGGAAGGCCGGCGTTCTTCGTGCCACGCCGCGTGAGCTCTACGAAAAGTTCCGCAGCGGCGCCCGCCGGCCGGGCAGCCCGCTGGCCCTGCTGGCCGTGGTGTTGGGATGCGTCGCGGTCGTCCTCATCGACTGGTAGCACCGCGCCCAATGGGCTGCAGGAAGCAGTGCTGAAAGTCCGGCGCGGCAAAGCGCCCGGCCACCGCCAGCGTTCATATTCCCGCCTCTCGCGGCTGGCTGGGCGAGCGCCGCACTGCACACTCGCGCCACCCTTTTCGTGGAGTGAGCGATGTTCAAGAGACTGGCTTCCGAGGCGCTGGGCCTCAGCGACATCGGGGTCATCGTGTCGGCGGCCGACTTCAACAAGGTCGACGCGGACGACTACCTGTTCAGCGAGGACGGCGAGAAGATCTTCTTCCTGATCAAGTCCAGGAAGGACGAGTACTGCTTCACCAACCTCGCGCTGGTGCATGTCGACGGCGAATCGGCCGTTTCGTCCAAGCGCGTCATCAAGCGCTACGACTACCTGAGCCACCGCATCAGCCACGTGACGCTGGAGACGGCCGGCACCATCGACATGGACGTCGAGATCAAGTTCAGCATCGGCGACGGCGCGCCCTTCAGCATCGACGTGCGCAAGAACTTCATCGAGCAGCTGAAGGACCTCTACAAGGCCCTGGTCAGCATCGGCAAGCTGCAGGAGCGCGACGAACAGGCCCGCCAGATCGCGATGCAATGCCTGGGCGTGACCGGCCAGATGTTCAAGCTGGGCCACGAGGTCAGCGAGGAGCAGGTCAGCCGCCATTACGTGTCGCTGCTCAACACCGTGAACAGCGTCGTGCTGGACAAGCTCAGCCGCAAGGATTACGGCGGCGTGTTCGAGCGGTATATCCAGAACTGACGGGTTGTTGTCACTGCGTCCGCTTTTGCTGATGTTTTATGAACATAGTCGTTGCCCATCAGGCACTTGCGATAGCGGCTTCGTTTTTATGCGGCAGCAACTGTCGCCCTAGAACACGTTAGACCTCTCATATTAGACTGGTGCCATGCAAACAAAGACTGTCTCGGCCGCCGACGCTCTCCTTTTGTCGACCCGCCAGGAGGATCACTTCTTCGACCGAAAGGCTGCCGCAATCAAAGGCGCGAAGCTTCAGAAGATTGCAGTCGCCTTCGCCAATGCAGACGGAGGTGAAGTTTTTGTTGGCATCGCTGACACCAAGGATGAAGCCGATCCCGAAAAGCGTTGGAAGGGTGCGGCTAACATCGAAGACTACAACCAGCACATTCAGGCGTTGACAGAGGTCCAGCCGGCGCTGCCGATGGAGCTGACATTCCTGAAAGTCGAGGGAAAGAGCGGCTACGTCTTGCGAATCCAGATCGAGAAGAGTCAATCGGTTCATCGTGCTGCCGACAATACTGTGTACGAGCGAAAGGGCGCACAGTCGCTGCCAATAAACGACCCTGCGCGAATCACAGCGCTCTCGTTTGCCAAGGGAGCAATATCCTTCGAAGACTACCCCGTCGATACGGCTGTCGCTGAGGACATCGTAGATTCTGCGGAGATCGCTACCTTCCTCGACGACTACTCGCCAGCGACGGACCCACTCGAACTCGCGATCAACAAGAACTTGGTGGATCGGAAGACATTCAAACCACGCGTAGCGGGACTACTGCTGTTTGCTGCTGATCCGCCCAGTGTTGTTCCGAAGAAGTGCGCTGTTCGGATCATCAGGTATGAGACCAAGGAGGATGATCCTGATAGGGATCATCTGGGTCCGATCGAGACTGTTGAGGGCCCTCTCTATCAGCTTATTTATAAAACGGTCGACCGAGTGACGTCGATCATGTCCGGAATCAATGTGTGGACCACGGACGGTCTGAATCGCCCCGGGTATCGCGGAGGCCCGTTGGTTTAAGTCAGACGGTCGCGGCC
>CAXDTK010000064.1:0-20657 GCA_963992225.1 uncultured Comamonadaceae bacterium | reverse complement strand
ACCGTGCTGCTCGCGTTCGGCCAGCCGGCGACGAGGTCCGCCACGCTGCCAGGGTTGGCGATGTCGTCGTCGCTGGCATGGAAGAGCGTGACCGGCGTGCGCACCTCGGCGTGCCGATCCCAATGCGGGTGCAGGCGCACGCCGTAGCGGGCATAGCCGCCCGCGGCGCACCAGCGGCCCCAGTCGATGCCCACCCGTGCCGGCAGGTTCTCGCCCAGCCCCAATGCCGCGGTGGGCGCGTAGCCAGTCAGCCTTGCGACCAACGGCACGATGACCCGCAGGCCCAGGTTTGCCTTGGCGCGGAAGCCTGGCCGCATGGTGCGGAACCAGCCGGTGGACGCCGCCACCCCGACCAGCCGCGCGACCTTGTGGTGATTCGGCATGACACCCAGCATCTGGGCGCCCGCGCTGTGACCGACCAGAACGGCCTGGGTGGCCCCGGTGCGCGCCAGCAGCGCCTCCAGCGCCGCGGGAATGTCCAGCCGGCCCCAGTCGAGCAGTTCGGCGCGGCAATGCTTCAGCGGGCCGCGCAGCGACTGCCCGATGCCGCGGTAGTCGAAGGTCAGCACGTCATGCCCCTGCGCGGCCAGCCAGGCGGCGAAGCGGCGGTAGAACTGCTGCGGCACGCCGGTGGCGCCGGCGATCAGCGCGGGTCGGCGAACCAGGGCATGCGGCCCCGCCCCGGCTTCCGCGGCCTCGGCGCGGGCGAAGAAGCACCCGGACAGGCGGGTACCGTCCTCGCAGACGATCTCCAGCGGCGCGCCTTCGGCCACGGCGTCAGGGGTGGGGCGGTCATTCATGGGGGATCTCCTGGGGTGGATCGCCGAGTTGCTGGACATGCCGCAGCCAACGGGCGACGGTCTGCAGCTCGTCATCCGTGAAGCCGGCGGCCAGGCGCTGCTGGATGCGGCGCGTGGCCTGGGCGAGCGGCAGCACGGCTGCGCGGCCTGCCTCGCCCATCCACACGCGCTGGACACGCGTGTCGTGCTCACAGACCCGGCGCTGCACCCAGCCGGCCACTTCCATGCGCTGCACCAGGCCCGTCATGGCAGAGGGCGCGAGGTCCAGCGCGGCAGCCAGTTCGCCCATGGTCCGCCCGTCCTGCTCCGCCAGCAGGAACAGCACGCCGCCCTGCGCCGGGCTCGGCGCGCTTCCGAGCGTGTCGGCGGCGCGTACCTGCTCGGTGGCAATCCAGGCCTGCAGACGACGCTGGGCGCTGGTCAGGAGGATGATCAGGCGGGGGTGGCTGGACGTGCGGCTCACGGCGGCGGCGGACCTCGATTTATTTCGCACACGAAATATAAGAGCGCCCGGCAAGCCGTCCTATCGCTCACGCGACACACCAGCCGAGCTGGCATGACGGGCTTCTTCGCAGTTCGCGCAGGCAAAGAAAAAGCACCTAGCGTTTCCGCCAAGTGCTTGATCTACCTACCGAATTTGGTAGGCGCGATTGGATTCGAACCAACGACCCCCACCATGTCAAGGTGGTGCTCTAACCAACTGAGCTACGCGCCTGAAGAGCTGCGCACTATAGCATGGATTTTGGTGACCGCGCCAGAGCTCACTTGCGGCGCGCCGAACGGACCCCGGAAATGGCGCACAGCTCGCGCAGCACCTTGGTCAGCCTGGAAGCGTCCGACAACTCCAGCGTGAAGCTCATCCACGCCGTGTCGCCGCCGCCGGTCCTGGGCTTCGCGGCGCCCGGCTTCAGCGACTGCGTGTTGACGGCGACGACGTTCATCTTCTCCTTCGCGAAGACCTCCAGCACGTCGCGCAGCAGGCCCTGGCGGTCGCCCGCCTCCACCAGCACGTCGACCGGGTAGACCGGCGCGGCCCTGCCGGAACCGGGCGCATCGCCGCCACCCCAGGCCACCGCGATGACGCGCTCGGGCGAGCGCCGCTTCATCTCCGCGAGGTTGCTGCAGTCGCTGCGGTGGATGGCCACGCCCTTGCCGCGCGTGACGAAGCCCTGGATGGCGTCGGGCGGCGCGGGCCGGCAGCAGCGCGACAGCGTCGTCAGCAGCGAGTCGATGCCCACCACCAGCACGCCGCCGCGCCCGCCGGTGCTGCTGCTGGCGCTGCGCGTATGCCGTTGCGCCAGCAGCTCGTCCTCGTCGGCCACTGGCTCGGGCGGACGCAGCAGCAGCTCGATGTTGCGCAGCGAATACTCGTCCTTGCCGACCACCTCGAACAACGCGTCCGCGCCCTTGAAGCCCAGCCGCGCGGCCAGCTCGTCGAGCTTGAGCGCCGTCCTGCCCTCGCGCTGCAGCAGCTTCTCGACCAGCTCGCGGCCCTTGGCCACGGTCGCGGCCTGCTGCTGGGCGTTGAACCAGGCGCGCACCTTGGCGCGCGAACGCTGGCTCTGCAGGTAGCCCAGCTCGGGGTTGAGCCAGTCCAGCGACGGGCCGCCCTCCTTGGCCGCGACGATCTCGACCGTCTGGCCGCTGTGCAGCGGCGTGTTGAGCGGCAGCATCTGGCCGTCGATGCGCGCGCCGCGGCAACGGTGGCCCAGGTCGGTGTGCACCGCGTAGGCGAAGTCCACCGGCGTGGCGCCCGCCGCCAGCTCCACGATGGTGGCCTGCGGCGTGAAGACGTAGATGCGGTCGCTGAACCCGTCATCGCCCGTGCCGCCGTCGCCCTGCGCGGTGTCGCGCTCCCAGGCCAGCAGCTGGTTGAGCACCGCCTTGCGGGCGCGGGCCACCTGTTCCTCGAACTCGCCGGCCGCGCTGACGCCGGCATAGCCGCGCGCGCCAGCCTCCTTGTAGGCCCAGTGCGCCGCCACGCCGTGCTCGGCATGCTCGTGCATCTCGCGCGTGCGGATCTGCACCTCCATCGCGCGGCCGTCCGGGCCCAGCACGACGGTGTGCAGCGACTGGTAGCCGTTGGGCTTGGGCTTGGCGATGTAGTCGTCGAACTCGCCCGGCACCGGCGTGTAGACCTCGTGCAGCCGCGCCAGCGCCGCGTAGCAGTCGGCCACGCTGGCGACGATGACGCGCAGCGCCCGCAGGTCGAAGACCCGGTCCAGCGCCAGGTCCTTGCCCTGCATCTTCTTGTGGATGCTGTACAGGTGCTTGGGCCGGCCCTGCACCTCGGCGGCCAGCCCCTGTGCCAGCAGGTCGGCCTGCACGGCCGCGCGCGCGGCCTCCACGCGCTGCTCGCGCTCCACGCGGGTCTCGTGCAGCGCCTGGGCCAGCGCCTTGTAGGCCCCGGGCTCGCGGAAGCGGAAGGCCAGGTCCTCCAGCTCCCACTTGATCTGCCAGATGCCCAGCCGGTTGGCCAGCGGCGCGAACACCGCCTGAGACTCATCGGCCAGCTCGCGCGGGCAGGGCTGCTTGCTGGCGGCGTACCAGCGCAGCGTCTGCAGCCGCGAGGCCAGCCGCAGCAGCACCACGCGCAGGTCGCGCGAGAACGCCAGCAGCATCTTGCGCACGCGCTCGGTCTGCTCGGCGCGGACATCGGCACGGCGGTCGGTCTGCACCTTGGCGTCGCGCGCGGCGCGTTGCAGCTGCACCAGCCGGCGCGTGTGCATGACCAGGCTGGCATGGCTGTCGCCGAAGGCCTTGGCCACCACCTCCTCCGGCTTGGTCAGGAAGTCGCCCGCGTAGACGAGGTAGGCCGCCGCCTGCAGCTCCTGCGCGGCACCCACGCGCTGCAGGATGGCGGCCACGCCGTCGGCGTGCGTCAGCGCGTTCTCGCCGGTGTCGAGCTGCTCGGCGCCCAGCAGCGGCTCGGCGAAGGCGCGCGCCCGCGCCACCTCGGCCTGCGAATGCGCCGCGCCGGCATCCAGCAGCGCCACGATGGGCGCCGTGGCCGCGCCCTCGGACAACACACCGGTTTTCATGAACCCAGGAAGTCCCTCACGATGGCGATCTGCTCGTCATGGATCAGCGTCGGCGCATGGCCCACGCCGGGCAGCTCCACCAGCCTGGCCCCGGGGCCGCGCTGCGTCATGGCGCGGGCGGTTTCAGCACTGAGCAGGTCGGACTGTGCACCGCGGATCAGCAGCGTGGGGCATTGCAGCGCGTCGTAGGCCGCCCAAAGCGCGGCCTCGCCGGCGGCCGCCACCGCGGGCGTGACCGCCGCGAACGGCAGCGCGATGGCCGGGTCGTAATGCAGTTTCCAGCGGCCACCCTCCTCGCGGAGCAGCGGCGCCGACAGGCCCAGCCACTCGGCGTCGGTGTGCGGCCCGAAGCCCTCGGAGATGCCACGCAGGTAGGCCGCACCCTCGTCCAGCGACGCGAAGGTGGGCGCCTTGCCGAGGTAGCTGCCGATGCGCTGCAGCGCATCGAACTGGATGCTCGGGCCGACATCGTTGAGCACCAGGCGTCGCACCGGGCTGGGCGCACCCTCGGGCCGCGGCAGCGCGGCCAGGCCCAGGCCGATCAGGCCGCCCATGGAGGTGCCCACCCAGTCCACCTGCTCGACGTCCAGACGCGCCAGCAGCGCCACCATGTCGGACACGTAGGCCGGGATCTGGTAGCCGCTGGGCTGGCGCAGCCAGTCGGAACGGCCACGGCCGACCACGTCCGGGCAGACCACCCGGTAGCGGGCGGACAGCACGCGCGCCAGCGCGTCGAAGTCGCGCCCCTGGCGCGACAGGCCGTGCACGCAGACCAGCACCGGCGCGTCCGCGCTCGGGCCGACCCATTCCCAGTAGGCCATGCGGTGCAGGCCCGTGGCATCCAGGCAGGTGACGAATTTCAAGCGCGGTTCGGTCATGATGGCGTCCTTCGGAATTCATCGTAGCAACCCACCAAGGACCCCTCCATGTTGAAAGGCAAAACCGCCCTCGTCACCGGCTCCACCAGCGGCATCGGGCTGGGCATCGCGCTGGCCCTGGCGCGCCAGGGCGCCAACCTGATCCTGAACGGCTTCGGCGACGTGGACGCAGCCCGGGCCGAGGTGGCCGCAACCGGCGTGAAGGTGGGCTACCACGACGCCGACATGAGCAAGCCCGCGGCGATCGCCGCGCTGGTGGCCTATGCCGACGCCGAGTTCGGCGGCATCGACATCCTGGTCAACAACGCCGGCATCCAGCATGTGGCGCCGGTGCAGGACTTCCCGGTCGAGAAGTGGGACGCCATCATCGCCATCAACCTCAGCTCGGCCTTCCACACCACCCGGCTGGCGCTGCCGGGCATGCTGCAGCGCGGCTGGGGCCGCATCCTCAACATCGCCTCGGCGCACGGCCTGGTGGCGTCGGCGCAGAAGTCGGCCTACGTGGCGGCCAAGCACGGCCTGGTGGGCTTCACCAAGAGCATCGCGCTGGAGACCGCCACGACGCCGGTCACCGTCAACGCGATCTGCCCGGGCTGGGTGCTGACACCGCTGGTGCAGAAGCAGGTCGACGCGCTGGCCGCGCGCGAGAGCGTCGGCAACGACGAGGCCAAGCGCCGGCTGCTGGCCGAGAAGCAGCCCTCGCTGCAGTTCACGACGCCGGACGAACTGGGCGCGCTGGCGGTGTTCCTGTGCTCCGACGCCGCCATCAACGTGCGTGGCCAGGCCTGGGCCATGGACGGCGGCTGGACCGCCGTCTGAGCGTCATTTCGTCAGCTGCACCGAGCCGCTGACGTTGACGGTCACGCTGGCCTTGCCGGCCTCCGTGGGCAGCGACTCGTCGGCCGCCGCGCCGCGCAGGGCCATGGTCTTCATCATGGGCCGCGGCGCGGACGACTCGTCGCCCGAGATGCTCACCTCGCCGACCACGTAGCCGCCGTAGCCGAACTGGCGGGCATAGTCCGCCGCCCGGGCGCGGTAGCGCGCGATGGCCTGCGCGGTGATCTCGGCCTCGGCCTTCTCGCGCGCCTCGCGCGACAGGCTGTAGCCGACCCGCGCGATGGTCAGCGTCGTGATGCGGCCGGTCAGCTGGGCGATGGCGGCGGTGTCGCGGCCCTCCACCTGCAGCTCCGCACTGCCCTGCCAGCCGTTGATCTTGCCGGTCTTGGGATCGTGGCGCGGGTAGAGCGAGAAGCCGCCCGTCTGCACATCGACCTGGCCCGGCCTGGCGACCTTGCGCGCCTCCGCCAGCGCGGCGTCCAGCGCCTGCTTGAGGGCCGACTGCACCGCGGCCGCATCCGCGCCCTCGCGCGTGGTGGAAAAGCTGACGCCCAGCAGGTCACGCGTGACCTCGGCCGTGGCGCTGGCCGACAGGCTCAGCCGGTCGCGCGGGCCGTCGCCGGCCGCGTGGGCGGAGGAGGCGATGAGACCGGCGCCAAGCGCGGCAACCAGGGCGGGCAGGACAACAGGCACAGTCATGGAACATCCTTTCAAGTCAGGAATCCAGCTTAGCCCGCCCCATCGCGGCGAAGATGGCAACGAGCTGTAACCATTGCCTGCTGTCCTACAGGACCGGGTTTCAAACCTGCCCACAATGCCGCTGTTACAAATTCAGGACCCGCGATGAACAGCACCGCGAACCCGCGCCAGAACCGAATCCTTGTCGTCGACGACGACGCCCGCATCCGCGACCTGCTGCGCCGCTATCTGACCCAGGAAGGCTTCGACGTGCTGCTGGCCGAAGACAGCCGCGCATTGAACAAGCAGCTGACCCGTGAGACGGTGGACCTCATCGTGCTCGACCTCATGCTGCCCGGCGAGGACGGCCTGACCATCTGCCGCCGCCTGCGCGCGGCCAATGACCAGACACCCATCATCATGCTGACCGCCAAGGTCGAGGACGTGGACCGCATCGTGGGTCTGGAGGTGGGCGCCGACGACTACCTCGCCAAGCCGTTCAACCCTCGCGAGCTGCTGGCCCGCATCAACGCGGTGCTGCGCCGCCGCCCGCCGCCGGAAGCGCCGGGCGCGCCCAGCAAGGAGCCGATGACGGTGACCTTCGGGCCGTTCGAGTTCGATCTGGCGCTGCGCCGCCTGATGAAGAACGGCGAGCAGCTGCCGCTGACCACCGGCGAGTTCTCCATGCTCAAGACGCTGGTGCGCCACCCGCGCCAGCCGCTGTCCCGCGACAAGCTGGCCCAGCTGGCGCGTGGCCGCGAGTTCGAGCCCTTCGACCGCAGCCTGGACGTGCAGATCTCGCGGCTGCGCAAGATGCTGGAGGCCGACCCGGCCCAGCCGCGCTACATCCAGACCGTCTGGGGCGTGGGCTACGTGTTCGTCCCAGACGAGAACGCTTGAGACGTGAGCCCCTCGTCCAATCTTGACTTGCTGAACGCAGTCAAGCTTGGCCAGTCCCCCGAGGGGACGGCGATGCTCGCGGGGGCTGCCCCGCTCGCACATCGCCTGACGGGCCGGCTTGGGGCGGCCCGGCGCCCGTCCCGCATACAAGTCAGCTGATCGATGGCCCGCCCCCACCTCGCACTCAACCTCTTCTGGCGCACGTTTGCCTGGCTGGCCCTGCTGCTGGCCGGCGCGGTGCTGGCCTGGCAGTACACCTTCAAGCTGCTGGAGGCCCAGCCGCGCGCGCTGGAGGCGGCGGAGCAGCTGGCGGGCCTGGTCAAGCTCAGTCGCATCGCGCTGGAGCACACCGACCCGATCAACCGCGTCGCCGTCATCACCTCGATGTCGCGCGGTGACCGGGTGCAGGTGCGCGTGGCCGAGACCAGCGACCGCTGGCTGCCCTACGAAACCAGCCCCTTCTCCAAGCAGCTGGCCGCCGAGCTGAGCCACACGCTGGGACCCGACACCGTCATCGCCCGCAGCGTCAACGACGTGCCCGGCCTGTGGGTGCGCTACGTGGTGGGCGAGGACGCCTTCTGGCTGCGCACCACGCCGACGCCGCTGTCCATCTCGCTGACCAGCAACTGGTGGTGGGTGCTGATCGCGTTGCTGGCCACGGTGGTGGGTTCGGCCCTGATCGCGCGGCTCATCAACCAGCCGCTGCGCGAGCTGGCCGAGGCCGCCGGCCGCATCCGCGAGGGCGAGTACGACTCGCGGCTGGACGAGACCACCATGACCAGCGAGATCCGCGAGGTCAACATGGGCTTCAACCGCATGGCCCGCGAGCTGGCCAAGCTGGAGGAAGACCGCGCCGTCATGCTGGCCGGCATCTCGCATGACCTGCGCACGCCGCTGGCCCGGCTGCGGCTGGAGACCGAGATGAGCGTGCAGGACGAGCAGGCCCGGCACTTCATGGCGCAGGACATCGACCAGCTCGACGCCATCATCAGCAAGTTCATGGACTACGCGCGGCCCAACGAGACGCAGCTGCGCGAGACCAAGCTCACCGACATCGTCGAGCGCGAGGTGCAGGGCTTCCGCGACCCCGACCAGATCCGCTTCCGCGTGCAGGTCAGCGAGGCGCTCAAGGTGTTCGTCGACGACACCGAGCTGGGCCGCGTGCTGCTGAACCTGTTCGAGAACGCGCGCCGCTACGGCCACGCAGAAGGCGAGCCGGCACGCGTGGACGTCAGCGCCACGCGCCAGGGCGCCTGGGTGGAGCTGCGCGTGCGCGACCACGGCCCCGGCGTGCCGGCCGACCGGCTGGCGCGGCTGACCACGCCCTTCTACCGCGGCGACGCCGCCCGCACCGCCGCCAGCGGCGCGGGGCTGGGCCTGGCCATCGTCGAGAAATCGGTGCAGCGGCTGGGCGGCCAGCTGTCCATCAGCAACGCCCAGGGCGGCGGGCTCATGACGGTGCTGAAGCTGCAGGCCGCCTGAGGGTGCTTCACGGGCGACACTAACGCCCTGATGACACGCACCAACCGACATCTCCTGTCGCTGCTCCTGCTGCTGCCCCTGCTGGCCCGCGCCGCGCCCGAGCCGGCCCTGACCGTGCTGGTCTACCCCAACCCCGGGCTGTTCGACGTCGGCGCCGAGGGCCGCATCGAGGGCGCCGGGGCCGAGCTGCTGGCGCGGCTGAGCGCCGCCAGCGGCGTGCCGCACGACACCCGCGCGGTGCCCGCGGCGCGCGCCCAGGCCATGCTGGTGCAGTTGCCGCTGCATTGCATCTTCGGCATGTCGCGCACCGCCGAGCGCGAGCCGCTGTTCAGCTGGGTCGGGCCGCTGGCCAGCGGCGAGCTGGTGCTGTTCGGCCGCCCCGGCGAGCTGCGCCAGGTCAACGGCCCGCAGGACCTGGCCGGCCGCGTGGTGGTGGCGCAGCGGCATTCGCAGGCGCTGGCCTGGCTGGTGGCGCATGGCGTGACGGTGCACGAAGCCAACGACCTCGCCACCGGCCTGCGCATGCTGCGTGCCGGGCGGGTGGATTACTGGCTGGCCAACGAGCTGGCCGCCCGGCCGGTGATCCGCCGCCTGGGCGGCGAGCCGCTGCAGCCGCTGCTGCGCGCCGGGCGGGTCGACCTGTACGTTGCCTGCCACCGCGAACTGCCGGCCGCGCTGCGCGAGCGGCTGCAGGCCGGCGTGGCCCAGCTGCGGCGCGACGGTGAGCTGGCGCCCTTCGGCCTGCGCTGACTCAGCCGGCCGCCAGCAGGCAGACGGCGCGCGCCTCGATGGCGCGGCCCTCGCCCACCGGGCCCATCTGCTCGGCGGTCTTGGCCTTCACGTTGATGTGGACGGCCTCCACGCCCAGCACCTCGGCCAGGCGTTCGCGCATCGCCGGGATGTGCGGCGCCATCTTGGGCGCCTGGGCCACGATGGTGGCGTCCAGGTTCACCAGCCGCCAGCCCGCGCCGCGCACATGGCGGTAGGCCTCGGCCAGCAGCACCATGGAGTCGGCGCCCTTGAACTCGGCGGCCGTGTCGGGGAACAGCCTGCCGATGTCGCCCAGCGCCGCCGCGCCCAGCAGCGCATCGGTGATGGCATGGGCCAGCGCGTCGGCGTCGGAATGGCCCAGCAGGCCGTGGCTGTGCGGGATGGTGACGCCGCCCAGCACGAGCGGGCGGCCGGTGACGAGCTGGTGGGTGTCCCAGCCTTCGCCAATCCGGAGTGCGGGAGGTGCGGGAAGTGCGGGAATGGTCATGCCCCGATTGTCGCAAGGAGGCTGCTATGGTCCCGGCCGCCATGAAACGACCCGCGCTCGCCCTCACCCTTCTCGGCCTGCTGGCCCTCGGCCCGCTCGCCCGGCCGGCCTATGCCCAGCCCGTCCCTGCCGAGCCGGCACGACCGCGCATCGGGCTGGTGCTGTCGGGCGGCGGCGCCCGCGGCCTGGCCCACATCGGCGTGCTCCGGGTGCTGGAGGAGATGAAGGTGCCGGTGGACCTGATCGTCGGCACCAGCATGGGCGCGGTGGTGGGCGGCGCCTATGCGGCGGGGCGCAGCGTCGACGAGCTGGAGGCGCTGGTGAAGAGCGCGCACTGGAACGCCATCCTGGCCGACCGGCCAGCGCGCGACCGGCTGTCCATCCGCCGCCGTGAGGACGACGAGCGGCTGCCGTCGCGCATCGAGTTCGGCTTCAACCTGGCGCGCGGCGCCATGCTGCCGGGCGGCGCCGCGGCCAACGGCCAGCTGGAGGCCACGCTGTCGGCGCTGCTGCCGGCCGGCCTGGCCGAGGAGCCGCTGCGCCGGCTGCCCATCCCGTTCCGCGCCATCGCCACCGACCTGCTGTCGGGCGACATGCTGGACCAGGCCGACACGCCGCTGTTCCTGGCCTTGCGCGCCTCGATGGCCGTGCCGGGTGTGTTCGCGCCGCTGCGCGTGGGTGGCCGGCCGCGCGTGGACGGCGGCCTGGTGCGCAACCTGCCGGTGGACCTGGCGCGGCGCCTGGGGGCGGACGTCATCATCGCCGTCAACGTGGGCACGCCGCTGCTGGAAGACCGCGAGATCACCAGCGCCGTGGCGGTGGCCAACCAGATGCTGCAGATCCTGACCGAGCAGAACGTGCAGCGGTCGCTGCGCGAGCTTCAAGCCCGGGACATCGTCATCGACCCCGACCTCGGGGGCATGGGCTTCATGGACTTCTCGCGCGCCGACGAGGCCATGGCGACCGGCCGGCGCGCGGCGCTGGCCGCGGGCGCGCGGCTGGAGGCGCTGGCCGCGCCGGCCACCCAGGCGGCCATCCAGGCCCGCCGCCTCGCCCCGCCCGACGCCGCGCTGCCCGCGCTGCCGCTGGCCGAGCTGAAGATCAGCGGCACGCGGCGGCTCAACCCCGAGGCGCTGAAGGCCGAGCTGGCGCTGGCGCCCGGCGAGCCCATCGCCCGCGAGGCGCTGAACCGCGCCATCGAGCAGCTGGACGGCACCGGCGACCTCGACCGCATCGAGCTGGACTTCGACGACCGCGACGGCCGGCGGCATGTGGAGTTCCGCCTCACCGAGGCCGACTGGGCGGCCAGCCGGGTGCGGCTGGGGCTGGAGCTGTACAGCAACTTCGCCGACGCCAACCGCTACTCGCTGGTGGGCATGCACGTGGCCAACTGGCTCAACCCCTGGGGTGCGGAGCTGCGCAGCGTGGCGCGCATCGGCTCCACGCGCGGCCTCGCCACCGAGTTCCACCAGCCGCTGGGCCCTGGCTCGCGCTGGTTCGCCAGCGCCAAGCTGGGCTATGAAGCCGGCAGCAACGATGTCTTCAACCAGGGCCAGCGCGCACTGCGCCTGGCCAGCAGCCTGACCAGCGGGCAGCTGGAGCTGGGCCACCGCGTGGCCGGGCTGGGCGACGTGCGCCTGGGGCTGGGTGTGCTGCGCGCCAGCGACGAGGTGGTGCTGCCGGTGGTGGCCAACGGCAGCCGGCGCTCGCAGACCTACACGCAGCAATACCTGGAGCTGCACACCGACACGCTGGACTCGCTGGCCTTCCCCAGCCGCGGGCAGTGGACGACCGCCCGCATCGAGTGGCTGCACCCGCGCGGCGAGGCCAGCGTGGTCAACGCGTCGCTGCTGGGCCTGGCGGCGTTCCGGCTGGGCGAATGGGCGGGCCAGCTGTACGGCGAGGCCGCGCATGCCGAGCGCGGCCAGACGCGCTCGCTGGGCGGCTACCTGCGGCTGTCCGGCACGGCCGACGGCGCGCTGGTGGGCGAGGACATGGTGCTGGCGCGCGTGGTGATGGCGCGGCGCATCGGCCAGATGCCGGTAGGCCTGGGCGGCGCGGTGCGGGTCGGCTTCTCGCTGGAGACCGGCGCGGTCAGCGACAGCGCCGGGCTCAAGATCGGCACGCTGCCACGCAGCGGCTGGCAGCAGGCGGTCAGCGGCTTCCTCAGCGTGGACACGCGCTTCGGGCCGTTCTTCCTGGCCATCGGCGCCACGCGCCGCGGCGACACCGCGGCCTACCTGCTGCTGGGCCCCACCTGGTGAAGCCAGCGCTCGGCGAGCGCGAAGTCCTCCGGCCAAGTCACCTTGAAGTTGGCCATGGAGGCCCGCACCAGCCGCGGCGCCAGGCCCAACGCCTCGACGGCGCTGGCCTCGTCGGTGGCCACGGCGCCCATCGCCGTCAGTGCCCGCTCGACCAGGCCCAGGCGGAACATCTGCGGCGTCTGGGCCGCCCATTTGTCGCGCCGGTCCACGGTGGCGGTGACGCGCCCGGCGGCGTCGCCGGCCTTCAGCGTGTCGGCGATGGGCTGGGCCAGCAGGCCGCCGACGGCGTCCTGCTCGCAGGCGTCGATCAACGCGCTGACCCATTCGGGGCGCAGCAGGCAGCGCGCCGCGTCGTGCACCAGCACCCAGTCGTCGTCGGTCGCACCGCGCCGGCGCAGCTCGGCCAGGCCGCCCAGCACGCTGTCGGCGCGGCTGGCGCCCCCCACGCGGGCGACCCAGGCGGCATGGTCGGGCAGCGCGGATTCAAAGCGGTCGTCCGCCGGCGACAGCACCACCAGCGTCTGCACGATGCGCGGCACGGCCGCGAGGGCCGCCAGCGTGTGCGCCAGCATGGGTCGGCCGGCGATCTCGACATATTGCTTGGGCATGCCGGCGCCGGAGCGCTCGCCGATGCCGGCGGCGGGCACGAGGGCGTAGCAGCGGGGGTGGGAGGTCGAGTGGGTCATCACAGCAGCAGGTAGTCCACCGGCTCCAGCGCCGGCGGCAAGTCGGTGTCGCCCAGCGCCTGGCGCAGGTCGATCTCGATGCCGCGGCAGATCGCGTCCAGCGGCAGGTCGTTGGCCTGCAGGCCGAAGGGCTCCTCGATCTCGTCGCCCAGCGCGTCCAGCCCGAAGAAGGTGTAGGCCACGATGGCGACGACCAGCGGCGTCATCAGCCCGATGGCGTCGACGATGCCGAACGGCAGCAGGAAGCAGTAGAGGTAGGCCGTGCGGTGCAGCAGCAGCGTGTACGAGAACGGCAGCGGCGTGTTCTTGATGCGCTCGCAGCTGGCCGCGGCGGACGTCAGCGCGGACAGCGTCGCATCGATCAGCACCGCGCGCTGGCTGTCCAGCGCGCCGTCGCGGCGGCAGCGGGCCAAGTCCGCGCCCATGCTCATCATCAGCGCGGCCGGCCGGTTGCGCGCGCCGGCCAGGGCCTGGCGCTCGGCGGGCAGCAGCAGGCCTTCCAGGCCGGCCTCGTCGGCGGGTCGGTCGCGCAGCAAGGCCTTCAACGTGACGCAGAAGGCCAGCGCGCGCAGCAGCAGGCGCACGCGCGGGTCGGCCAGGTCGCGCGGCGCCGCCAGCGGCGCGGGCAGGTCGATGAGGTGCAGCACCTGGCGCGCCAGGTTGCGCGAGCGCAGCAGCAGTTCGCCCCAGAGCTTGCGGGCCTCCCAGAAGCGGTCGTAGCAGGCGCCGTTGCGAAAGCCCAGGAAGATGGCCAGCGGCAGGCCCATCAGCGTGAACGGGATGGTGGACACCAGCACCGCGTTGTGGTCGGCCAGCGCCCGGTGCGCCGCGGTGACGACGACGGCCAGCAGGATGTTGGCCAGCAGCGCACCGCGGATGCGGCCCAGGATGGAGCCGCGCAGCAGGAAGAACAGCCTCAGGCCCGACGGCCTCTCACGAACGATCATGGGCCGGCATTGTCGCCATGCCGGCCCGGCCGCTCAGGCATCGTGCCCCGGGTTCTGGCGCGCCAGCCGCCGCAGCAAGCCGGGCCAGGCCAGCTCGGCGCCGGCGCCGCGCATCACCTTGTCGCTCTGCGCGCGGATGCCGGCCAGGATGGGCGCCGGGATGCGGATCAGCTCGCCGCCGCCGGCCTGGGCTGAGATCTGGATCTCGCAGGCGCGCTGCAACATGAACATCTTCAGGAAGGTGTCGGCCGCGCTGCGGCCCAGCGTCAGCAGGCCGTGGTTGCGCAGGATCATCAGAGAGGTGTGCCCCAGGTCGGCCACCAGCCGGGCCTTCTCGTCGGGGTTGAGCGCCACGCCCTCGTAGCCGTGGTAGCTGAGGCTGGCCAGCGGGAACAGGCTGTGCTGGGACAGCGGCAACAGGCCGTCCTGCTGCGCACTCACGGCGATGCCGGCCACCGTGTGCAGGTGCATGACGAACTGCGCGTCCTCGCGCGCCTCGTGCACGGCGCTGTGGATGATGAAGCCGGCCGGGTTGACGTCGTAGTCGCTCGCGGCGACCTTCTCACCGGCCCGGTCCACCTTCACGAGACTGCTGGCCGTGATCTCCTCGAACATCATCCCGTAGGGGTTGATCAGGAAGTGGTGCTCCGGCCCCGGCACGCGGGCCGAGATGTGCGTGAAGATCAGGTCGTCCCAGCCGTGCAGCGCGGCCAGCCGGTACAGCGCTGCCAGGTCGCAGCGGACCACCCATTCCTCGGGGCTGATGTGAGCGGGTCGGGCCATGGGCGTCTCCTGGGGTGGGCAACGAGGATAGCCGGCGGGCCGGGCGGCCGCTGTCGCGTCGGCGGCTGCTGGGACAATCGCGCCGCCATGCTGATCTCCGACCTCCGCCAGCGTCTGCGCGCCCTCGGCGCCAACCCCGCCCACGAAAGCCGCGTGCTGCGCCACTGGGTGCGGGCGCTGCCGCTGGACACCGGCCGGCCGGCGCTGCAGGGCTGGCTGCCCCGCGCGCTGCTGGACGCCCTGCCCGGCCTGCTGGCCGAGCTGGACGGGCTGGTGGCGCTGCGCAGCGCCCACGCCGGCGGCGACGGCGCCTCGGCGCGGCTGCTGCTGGGCCTGACGGACGGCCAGACGGTGGAGACGGTGCTGCTGCCGCGCGACGGCGTCTGCGTGTCCAGCCAGGTGGGCTGCGCGGTGGGCTGCCAGTTCTGCATGACCGGCACCGAGGGCCTGATACGCCAGGTCGGCAGCGCCGAGATCGTGGCCCAGGTGGTGGTGGCGCGGCGCCGCAACCCGAAGCTGAAGAAGGTCGTGTTCATGGGCATGGGCGAGCCGGCGCACAACCTGGCCAGCGTGCTGGACGCCATCACGCTGCTGGGCCGCGAGGGCGGCTTTGCGCACAAGCAGCTGGTGTTCTCGACGGTGGGCGACGAGCGCGCCTTCGCCGCGCTGCACGCGGCCGAGGTGAAGCCGGCGCTGGCACTGTCGCTGCACACCACCGACGCGGCCAAGCGCGAGCGCCTGCTGCCGCGCGCGCCGCGGCTCAGCCCCGCGCAGCTGGTGGACGCCGCCGACGCCTATGCCCGCGCCAGCGGCTATCCCGTGCAGTACCAGTGGACGCTGCTGGACGGCGTCAACGACGGGCCGGAGGAGCTGGACGGCATCGTGCGGCTGCTGCAGGGCCGCTACGGGCTGCTGAACATGATCCCGTTCAACAGCGCGCCGGGCCTGCCCTTCCAGCGCCCGGGCTGGGAGCGGGCGCGGGCCATCGCCGCCGAGCTGAGCCGCCGCGGCGTGCTGACCAAGCTGCGCGACTCGGCCGGCCAGGACGTGGAGGGCGGCTGCGGCCAGCTGCGCGCCCGCGAGGCGGTGGGCCGGCCGGTGCGCATCCCCGTCAGGTCTGGCGCGACCTGACCCACTCCATCACCAGCCCGCGCAGCACCGGCAGCGGCACCTGGCCGGCGGTCAGCACGACGCGGTGGAAGCCCTTGATGTCGAACTTCGGGCCCAGCGCCGCCTCGGCCTCGGCACGCAGCTGGGTGATCTCCAGCTGGCCGATCTTGTAGCCCAGCGCCTGGCCGGGCCAGACGATGTAGCGCTCGACCTCCGAGACCACGTCGCTCTCCGCCATGGAGGAGTTGTCCAGCATGTAGCGGATGGCCTGCTCGCGCGTCCAGCCTTTGTGGTGCAGGCCCGTGTCCACCACCAGCCGCATCGCGCGCAGCTGCTCGTCCGACAGCCGGCCGTACCACTGGTAGGGATCGGTGAACAGGCCCAGCTCCTTGCCCAGGCTCTCGGCATACAGCGCCCAGCCTTCCACATAGGCGACGTAGAAGCTGCCGTAGCGGCGGAACTTGGGCAGGTTCTGGTCTTCCTGCGCGATGGAGACCTGGAAATGGTGGCCGGGCGAGGCCTCGTGCAGCGACAGCGTCTCCATGCCGAAGATGGGCTGGGCCTTCAGGTTGAAGGTGTTGACGTAGAACACGCCCGGGCGCGAGCCGTCGGTGGACGGGCTCTGGTAGGACGCGCCGGCCGCGCTCTCGGCGCGGAAGGCCTCGACCTCGCGCACCTCGTAGTCGGCCCTGGGCTGGATGTCGAACAGCCTGGGCGTCAGGCCGTTGATCTTCTTCTGCAGCTCGCGGTAGCCGGCCAGCAGGTCCTCGGGCTTGCCGTAGTAGTACTTGGGGTCGTCCTGCAGGTGCTTGAAAAAGGCCTTCAGGTCGCCCTCGAAGCCCACCTGCTTTCGCACGCCCTCCATCTCGCCGAGGATGCGCGCCACCTCCTTCAGCCCGATGTCGTGGATCTCGTCCGGCGTGAGCCCGACGGTGGTGGACTGGCGCACGCGGTGGGCGTACCAGGCGGCGCCGTCGGGCAGCGCCGACCAGGCGGTGCTGGTGCGCGCCCCGGGGGCGTACTCGTCGCGCACGAAGGCCTGCAGCCGCGCGTAGGCCGGCAGCACGCGGGTCGTCAGCAGCGTGCGCATGGCGGCGGCCAGGCGCACGCGCTCGTCGGCGGGCACGGCGTCGGGGAAGGCGCGGAACGGCGCCCAGAACAGGCTTTTCTCGGGGTCGGACACCGCCAGCGCGTTCAACTGCGGCAGCACCTTGTCGACCACCGCGCGCGGCTGGGTCACGCCCGCCTTCACGCCCGCCCGCATGTTGGCGATGCTGCCGTCCAGCACCGGCACGGCGCGCGCCAGCCGCTTGAGCCAGTCGTCATAGTCCTTGACGGTCTTGAACGGCTGGATGGACTGGCCCGAGCCCATCTGCGCCAGCAGGCTGGGCAGCCCGCCGATCTGGCTGATGGGCTGCATCCAGTCGGGGAAGCGCTCGCCGGCCAGGCTCTGCGACAGGTCCAGCTTGAGGATGTCGTAGGAGACGCGGTCCTTGGGCGCCAGCCGGGCGCGGTCGAAGCCGGCCAGGGCCTTGAGCTGGGCCTGCAGCTCGCGGCGCGTCTGCGCGCGGTAGGCGGCGGTGGTCGTGTCGACCAGCCGGTCGTTGTAGCGCGGGTCGCCCAGCGAGGTGGCGAGGATGGGGTGGCGCTGCAGCGTCAGCTCCCATTGCGCCTCCAGCCAGCGGTGGAAACGTTGGCTCTCGGCCGGGGCCGCCGGAGCGGCCAGCGACGACCGCAGGGGCAGGAACAGGGCCAGCGAGCTGGCGAGCAGGCTGAGCGCAAGACGACGGCGCATGGAATCTCCGGGTTGAAGGCCCGCCATGCTAGCCATACCCCTGACCACCGGCCAAAGGACATGCCCTTCTTAGAATTGCCCCAAGCCCCAGTCCGGGGCTGTCGTCGTTTGTAGGCCCCGATGAATCTGCCCTCGCTGCCGGCCGTCCAGCCCGGCAAGAAGTTCACCCATCCCCGCCCGCTCGGCTCCGCCGACGCCCTGCTGCTCGCCCGCTTCGTGCAGCAGCAGCGCGACGCCGGCCGGCTGGCCGCCATCTTCACCGCCGAACCCGGCGACACGCAGCGGCTGGAAGACGAGCTGAAGTTCTTCGCGCCGGAGCTGAAGGTGGCCGTGTTCCCGGACTGGGAGACGCTGCCCTACGACAGCTTCAGCCCGCACCAGGACCTGATCTCCGAACGCCTCGCCACGCTGTGGGAGCTGCTGCAGGCGCAGAAGAGCAAGACCATCGACGTGGTGCTGATGCCGGCCTCCACGGCGCTGACGCGCCTGGCGCCGCCCAGCTTCCTGGCCGGCACCACCTTCAACTTCAGGCAGAAGCAGCGGCTGGACGAGGCCTCGCTGCGCAGCCAGCTGACGCTGGCCGGCTACACCCATGTGAGCCAGGTCGTGCAGCCGGGCGAGTACGCGGTGCGCGGCGGGCTGATCGACCTCTTCCCGATGGGTTCGACCGTGCCTTACCGCGTGGACCTGTTCGGCGACGAGGTGGACTCCATCCGCGTGTTCGACCCCGACAGCCAGCGCAGCCTCTACCCGGTGCCCGAGGTGCGGCTGCTGCCGGGCCGCGAGTTCCCGATGGACGAGGCGGCGCGCAAGAAGTTCCGCGAGCGCTGGCGCGAGAAGATGGACGGCGACCCGACCAAGTCGCGCCTGTACCGCGACATCGGCGACGGCATCGCGTCGGGCGGCATCGAGTACTACCTGCCGATCTTCTTCGAGCAGACCGCCAGCGTGTTCGACTACCTCGGCGCCGAGGCCGGCCTGGTGCTGCACGGCGAGGTGGACGAGGCCATCCAGCGCTTCTGGACCGACACCAAGGAGCGCCACCGCTTCCTGCAGCACGACCCGGAGCGGCCACTGCTGCCGCCCGCCGAGATCTTCCTGACGACGGAGGACTTCTTCGGCCTGACCAGGCCGCACGCGGTGCTGTCGGTGCGCGGGTCGGACCCGGTCGAGTTCGCGCGGCCGCTGCCGGACATCAGCGTCGAGCGCGGTGCGCAGGAGCCGCTGGCGCGCCTGTACCAGCATTTGCAGACCACACCCCACCGCGTGTTGCTGCTGGCCGAAAGCGAAGGCCGGCGCGAGAGCCTGCTGGAGCAACTGCGCGACCACAAGATCGACCCGCCCCTGGTGAAAAGCCTGGCCGAGTTCCAGGCCAGCGACGAGAAGTACGCGATCGCCGCGGCGCCGCTGGCCGAAGGCTTCTTCTGGACCGACGCACAGCACCCGCTGCAGCTGTTCACCGAGACCGAACTCTTTGCGACGACGCCCACCACGCGCCGCCGCCGCAAGCAGGAGCAGGTCAGCGACGTCAATGCGCTCATCAAGGACCTGTCGGAGCTGAAGGTGGGCGACCCGGTGGTGCACATCAACCACGGCATCGGGCGCTACCAGGGCCTGGTCAACATCGACCTGGGCGACGGCGAGAAGAGCGAATTCCTGCACCTGGAATATGCGGACAAGGCGACGCTGTACGTGCCGGTGTCGCAGCTGCACCTGATCGGCCGCTACACCGGCGTCTCACCGGAAGAGGCGCCGCTGCACAAGCTGGGCTCCGGCCAATGGGAGAAGGCCAAGCGCAAGGCCGCCGAGCAGGTGCGCGACACCGCCGCCGAGCTGCTGAACCTCTACGCCCGCCGCGCCGCCCGCGAGGGCCATGCCTTCCGCTACTCGGGCCACGACTACGAGGCCTTCGCCGCCAGCTTCGGCTTCGAGGAGACGCCCGACCAGCGCGCCGCCATCCACGCCGTCATCCAGGACATGATCAGCCCCAAGCCCATGGACCGCCTGGTCTGCGGCGACGTGGGTTTCGGCAAGACCGAAGTGGCGCTGCGCGCGGCCTTCGTCGCGGTGATGGGCGGCAAGCAGGTCGCCATCCTGGCGCCCACCACGCTGCTGGCCGAGCAGCATTACCAGAACATCGCCGACCGCTTCGGCGCCTGGCCGGTGAAGGTGGCGGAGATGAGCCGCTTCCGCTCGGCCAAGGAGATCAAAGCGGCGATGGAGGGCATTGCGGACGGGTCCATCGACATCGTCGTCGGTACGCACAAGCTGCTGTCGTCCGACGTGAAGTTCGCGCGCCTCGGGCTGCTCGTCATCGACGAGGAGCACCGCTTCGGCGTGCGCCACAAGGAGGCCATGAAGGCCATGCGCGCCGAGGTGGACGTGCTGACGCTGACGGCCACGCCCATCCCGCGCACGCTGGGCATGGCGCTGGAAGGCCTGCGCGACCTGTCGGTCATCGCCACCGCGCCGCAGCGCCGCCTGGCGATCAAGACCTTCGTGCGCGCCGAGAGCAGCGGCACCATTCGCGAGGCCGTGCTGCGCGAGCTGAAGCGCGGCGGCCAGGTCTACTTCCTGCACAACGAGGTCGACACCATCGAGAACCGGCGCCAGAAGCTGGAGGAGCTGGTGCCCGAGGCGCGCATCGTCATCGCGCACGGCCAGATGCCCGAGCGCGAGCTGGAGCGGGTCATGCGCGAGTTCGTCGCCGGCAAGCACAACCTGCTGCTGTGCTCCACCATCATCGAGACCGGCATCGACGTGCCCTCGGCCAACACCATCATCATTGCCCGCGCCGACAAGTTCGGCCTGGCCCAGCTGCACCAGCTGCGCGGCCGCGTGGGCCGGTCTCACCACCAAGCCTATGCCTATCTGATGGTGCCGGACATCCAGGGCCTGACCAAGCAAGCCACGCAGCGGCTGGACGCCATCCAGGCGATGGAGGAACTGGGCTCGGGCTTCTACCTCGCGATGCACGACCTGGAGATCCGCGGCGCCGGCGAGGTGCTGGGCGACAACCAGAGCGGCAACATGATGGAGGTGGGCTTCCAGCTCTACAACGACATGCTCAGCGAGGCGGTGCGGGCGCTGAAGTCGGGCCGCGAGCCCGACCTGCTGTCGCCCACCGGCGCGTTCTCGACCCACACCGAGATCAACCTGCACGCCCCGGCCCTGCTGCCCGACGCCTACTGCGGCGAC
>CAXDTK010000063.1:0-21127 GCA_963992225.1 uncultured Comamonadaceae bacterium | reverse complement strand
GCGCGGCGGGGGCGGGCGGGGCGCTGCGGCGCGCAGCCCCGCCACGCCTCTCGGTCAGGTCGCCGCGGCGCGGGCCTGGTCGCGCAGCGAACGCACCAGCGCGTGGTTGCGCTTCACGCCCTCGTACTGGCGCTCCACCACCACCCGCACCTCGGGCGGCAGGGCTTCGTCCAGCGCCTTGCGGTAGGCGGCCAGCGCGGTGTCCTCGCCGCGCTCGGTCTCTTCGAGGATGGCCTTGTCGGTGTAGCCGGCCAGCGTGCCCTTGACGGCCACCCAGCCGCGGTGCAGCGCGCCGGCGGCGGAGCCGCTGTCCTCGGCCTTGCCCCCGAAGCGCATCACCAGCGACTGCAGCTCGGTCGCGGCCTGGCGGCATTCCTCGGCCCGGCTGGTGAAGTTCTGCTTCAGCGTGGCGTCGCGCAGGTACTCGGCCGAGGTGCGGAAGCCGTACTCGCCGTCCTTCGAGGTTTCGATCAGGTCATTGAGGGTGTCGATGATGTCGTCGTTGCTCATGGCGCTGTCCTTTCAGGGTCAGGGAAATGCGCGGGCCGGCGGCACTGCCGGCCCGGCGCGGAGCCTGTCTGTGGGCAACTGGCGTGCCCACGCCCTGGGCCGTTACGGCGCCGCGGCGCCCGCGGCGCCCGCGGCGGCGAGCCCGGCGCCGCGCGTGCGCTGCATCGCCTGCTGCAAGGTGGCCACCAGCTCGGCCGGCGCGCAGGGCTTGCGCAGCACCGGGAATTCGCCCTCGGCCATGGGCGTGTTGTTGAAGCCGGTGATCAGCACCACCGGCAGCCGCGGGCGCTGCTCACGCAGCCGCCGGGCCAGCGCCACGCCGTTGAGCTCACCGGGCATCACCACGTCGCTCAGCACCACGTCGGGCCGGGCGCCACTGTCCAGCCGCTGCAGCGCGGCGGCGGCATGGCCGGCGCGCAGCACCTGGGCGCCGTGCGAGCTGAGCAGCGCCTCGGTCACGTCGCCCAGCGATTCGTCGTCCTCCACCAGCAGCACGGTCGCGCCGGCGATGCTGCCCGGTGCGGTGCCGGCCGCCGGCGTGGTGCCGCGCTCGTCTGCCGCCAGCGCCGCGGGCAGCAGCAGCGACACCGTGGTGCCCACGCCCGGCGTGCTGGCCAGCCGCGCCACGCCACCGGCCTGGGTGACGAAGCCGTAGACCTGGCTCAACCCCAGCCCGCTGCCCTGGCCCACCGGCTTGGTGGTGAAGAAGGGTTCGAAGGCATGCTCCACCATGGCCGGCTCCAGCCCCACGCCGTCGTCGCCCACCGTCAGCAGCACGTAGTCGCCGGCCGCCAGGTCCAGGCCTTCCTTGTCCTGCGGGCCGGCGTTGCTGGCGCGCAGCAGCAGCTCGCCGCCGTTGGGCATGGCGTCATGCGCGTTCAGCGCCAGGTTGACCAGTGCCAGGTCCAGCTCGCTGGCGTCCAGCCGCACCGGCCAGATGTCCGGCGCCACCTCCACGCGGATCTCGATGCGCCGGCCCAGCACGCTGCGCATCAGCTCCTGCACCTCGGGCAGGTAGCGCGCGAACGACAGCGTCTGGATGCGCACCGGCCGCCGGCCCGAGAAGCGCAGGAGGTGCTGGGTCAGCTGGCTGCCCTTGTCGACGGCGCGCTGCGTGGCGCCCAGCGGCGTCTGAAGCTCGGCCGCGGCCGGGTGGCGCTGCAGCAGGTGCATGCTGTTGCTGATGATGCCCAGCAGGTTGTTGAACTCGTGCGCCACGCCCCCGGTCAGCCGGCCGAGCGCCTCCACGCGCTGGCTCTGCGCGCCGCGCTGCTCCACCAGCCGGGTGCGCTGCACGGCCTGCGCGACGCTCTGCTCCAGCTCGTGGCGCGCGTTGGTCATGGTGCGCCCGGCCGCGGCCATCACGGCGGCCACGTCGTCGCACTCCACCATGCCGGTGGGCCGGGCGGCGGTCAGGCGGCCGGCCTGCAGGTCCTGCGCCGCGGCCTTCAGCGCGCCGATGGGCCGCTCGATGCGCCGCGCCATCCACAGCGCGCCCGCCACCGCCAGCGACATCAGCACCAGCGCGCCCAGCGCGATGCGGCGCACCTCGGTGGGCATGCGGCCGGCGAACTCGTCGCGCGGCATCGCGCTGACATAGGTCCAGCCCAGCGGCGAGGTGCTGAAGTAGCCCGCGGTGGGCGTGCCGTCCAGCGAGACCGACTCGAAGGCGCCTTCGTGCGCGGCGGCCATGCGGTCGCGCAGGTCGGTGCGGCTCAGGCGGCCGACGTACTCGGCGCCGCCGGGCCGCCGCGCCACCACGCGACCGGTGTTGTCCATCACCGTGCCTATCCAGCCCGGGTTGCCCTGACCCTGCACGATGCGCTGCAGCTCCGCCGGCCGCACCGTGACCACCACGTTGTAAACCAGCTGCCCGCCGCGGTACACCGGCTCCGTCCAGGCCGCGTAGGGCTCGGGCCCGCCGCTGGCCGGCGCCAGCGGCTGCATCAGCGCCACCGGGCTCAGCTCGGCCAGGCCGTTGGATTCGCCGCTGCCTTCCGCATGCCGGGTGCTCATCAGCAGCCGGCCGGGGGCGCGCAACTCCACCCAGCCGTCCAGCCCCTGCATCGTGCGCCGCGCCTGGCGCTCGAAGGCCAGGCGGCGCTCGGCGTCGGGGGGCACCTCGCCGTCCAGCTCGGGCGACTGCGACAGCACATGCGCGATGGTGGCGCGCCGCAGCAGCTCGCCGTCCACCAGCATGGACATGGCCCGCGCGGTGTCCCGCAGGTTGCGCTGGTGGGCCTCGCGCTCGGCCTCGTAGGTGCTGCCGATCAGCCAGGCCAGCCCCAGCAGGGCCGGCAGCAGCACCGCCAGCACGAGCGAAATAAGTCGGGAACGGATGGTGACGGGCATCGGCAGACCAGTGTGACGCGCGGCGGCATCGGGCAGGCGGAACGCGGGCGGGGCGAGCGTATCGCCATGTGACATCGGCGGCATCAGGCGCGCATGGCAAGCGGCGTGCCCGCAACAGGCAGGTTAGTGCGTGGCATCGGGTTTGCCCTGAGGGCGACTCGGCCGGACCCCCGTCGGCGGTCCGCCATTTCCTTCATTGCAGTTTCGAGAGGATTGCCGCATGACCCGTTTTCCGACTTCCCGTTTCCGTCCTCGCCTCCCCTTCGGCGCCGCGCTGGCCGGCGCCGCCCTGTTGCTGGTCACCGCCGGCGCCGGCGCCCAGACCCGCACGCCCCCCGACGAGCGCTATTCCATGCTGCCCTACACGCAGCGCGGCTACGTCGGCATCAACCTCGGCCAGACCGAGTTCGACACCGCCTGCGGCATCGGCGGCTACGCCTGCGAGGACTCCAAGGTCTCCGGCTACTTCTACACCGGCGGCCTGTTCAACGACTGGCTGGGCGTGGAGCTGGGCTACCTGAACAGCGGCAAGGCCGACCGCGCCGGCGGCCGCACGCGGGCCGAGGGCGTGGGGGCCTCGCTGGTGCTGCGCGCGCCGATGGGGCCGTTCAGCGCCTTCGTCAAGGGCGGCGGCATGTATGCGCAGACCCGCGTGTCCAGCGGTGCGCTGTCCGACGTGGTGGCCGGCAAGCGGCGCAGCTGGGCGCCCACCTACGGTGGCGGCCTGGGCTACGACCTGACGCCCAACCACGGCGTGGTGGTGGAGTGGAACCGCGCCCGGCTGCGCTTCCCCGGCCCGGACGAGCGCCGCAACGTGGACACCACCAGCGTGGGCTACGTGTACCGGTTCTGAGCCGGCTTGACGGGTCGGCGCAGCAGCGACCGCAGCGAGGGCGGCGCCTCGCGGCGGTCGCCCTCCAGGAAGCGCCGCGCCAGCCGCAGCCCGCGCGTGCGCCGGCACACGCTGCGCAGCACGATCAGCAGCGGCACCGCGATCAGCGCGCCGGCGATCCCCCACAGCCAGCCCCAGAACATCACCGACAGGAACACCGACACGGGGCTGAGCGACAGGCGCCGGCCGACGATCAGCGGGCTGACGATGTTGCTTTCCACGGCGTGGATGGCGATGAAGGCCAGCATGGGTGCCAGCACCTGCAGGCCGCTGTCGAAAGTGGTGACACCGGCCAGCAGCAGCAGGCCGGCCAGCGCCATCGGGCCGATGTAGGGCACGAAGCAGAACACCGCCGTGAGCACGCCCCACAGCGTCGGATTGGGCAGCCCCAGCGTCCACAGCAGCAGGCCCATCAGCACACCCACCACCGCGTTGACGATGCCCACCACCGCCAGCCAGTGGCCGATCTCGCGCTGGGCGGCGCGCACGCCGCCCAGCACCAGCGCGCGCTTGCGCTGCTGCGGTACCGCCTCCACCACGCGCGACAGCACCCAGTGCTCAGAGGCCAGCAGGAAGTACAGCAGGATGAGGGTGGCCGTGCCCGACACGACGAAGGCCAGGCCACGGGTCAGCACCAGGCCGGTCAGCGCCACGCCCTCGCTGGCCAGGCGGTCCTTGACCGGGTCCGGCGCCGCCGGCGCGGAGGTCCGGCCGGGGCGCGGCGGGGGCGGCGGCTGCAGGCCCGGGATGGCCGCGCGCAGCCGCTCCAGCTGCTCCAGCAGCTGCGTGACGGTGCCGGGCGCGGCCTCCCACCAGTTGGCGGCGGGCCGCGCCAGGCTCATCGCCAGCGGTACCGTGCTGGTCATCAGCGCCACCACCAGCAGCAGCGCGCCCAGCATCTCGGGCACGCCGCGGCGGCGCATCCAGCGCACGGCCGGCGCCAGCGCCAGCGTCAGCAGCACGGCGATCATCACCGGCGCCAGCAGCGGCCGGGCCTCGCGCACCAGTGCCACCAGCGCGATGAAGAACAGCCCGCGCAGCGCCCAGCCGGCCGGCACCCGCGCGGTGGCGGGCGCGTCGGGTGGCGCGGTGGTGGGCCGTGGCGGCGTGGCCAAGGCGGGCGCCGGCCGCGCGACGGCCGCCGCGCCGGCGGCGGGCTCAGCCCGGGGCGCGGCCGGCTGGGTGGCTTGCATGGCCGTCAACCCGCGCCGGGGCGGGGCGCGCAGGGCAGGGCGGCCGGTGCCGGACGGTCACGCATGGCGCGGGCCTCAGTTCGCCGCGCGCACGATGATGTTGTTGCGCACTTCCTTCACGTCCGGCACGCCGCGCGCGAGCTGGCCCGCGCGGTCCTTCTCGGCCTGCGAGGTGGCGAAGCCGGCCAGCTGTACGGTGCCCTTGAGCGCCTCCACCTGGATGCGCATCGCGCTGACCTGGGTGTCCTCGGCGAAGCGCGCCTTGACGCGGGTCGCGATGGTGGCGTCGTCGACGTACTGGCCCACGCTGCTCTGCCCGCTGGTGACGGCACAGCCGCCGGTGACGAGGGTGGCGGCGATGGCCAGCGAGGCCATGGTGGCGATGAGGATCTTGTTCACGGGCTGTCTCCTGCGCGAGCAACGCGCCCGCCGGCTGCTTTGAGCAAGGGTCGTGCCCAGCAGCCGGCACGGCCTTTGCCCCAGGGGCGCCGCTGCCCCGCCGCCAGACGGCTGCGGCATGGTTTACCGACGCCGGCCATCGCAGACCGGGTGATCGGTAAAACCTGCCGGTCGGGCCGGTCGATGCCGCCACGGGCTCGCGCCGCCCGGCGGCGCCCCTGCGCAGGCGCTGCCCCGGGAAGCGGGCCGTCGCGGGCCGAGATGTGTCCGGACGCATCGCTGCTCCCGGCTTCGGCATGGACGTTGCGTGAGTAAGCGTTGGGCCGCACCGGGGCGATGCGCGGCAAGTTGACTGAATTTGAAAGAGGAATCTCGTGACCTCCCTTGACATCCGGACCGAGCACCGACAAACCCAGACGCTCTCGCCCCGTCTGCAACATGCCGTGCGGCTGCTGCAGATGTCGTCGCTGGATTTCGCCGCGCTGCTGCGCGACACGCTGGGCAAGAACCCCTTCCTGGAGGCCGAGGACGGCGACGGCGCCGAAGGTGCGGCGCCGGCCGCCGAGCCCGGCGAGGCCGCGCCGGCCGCGGCCGGCCTGATGGACACCGCCGGCGACGCCGCCGCGCCGGCGCTGGCCGCCGAGGCGGCCGAGATGGCGAGCGCGCCGGACAGCCCCGACAACGACCGTGACCTGTGGGCCGCCGATGGCGCGAGCGGCCTGCGCCGCGCCGAGGACGGCGAGCTCAGCGCGCTGGACATGATGGCCGTCGAAACCTCGCTGACGGCCCATCTGCACGGACAGCTGAACGTGCTGCCGCTGTCCGAGCGCGACCTGGCGCTGGCCCGCACCATCGTCGAGTCGCTGGACGACGACGGCTACCTGCGCACGCCGCTGGAGGAGCTGGTGGGCGTGGCGGGCCTGGACCCGGTGGCCGATGCGCAGGAGATGCAGATCGCGCTGAAGCTGGTGCAGTCGCTGGACCCGGCCGGCGTGGCCGCGCGCGACGTGGGCGAATGCCTGCTGCTGCAGCTGCCCGCCATCACCTGCGAGGAGACGCGGGCGCTGGCCCGCACCATCATCGTCGAGCACCTGCCGGCGCTGGCGGCGCGCGAGGTCACCGTGCTGGCCCGCCAGCTGGGCGAGTCGCCGGCGCGGGTGGAGGCGGTGTGCGACCGCATCCGCCGGCTGGACCCGCGGCCGGGCTGGCGCTTCGGCTCGTCGCAGGTGGCCTACGTGGTGCCCGACGTCATCGTGAAGAAGGTGCGCGGCCAGTGGACCGTGCAGCTCAACCCGGCCGTGGTGCCGCGGCTGCGGCTCAACCAGGTCTACGCGAAGCTGTTCCAGCGCCACCGCACGCCGGCCAACTCGGAGCTGGGCGCCCACCTGCAGGAAGCGCGCTGGACGCTGCGCAACGTGGAGCAGCGCTTCTCCACCATCCTGGACGTGGCCGAGGCCATCGTGAAGCGCCAGCACAACTTCCTGGACTACGGCGCGATGGCGATGAAGCCGCTGGGCCTGAAGGAGATCGCCGAGGAATGCGGCATCCACGAGAGCACCGTCTCGCGCGTGACCAACAACAAGTACATGGCCACGCCGGTGGGCGTGCTGGAGCTGAAGTACTTCTTCAGCCGCGCGATGATCAGCGCCAACGGCAGCGCCTGCTCGGGCACCGCGATCCGCGGCCTCATCAAGGACATCATCGAGGCCGAGCACCCGGAGGCGCCGCTGTCCGACGCCGAGATCACCCGCCAGCTCGCCGAGCAGGGCCTGGTGGTGGCGCGCCGCACGGTCACCAAGTACCGCCAGATGCTGAAGATCGAGGCCGTGGACCGGCGCCGCCGCGTGGCCTGAGTTCAGCCTCCGGCAGATGAGCAACGGCCGCCCCGAGGGGCGGCCGTCGCGTTTGCCGGTCGCGCCGCCCGGCGGGCGGGCGGCGTTGCGGCAGGGCTTACTTGGTCTTGGCACTACCCGACGAGCCGCTGGCGGCTTCCTGCCCGCTGCTGCTGCTGCCCAGGCCGGAGCTGCCGGACGAGCTGCTCAGCGACGATCCCGAGCCCGAGGAACCCGACGAGCCGCTCAGGCCGGAGGAGCCGGAGGACCCCGATGAGCCCGACTGCCGGCTCTGGCGCCAGCTGTTGAACTCGTCCGAGAACTTCTTGTAGCGGTCCTGGCGCCAGTTCTGGTAGTCCGAGTCCAGCGTGCGCAGCTGCTCGCTGCGCCATTGGTGGTAGTCGGGGTCGTACTCGCTGCCCTGGCCGGCCGAGGCGCTGCCGAAGCCCTGCTGGCCGTAGCCACCCTGGCTGCCCTGGCCGCCCTGGTAGCCGCCGTGCAGGCCCGGCTGGTAGCTGCCCTGGTGGCCGCCGCCCTGGTGGCTCATGCCCTGCATGCCGCCGCCCTGGTAGCTCTGCCCGGCCGAGCCCTGGCCAAAGCCACCCTGGTCGCCGTAGCCGCCGCCCGGGCTGTAGCCCCCATGGCCGCCCTGGCCGTACCCGCCCTGGCCGGCCTGCATGCCGCCACCGTAGCCGCCCTGGCTACCGCCTTGGTAGCTCTGACCACCCTGGCTGCCCTGGCTGCCGTAACTGCTGCCGCTCGGGCTGCCATAGCCCCCCTGACCACCGTAGCTGCCACCTTGGCTGCCGTAGTTGCCGCCCTGGCCGCCATAACCACCCTGGCTGCCGTGGCTGCCGCCCTGGTAGCTCTGACCGCCCTGACCGCCCTGACCGCCGTAGCTGCCGCCACCCTGGCTGCCGTAGCTGCCGCTCTGACCGCCCTGGCTGCCGCCACCCTGGTAGCTCTGGCCGCCCGAGCCCTGGCCGTAGCCGCCCTGGCCGCCGTAGCTGCCCGAGCCGCCGGCCTGCGAGCTTTGCTCGCGGAAGGTGCCGCCCTGGTAGTAGTCGCGGGAGTCGCTGTAGTCACCCATGCCACCCTGCTGGCCGCGGTTGCCGCTCTGGGCGAACTGCTGGTGGCTGTCGTGCTCGTCGCCGCCTTGCTGGGCGTTGCCGCCCTGGCGGCTGCGTTCGTGCTCGCCGTAGTTGGCTTGCTGGCCGCTGGAGCGGCGGCCCGGGTCATCGTGTCGAGACATGGCGAAATCCTTTCAGCTGAAGCGTGGGTCAGCCGCTGGCCGGCTCGGTGCCGTGCCGCGGTCTGCGGTGTTGGGCCGGCAATGGACGTTCCTGTCGGCGCCCCGCGGGACCGGCGCTTGCCATGACCCAGGCTCCCTCATCCCTCCATTGGAGAAACCATGGCTAACGACACAACCCACCTGACCGGCCTGTTCCCCGATCGTGACAGCGCCGAGCGCGCCTACCAGGGCGTGGTCGACCGCGGCTACACGTCCAAGGACGTGGACGTCGTGATGTCCGACGAAACCCGCCAGCGCCATTTCGGCGACGCCGCCGGCCGCGAGACCGAGCTGGGCAACAAGGCCGCCGAGGGCGCCGGCATCGGTGCCGGCATCGGCGGCACGGTGGGCGCCATCGCGGCGGCGATCGCGGCCGTCGGCACCACGCTGGCTCTGCCGGGCCTGGGCCTGGTCATCGCCGGCCCGCTGGCGGCCGGCCTGGCCGGTGCCGGTGCGGGCGGCGCGGCCGGTGGCCTGGTCGGCGCGCTGATCGGCTGGAGCATCCCCGAGGAGCGCGTCAAGGAGTACGAGACCGGCATCCGCCAGGGCGGCATCCTGATGGGCGTGCGCCCGCGCAATGCCGAGGATGCGGCCCACCTGGAAGAGCACTGGCGCACCCAGGCGGGTGGCCAGTCGGTCTACCGCTGATCGGGGGCGGGTGGCGCGGCGTCTTCGCGGCGCGGCGCCACCCGCCACACGGTGTTGCCCACGTCGTCGGCCACCAGCAGCGCGCCGCGCGCATCCAGCGCCACACCCACCGGGCGCCCGCGCGCCTGGCCCTGGTCATCGACGAAGCCGGTCAGCACGTCGACCGGCGCGCCCTGCGGCCGGCCGGCCGTGAAGCCCACGTACACCACCTTGTAGCCCGAGCGCGGCTGGCGGTTCCAGGAGCCGTGCAGGCCCACGAACACCCCGCCGCCCGCGCTCGCGCCGGCGAGCGCCGCGGCCACGGGGCTGCTGCCGGCCGCGGCCAGGCCCAGCGCGGCGACATGGGCGCCCAGTGCGTAGTCCGGCACGCGAGCCTGCGCCACCAGCTCGGGCCGCGGCGGCTGCACGCGGGCATCCACATGGGCGCCGTACCAGCTGTAAGGCCAGCCGTAAAAAGCGCCGTCCTGCACCGCGGTCAGGTAATCGGGCACCAGGTCGCTGCCCAGTTCGTCGCGCTCGTTCACCACCGTCCACAGCACCGGCGCGCCGCCGTCCGGCGAGGGCAGCCAGGCCATGCCGTTGGGGTTGCGCAGGCCGGTGGCGAACAGCCGGCTCGCGCCGCTGGCGCGGTCAAGCTCCCAGATCGCGGCGCGGCCTGCCTCGGCCGCCATGCCGTGCTCGGCGACGTTGCTGTTGGAGCCGACGGTGGCGTAGAGCCGGCTGCCGTCGCGGCTGGCGATCAAGGCCTTGGTCCAGTGGTGGTTGCGCGGCCCGGCCGGCAGCGGGGCGAGGGTGCGCAGCGGCGCAGCCAGCCGCGTCTGGCCGGGGCGGTAGGCGAACTCCAGCACGCCGTCGGTGTTGGCCACGTAGAAGCGGTCGCCCACCAGCGCCATGCCGAAGGGCGAGTTCAGGCCGTCCGCGAACACCTCGCGCAGCTCCGCGCGGCCGTCGCCGTCGGCGTCGCGCAGCAGCGTGATGCGGTTGGCGCTGGGCGTCGTCGCGCCGGCCCGCGCCATCAGCTTGCCGGCCACCCAGGCCTTCAGGCCCTGGCCGTCCTGGGGCCGCGGCGGCGCGTTGGTCTCGGCCACCAGCACGTCGCCGTTGGGCAGCAGGTGCAGCCAGCGCGGGTGATCCAGCCCGCGGGCCAGGGCCTGCACCTGCAGCCCCGCGGCGGCCACGGGCGCTTCGCCCTCGGCCCAGGGCCGGGCCGGCGCGATATGGACGGTGGGCACCAGCGTGCGGACCGGCTCGGCCAGCACGGGCCGGGGCCCGGTGTCGGCGCCGGGGGGCAGCCTGGCGATCTCGCCACAGCCGGCCAGCAGCAGGGCGGTGGCCAAAGGCAGCAGGGGTTTCATGGGCTGTGTCGGCAAGACCGGTGCCTGCCGGCCTTGCCGCAGCGTTTGCCGTCAGCCGGTGCGGGCACGCGGCCTGCCTTGGGCGGGCCCCAACTCACGACTCAGGACCAGGAGGTTCCGCCATGCCGACCAGCACCGACACCGACATCGACGACGAGGTCGTGGCCCTGCTCATCGCGCAGCACCGCCGCCTGGAGCGGCTGCTGCTGACGCTGGTGGAGGCCGCAACGCCCGAGGAGCGCGCCGAGCTGCTGGCGCGTGCCGGCGACGAGCTGGCCGTGCACCTGCTGGCCGAGGAGGACATCGTCTACCCGCGCGTGCACGCCGGCCGCACCGAGGACATCCTGCTCGAATCGCTGGAGGAGCACCTGTCGCTGAAGCGCCTGCTGGCCGATCTGCTGGCACTGGCGCCCGACGACACCACCTTCCAGCCCAAGTGCAAGGTGCTGGAGGAGCAGGCCCGTCACCACCACAAGGAAGAGGAGGAGCACCTGTTCCCGACCATGCGCGTGCTGCTGGACGGCGAGGCCCGCCGCGCGATGGGCCAGGCGGTGTGCCGGCACGAGGCGCAGCTGCGCGCCGGCAGCGCCCCGCGCGAGCGCATGGGTGAGCAGACCGACGCGGCCGCCCCGCTGCGCTGACGCCGCCGCGGCGCGCGGCCGCGGTCCCGCGATCCCGCTCAGGCCGTCGCGGTGCCGGGCTCCGAGATCTCGCGCACCGCGCGGTCGATGTGGCCGGTCTCGCGGGTGGCCAGGTCGCCCAGCGACACGATGCCCACCAGCCGGCGGTCGCCGTCCACGACCGGCAGCCGGCGCACCTGGCGGTCGCCCATCAGGCGCTTGGCGTCTTCGGCGTCCTGGGTGGGCAGCAGCACCTGCACCTCGGGACTCATGATGTCGGACACGCAGGCCTCGTCGGCGTTCAGGCCGTCGGCCAGCGCGCGCACGACGATGTCGCGGTCGGTCAGCATGCCCAGCAGGCGCTCGCCGTCGCAGACGGGCAGGGCGCCCACGTCCAGCTCGCGCATGCACTCGGCGGCGCGGCGCAGGCTGTCCTGGGGCTGGATGGTCTGGACACCGGTGGACATGATCTCGGCAATGGTGGGCATGGCGTTCTCCTGGATGGGTGCCGGGCCGCGGCAAGGGCGGTGCCCGGCCCTGGCACGTCGCCTGCCGGACGGTGCGACCCAGTCATCGCCCATGGGATTCGCCGGTAGCGGGGGCTGGTCATAATCGCCGGCACAGGGTCGATCGGTGCAGGCTGGGAATCGGCAAACTCTTCCGTCAGGCGGAGTCGGCTAGTCTTCCGGCGCTGCCCGGCGGGAACCATCGACAGGGCGCGACAAGACGCCCTCGAACCCGGAACAACGACAAGACGGCCGGCGCCTGCGGGTGGCGAGCCGTCCAGCGATCGATCCAGACTGTTTGGGGGCACCAATGCCAGTTGATCCGGCCCGCCCGGGGCTGAATGAAGTCGAGAGCCTGCTGCATGCACGCACGGCCACGCTGCAGGCCCTGCTGCAGGGCGTGCGTGACTACGCCATCTACACCATCGACGAGCAGGGCCGCATCAACTCCTGGCACCGTGGTGCCGAGCTGATGAAGGGCTACACCGCCGCCGAGGCCGTGGGCATGCCGTTCGCGACCATCTTCACCCCCGAGGACCGGGCGCGCGGCCAGCCGGAGCACGAGCTGCGGGTGGCCGCCGACACCGGCGAGTACAAGGGCGAGGGCCAGCGGGTGCGCAAGGACGGCCGCCTCATCGACGTGGCCGTCGTGCTGACCGCGCTGCGTGGCGCCGGCGGCGAGCTGCTGGGCTTCCTGAAGCTCACCCAGGACATCACCGCCCGCCGCGCCGAGGAGCGCGCCCGCGAGGACGCGCTGCGGGCCTCGCAGCTGGCGCGCGCGGAGGCCGAACGGGCCAGCAGGACCAAGGGCGAGTTCCTGGCGACGCTGTCGCACGAGCTGCGCACGCCGCTGTCGGCCATCCTGGGCTGGGCCCATGTGCTGGAGCGCGGCAACTTCGACGCCGACACGCTGCGGCACGGCCTGGAGGCCATCTCGCGCAACGCCAGGCTGCAGGTGCAGCTGATCGAGGACCTGCTGGACATGACCCGCATCGAGGCCGGGCAGCTGCGGCTGGACCTGCAGCGCATCGAGCTCGACGGCGTGCTCGCCGCGGCCATCGATTCGGCGTTGCCCACCGCCACCGCGCGGGGCCTGGCGCTGCGCCCCGCCTTCGGCGACGCGGCCAGCTGGGTGATGGGCGACCCGGCGCGGCTGCAGCAGGTGGTGGCCAACCTGCTGGACAACGCCATCAAGTTCACGCCGCCCGGCGGGCGCATCGATGTGTCGCTGGCCCGCATCGGCCAGCAGGCGGTGTTCACCGTCAGCGACACGGGGCAGGGCATCGCGCCGGGCTTCGTGCCGCAGCTGTTCGAGCGCTTCCGGCAGCAGGACGCGACCACCACGCGCCGCCACGGCGGGCTGGGCATCGGCCTGGCCATCGTGCGCCAGCTGGTGCAGCTGCACGGCGGCACCGTGCAGGCCCACAGCGACGGCCCGGGCCAGGGGGCGAGCTTCGCGGTGATGCTGCCGGCGCTGCCGGATGTGGTCGAGGCGCCGGCCGTGCGGCAGACCGCCACCGCGCTGCCGTCGGCGCTGCACGGGCTGGAGGTGCTGCTGATCGACGACGAGGCCGATGTGCGCGCCATCACCGCGCGCGTGCTGCAGGGTGCCGGCGCCCATGTGCGCACGGCGGCGTCCGCCGCCGAGGGCATGAGGCTGCTGCAGGAGGCCCGGCCGGCCGTGCTGCTGAGCGACATCGGCATGCCCATGCAGGACGGCTACGAATTCATCCGCCAGGTGCGCTCCCTGCCGCCCGAGGCGGGTGGCGGCGTGCCGGCGGCGGCCTTCACGGCCTTCGCGGGCCGCGACGACACGGACCGGGCCATCCATGCGGGCTACCAGCTGCACCTGGCCAAGCCGGTAGCGCCGGAGGCGCTGATCGCCGCGGTCGCGCAGCTGGCGGCCACCGGCCATTGAGCCGGTGGCGCCGCCTGCCGGTCAGCGGAAGAACAGATAGACCAGCAGCAGCACGATGCCCGGGACGCCGAGCAGCCAAGCGAGGAAGTACTTGCCCATGGGGTTCTCCTGAAATGGTGCGCCAAGCATCGGGGAAGCGCCGTGGCCGGCCCAGCGGACGGCAGGCGCAGCCCGCGTAGGAGGACCGGCAGCGCGGCTGTGCGAAGCCGCGCAGTGGCGCGACGGCTGGCGCGCGGTAGGACGGCGCTCACCCGCAGGCCCGTTGCCCGCTGGTCGCGCGTTGCCGGCGTGCGGCCTATCTTTGGCAGGACGTCGTGGACATCCCGTCGCACGGCACAGCCAAGGAGTACGGCATGAACAGCGACCAGATCAAGGGCACCGTGAAGGACGTGGCGGGCAAGGCGCAGCGCAAGCTGGGCGAGGCCGTGGGCAGCACCGAGCAGCAGGTCAAGGGCGCCGCCACTCAGGTGGAAGGCAAGGCGCAGAAGACCATCGGCAATGCCCGCGAGGCCTACAAGGACGTGCACGCCACGACGCGCAAGGTCTGACGCGCGCACGCGTCCTGCGCTCGCCAAAGCCGCCGCAGCCCGGCGGCTTTCCCATTTTGTAGGATTGCGCCTACACGGCGCCGCGGTAGCCGACGACAGGCCGGGGCGCTGCCCCGCCGGACGATGCCGGCAGTCCAACCGGAGACCTTCATGCACATCCTCACCTCTCCCACCTTCCCGCGCCGCACCGGCACGCTGGCCCTGGCGGCCCTGCTGACGCTGGCCGCCGGCTGCTCGTCCATGAGCGAGCGTGAACAAGGCACTGCCAAGGGCGCCGGCATCGGCGCGGTGGCGGGCGCCGTCATCGGCTCGGCCACCGGCGGCAACGCGGGCCGCAGCGCGGCCATCGGCGGCGTGGTCGGCGCGGTGGCCGGCAACCTGTGGTCCAAGCGCATGGAAGACAAGCGCGAGGCACTGGCCCGCGCCAGCCAGGGCACCGGCGTGGAGGTGGCGCGCACCGACGACAACCGCCTCAAGCTGAACGTGCCCAGCGACGTGTCCTTCGACACCGGCCGCGCCGACATCAAGCCGCAGATGCGCCCCGTGCTCGACGAGATCGGCCGCAACCTGGACCCCAACGTCATCGTGACGGTCGTGGGCCACACCGACAGCACCGGCAGCGACGCCATCAACGAGCCGCTGTCGCGCGACCGCGCACTGGCCGTGCGCGACTACCTGAGCGCTCGCGGCGTGAGCCCCTCGCGCATGCGGGTTGACGGCCGCGGCTCGCGCGAGCCGGTGGCCAGCAACGACACCGAGGCCGGCCGCGCGGCCAACCGCCGCGTCGAAATCTTCCTGTCCGAGCAGCAGGGCTGACGAAGCGCCTGGCGGCGCCGGCTCAGCCGGGCCGCCAGCCCAGCGCCTTCATCGGCCCGGCCAGCGACTGCCGGGCCTGGGGCAGCTCGGCCCAGGGGTCGAGCTTGCGCAGGGCCAGGTGGTCCAGCGCATTGCCCAGCGTCCATTGCGCCGCGCCGTCCAGCGCGGCCAGCTGTTCCCAGGCCAGCGGCATGGACACACCCAGCCCGGGTCGCGCCCGCAACGAGTAGGCGGCCACCGTGGTGGCGCCTTCGCCGTTGCGCAGGTAGTCCACGAAGATGCGGCCCACGCGGTGGGTCGAGCCACTGCGGGCCACCAGCCGGTCGGGGTGCTCGGCGGCCAGCCGCTGCACCACCGCCTTGGCGAAGCCGCGTACCGTGTCCACCGGCCAGCGCGCCGCCAGCGGCACCACCAGATGCAGGCCGCGGCCGCCACTGGTCTTGAGCCAGCTGCGCAGGCCCAGCGCCTCCAGCAGCTCGCGCACGTAGCGGGCGCCGTGGCGCACGTCGGGCCAGGCCACGCCGTCGCCAGGGTCGAGGTCGAACACCAGCCGGTCGGGCTTGCCCAGCGTCGCGATGCGCGCGTTCCAGGTGTGGAACTCCAGCGTGTTCATCTGCACGGCGCTGCGCAGCGCGGTGCGGCCGGGCAGCGCCAGCAGCGGCTCGTGGCCGGGCCAGAGGGCGGCATCCAGCACGCGGGCGCCGGGCCAGGCCGCGTGGCCCGCATGCTTCTGGAAGAAGGTCTCACGGCCCACCCCCTCGGGCGCCCGCAGCAGCGCCGCGGGCCGGCCCTTCAGCTCGGGCAGCAGCCAGTCGGCGACGCGGTCGTAGTAATGCGCGATGTCGCCCTTGGTGGCGCCGCTGGCGGCGTCGACCAGCCGCTCGGCGTGGGTCAGTTCTTCCACCTTCAAGCGGCGGCTCCCTTCCCCGGCGTCAGGATGACCTTGCGGCAGCCGTCGATCTTCTTGTCGAACATCTCGTAGCCGCGTGCCGCATCGGCCAGCCCCAGCCGGTGGCTGACGATCACCTCCGGACGCAGCGCGCCGTTGGCGATGTGCTCCAGCAGCTCCGGCATGTGGTGCTGCACATGGGTCTGCCCCATGCGGAACTGCAGGCCCTTCTCGAACGCGTCGCCGAACAGGAAGGCGTGGATGAAGCCGGCGTACAGCCCCGGCACGCTGACGATGCCGCCGCGCCGCGTGGCCGCGATGGCCTGGCGCAGCGCCTCGCCGCTGCTGCCCTCCAGCTTGAGCGTGGTCAGCACCGTCTCCACCGTGCTGCCCTTGGCCTCGAAGCCCACCGCGTCGATGCTGGCATCCACGCCGCGGAACTGCGTGGCCTCGATGATGGCCTGGGCCGGGTCGTCGACGCTGTCGAAGTTGATGGGCTCCACGCCGTAGGTGTCGGCCGCGAAGCGCAGCCGGTCCTCGTGGTGGTCCACCATGAAGATGCGCTCCACGCCCTTGAGCCGCGCGCTGGCCGCCGCCATCAGGCCCACCGGACCGGCGCCGAAGATGGCCAGCGTGTGCCCCGGGCCCACCTCGGCGTTGACCACGGCCTGGTAGCCGGTGGGCAGGATGTCGGACAGGAACAGCACCTGCTCGTCGGCCAGCACGTCGGGGATGGGCAGCGGCCCGGTGTTGGCCATGGGCACGCGCACGAACTCGGCCTGGCCGCCGGGCACGCCGCCGTACAGGTGGGTGAAGCCGAACAGCGCGGCGCCCGGGCGCAGCTGCTTCTTGTTCATCAGCGTGCCGCGGCCGTCGTTGGTGGTCTCGCAGGCCGCGAACAGCGTGCGCTCGCAGAAGTAGCAGGCGCCGCAGGCGATGACGAAGGGGATCACCACCCGGTCGCCCGGCTTCACGCGGGTCACGCCGGCGCCCACCTCCTCGACGATGCCCATGAACTCGTGGCCCAGGACGTCGCCGTCCTTCAGGCCGGGCACCTTGCCGCGGTACATGTGCAGGTCCGAGCCGCAGATGGCGGTGGCCGTCACGCGCAGCAGGATGTCCTCGGGGTGTTGCAGGATGGGATCGGGCACGTTGTCGACGCGGACGTCGCGGGTGCCGTGGTAGGTGAGTGCGCGCACGGGAGCCTCCTGGTTGGAAGCCCCGCCGTGGCAAGCGCCGTGCCTTGCCACGCGGCACGGGCTGGCACATGGCTTGCCGGACGGGGCGGTCCCGACAGCGTCCCAGCGCCATGAACCACCGACCCGATTTCCATCCCCACGTCTACCCCACGGGCGACGGCGAACGCAGCACCGCCGGCAGCAACTACGGCGACTGGCGCCCGGCCACGCCGCCGCGGCCGCATGGCTACGACTTCGAGGCCCGCTTTGCGCATGGCCAGGGGCTGGCGCCCCACCCCGACGATGCCGACTACCGGCGCCTGCGCGACGAGCATGCCCGCGAGCTGGCGGCGCATTACCCGCACTGGCGCCAGCAGCGCTACCAGCGCTTTGCCGACGACTTCGGGCGCTGGCGCGAGCAGCACAGCGCATCCGCCGCCGCGCAAGCCACCGACGCCGCACCCGGCGCCGCCCAGCCGCCGAAACGTTGAACCAGGAGCCCCCATGTCCGACGACAAGACCCGATCCGGCGGCCAGGACCGCCAGCGCATCAACCTGCACGAGGACTACGAGCTGCGCGACTGGAGCACCCGGTTCGGCGTGACGCCCGAGCAGCTGCGCGAGGCGGTGGCCCGCGTCGGCGACCGCGCCGACGACGTGGCGCGCTACCTGAAGGACGCCGCGCCCTGAGCGCGGCCACCGACCCCCTTCGCCGCCGCCGCCGCGCGGCGGTGCCGCCACCCCCGACGGCGCCGTTGCGGCGCTTCCCACCGTTCGTTCACCGGAGGCTTCCATGCCCACTCCCCGCAAGACCGCCCGCGGCGCCGCCGCTCCATCGGCCAGCGCCGCCAAGGCGGCCGCCCGCAACACCGACAGCGGCCCCGCCAGCCCGGCCGCGCCGGTCGACGGCGATGCCGCGGCGCGCAAGATGGCCGAGACCGGCGCGATGGCCGCGGCCATGCCGTTCAATGCCAACAAGGCCGCGGAGCATGGCCATGACAACGGCCAGCGCCCGCCGGGCGGCGCCACCACCACGCCGCCGTCGCGCCTGCCCACCGGCAGCACGCTGAGCGAGGCCAATGCATCGGCCAAGACCGGCGGCGTGGCGGCCGAGGGCGGCAGCCCCACCACCGGCCCGCTGGACCGCGTGCGCGTGGACGGCAGCGGCCAGCGCCTGACCACCAACCAGGGCGTGGCCATCGCCGACAACCAGAACTCGCTGAAGTACGGCGTGCGCGGGCCGGTGCTGCTGGAAGACTTCATCCTGCGCGACAAGCTCACGCACTTCGACCACGAGCGCATCCCCGAGCGCATCGTGCATGCGCGCGGCTCCGGCGCGCATGGCTTCTTCGAGTGCTACGACGCGCTGCCCCACCTCACCAAGGCCGCGCCCTTCCAGGCCGCCGGCAAGATCACGCCGGTGTTCGTGCGCTTCTCCACCGTGCAGGGCGAGCGCGGCAGCAAGGACACCGCGCGCGACGTGCGCGGCTTTGCCGTCAAGTTCTACACCGACGAGGGCAACTGGGACCTGGTGGGCAACAACATGCCGGTGTTCTTCATCCAGGACGCGATGAAGTTCCCGGACCTCGTGCATGCGGTCAAGCCCGAGCCGCACCACCAGATGCCGCAGGCCGCCAGCGCCCACGACACCTTCTGGGACTTCGTCTCGCTGATGCCCGAGTCCACCCACATGCTGATGTGGGTGATGAGCGACCGCGCCATCCCGCGCTCTTACGCCACCATGCAGGGCTTCGGCGTGCACAGCTACCGGCTGGTCAACGAGGTGGGCGAGTCGGTGTTCGTCAAGTTCCACTGGACGCCGCGCTTCGGCACCCATTCGCTGGTGTGGGACGAGGCCGTGAAGATCTCCGGCGCCGACCCCGACTTCCACCGCCGCGACCTGTGGGAGCGCATCGAGAGCGGCGCCTACCCCGAGTGGGAGCTGGGCCTGCAGGTGTTCACCGAGGAGCAGGCCGACAAGTTCTCGTTCGACATCCTCGACGCCACCAAGATCGTGCCCGAGGAGCTGGTGCCCATCCAGCCGGTGGGTCGCATGGTGCTCAACCGCAACCCCGACAACTTCTTCGCCGAGACCGAGCAGGTCGCCTTCTGCACGGCCAACATCATCCCGGGCCTGGACTTCTCCAACGACCCGCTGCTGGCCGGCCGCATCCACTCCTACGTCGACACCCAGATCAGCCGGCTGGGGGGGCCCAACTTCCACGAGATCCCGATCAACTCGCCCATCGCCCCGGTGCACAACCACCAGCGCGACGGCATGCACCGCCAGGCCATCCACCGCGGCCGCGTCGCCTACGAGCCCAACTCGCTGGGCGGCGGCTGCCCCTTCCAGGCCGGCGCGGCGCAGGGCTTCACGTCGGTGGCGGCGCGGCTGCGCGGCCGCGAGGAGCAGGACAAGGTGCGGGCCAAGCCCGAGCTGTTCGCCGAGCACTACAACCAGGCCGCGCTGTTCTACGACAGCCAGACGCCGGTGGAGCAGGCCCACATCGCGGCGGCCTTCCGCTTCGAGCTGAGCAAGGTGACCGTGCCGGCCATCCGCGAGCGCGTGGTGGCCATGCTGCGCAACGCCTCCGAGGCGCTGGCCGCCGAGGTGGCCGAGGGCCTGAACATGGCGGCGCTGCCCGAGCCCATGCCGCGGGCGCTGGCCAAGGCCGTCAAGCCCGAGGTGAAGCGGTCGCCGGCGCTGTCGCTGATGGCGCGGCCGGGCGACGGCTCGGTGCGCGGCCGCAAGGTGGCCGTGTTCGTCGCCGACGGCTGCCTGGGCCAGAGCGCGGCCGACGTGCATGCGGCGCTGTTCGCCGCCGGCGCGGTGCCGCGCTTCATTGCGCCGCGCATCGGCCCGGTGGCCACGGCGGACGGCGTCGCCATCGAGGCGGACGCCTCGCTGGAGAACGAGCCGGCCTTCCTGTTCGACGGCCTGGTGCTGCCGGACGGCGAGGCCGCCGTCAACATGCTGGCGGCCGACGGCCATGCGATGGCGGGCATCCGCGACCAGTACCGCCATTGCAAGCCCATCCTGGCGCTGGGGGCGGGCGCCGAGCTGCTGGACCTGGCGGAGGCCTCGCCCACGCTGCCCGGCGGCGAGGCCGACCCCGGCATCACCGTGACGGCCGATGCCGCCGCGGGCGCCGAGGCGCTGATCGCCGGCCTGGCGCGCCACCGCCACCCCGAGCGCGAGACCGACCCACCGCAGGTCTGAGCGCCGCGCCGGGCGGGCGTGGACCTGGGGCAGGGTGGTTATCCTGCCGCCCCATGTACGCGCCCTTCTTCGGCTTGAGACAAGCGCCGTTCTCGATCGCGCCGGACCCGCATTACCTGTTCATGAGCGAGCGCCACCGCGAGGCGCTGGCCCATCTGCTGTACGGGCTGGGCGGCGGGGGTGGCTTCGTGCTGCTGACCGGCGAGATCGGCGCCGGCAAGACCACCGTCTGCCGCTGCTTCCTGGAGCAGATCCCGGCGAACTGCAACGTCGCCTACATCTTCAATCCCAAGCTCACGGTGACGGAGCTGCTGCAGGCCATCTGCGACGAGTTCCACGTGCCGGTGCCCGCCGGCGCGCGCACCGTGAAGGACTATGTCGACCCGCTGAACGCCTTCCTGCTGGCGCAGCACGCGGCGGGCCGCAACAACGTGCTCATCATCGACGAGGCGCAGAACCTGTCGGCCGACGTGCTGGAGCAGCTGCGCCTGCTGACCAACCTGGAGACGGCCGAGCGCAAGCTGCTGCAGGTGGTGCTGATCGGCCAGCCCGAGCTGCGCGGCATGCTGGCGCGGCCGGAGCTGGAGCAGCTGGCGCAGCGCGTCATCGCGCGCTTCCACCTGGGCGCGCTGTCCGAGGCCGAGACGGCGCAGTACGTGCGCCACCGCCTGACCGTGGCCGGTCTGACCGGCGCGCTGCCCTTCGACCGCCGGGCGCTGCGCCTCATCCACCGCCTCACGCGCGGCGTGCCGCGGCGCATCAACCTGCTGTGCGACCGCGCGCTGCTGGGCGGTTATGCCAGCGGCCAGGCGCAGGTCACGCCGGCCATCGTGCGGCGTGCGGCCGACGAGGTGTTCGGCACCCGCGACGCCGCGGCGTCCGCCGGGCGCGGGCCGCTGCCGCTCGCCCTGGGGGCTGTCTCTTATACACATCTCCGAGCCCACGAGACGGACTCCTATC
>CAXDTK010000062.1:0-21179 GCA_963992225.1 uncultured Comamonadaceae bacterium | reverse complement strand
GCCGCGACCGTCTGACTTAAACCAACGGGCCTCCGCGGAACCCGGGGCGATTCAGATCGCCAGTAGCAGGGCTGCCTGCTTCATCTTGGAAGCGCAATGGTCGCTGAAGCGGCGCTGTCACGTGCAACGCTCTGAACGGTCGCGGCCGAACGATGGAGCCCCACTACCGAGTCGAGTTGCGGAACGTCGGCATACTGGCGCCGCGGCCTGCCTAGGCGGATCGTCGCGCGCCTTGCAGCGACCCAGGCGTACTGGTCGCTCACCTATGGAGATTTCATGCCTCTTTCCGAGAAGACCGAGGAGCTCAGGCGGCTTATACAGGCGTTTGAATCCGAAGCAGGGAAGTTCCACCCCCTGACGTTCTCGCTCTTCTATGTGAAGCAGGAGGGCGGTACCCCTCCCCGACCAGTCGCAAGACCCAATCACGGCATCATGCTATGGCAGTACTACGGCGCAATTGAAAGGGACGGCGGGCTTGACCGCTTTTCGAAGAACGTAGTGGAGAGCGATCTCAAATGGGGTCTCCGCGGCGCGGAGCTTTCATGCATGGGCATCTTGGAAGGGGAAGCCTACGATCTGTTTGTTCGGATGGCGCAGCGTGCCGGTTCTCTGTTTGACGAGAGCGAGGCTAGATTGGTTAAGTCGCGGACCGTAGAGGAGCTACGTGACTCCGAACGTGCGCGTGGTGCGCTGGGAAAATTGGCAGTCGCAGTGAATGACAACCCGCTTGCAATTTGGCTGAACTATCTCTTGTTCCATCTCTCCATCAGCAATCCGGGTAGGGAGAGAGTCTTGCGCATCAACCCGGATCCGTTCACCCTGTCTTTGCTGGCGCTGGAGCGGCTGTACGCGGAGCGATCGATTGAGAAGGTTGACAAGTCAACGCAACCTATCTCGGAGCTCAGATTCAAAGTTGCGCTGTCGTTCGCGGGAGAACGGCGGCCGTACGTCTCCGCCACCGTCGACGCACTCCGCTCTTGCCTGCCACCGGACTCGGTCTTCTATGACTTCGACTACCAAGCGCAGCTCGCAAGGCCGAATCTCGACGTCCTACTGCAAGACATCTACCTCAACAGGTCTGACCTGCTCGTCGTTTTCCTGAGTAAAGACTATGCGGATAAGGAGTGGTGCGGTCTTGAACTCCGAGCAATTCGAGATCTGATCAAGCGAAAGTCCGACGACAAGATCATGTTTGTCAGGCTTGACGATGCTCAGGTCGAAGGCATCTTTTCTATTGACGGCTATGTGGACGCAAAGGATCTGTCAGCCCAGAACCTAGCCGAACTTATCCTTCAGCGCATTGCTGCAACGTCGAAATAGAGCAGCGCCACGCTGCTGCGAGCAGCTCCGTCGTGACGGTTCAGTACGTTGATTTACAGGGGGCCAAAGTCGCAAGCCCTGGAGAAACTTAACGAAGCCTCCCGAAAACCCTTCGGCGCATCTGGGCCAGCTTGCCCGCGGTGCCTCCAACACCGCTCAAACCCCGCAGGCGGGACACCTCTGATGAGGGCCGCATGGCCCGAACGTCGGCAAGCGGTTGAGCGTGCAGAACGCTGCGCCGAGTCTTCGGGCTAGACCCCGCCCGATCCTCTCTCAGCCGGTCGTAGAAATCTGGGGGGTGCGCTTGGGTCAACAGATACGCCAAAGTCCCCGGCAACGCTTGACGAAGGTGGATCTGGTCGTCGATTCCCATGACGGCAAATGGCGAATCACCATGTCGGCTGCCGGGATGGATCGTCTGTATGCGGAGGTCGTAGAACTCACTGAAGAAGCGGGCTGGCTCTGCTTTAGGTAAGCGGAATTGCCTATCAAAGGTGTCATGAAGCCAATTGCCCGCATCCACGGCGGTGGGTGTTTTGACCCCTTGAGCCATAAGGTGACGACGCACGAGCTCAAAGGTCGCATCCATCGCGATGAACGCCGCGATGCCGGCCTCTTCATAGAACTCATGATGGTTCGTCAGCATGTCGCTCTTAACCAGCGCCTGAATCGCACGCATCAGCACTAGATTGCTCGGGGAAATCGAGTACCAGTAGCGTCTCAACCAGCGGATGTTGAGTTCAGAAGCCTTAAACAGGCCATCCATGATGCTGTTGGGGCGCTCCCTCGGCGGCGATGTGAACTGATCTGTCCCGGCTACAGCCCGTTTCACTGCGTCCACGCTGGAGGCAGACGCAAAGTCGAGCAGCTGCCCGCTGACGAAAACATCGCCATGAGCGATGGGGTAAAAGCGGCAGCGTCGTTCGGTAAAGCGCTCGCAGAACATAAGCGCACCTAGCAGGCGGACTAGCTCTGGCTGCATCCAGTCGACCTCGCTATAAGGCAAGTCACCGTCCCGGCTCCATGTCAGGTCGCGCGTGACTGCAAAGACAACTTCATCGTCAGCATAGAAGCGTGCTTCGGACGTCCCGAAGCTTCCGCGCGGGTACATGCCCGTAGCTTTGAATGGTGTCACCCTGTACCTGACCTCACCCGGTACCGGGCGATGGCTTCTAGAAAGCTTGAGGTTCAATAAATTCTCGGTCTGCTAAACCCCGCGATGCTAGCTGGCGACCGGGAGAACATGGCTGTGCAAGCAACAACGGCCCTGCCAGCAAAGTCATCCCACGCTCCCTACGCAATCCCGATTGAGGCGACAACAGGCTCGCTACGAAACGAACCGATAACCGCCGAGGTTGGCCCAAGAAGCGGATCCAATGATTCGGCGAGGGCATTGACGGTGAACCCGCAGGCAAACACCCAGTCGCTACACAATCAAGGCACTTGCTTAGGACGGGAACATTGGTGGCGCGGAAACTTTCGCTTTATGCGTCAATGCCACGACACCAAGGTCGATCCGGAACTTTCACTAAATGCGTAAGTTCTGGGTTGGCGACAGCGCAACTTTCACGTTATGGATAGCTGCTGCCGCCCTGTCCCCAGGGAAAGCACTTTCACGATATGCGTAGGAGCTTTCACGTTTTGGTGCGGCGCACACGTCAGCCGCACTGCCCTACGTAGCCGCAGGCGGTGCAGAAGTCGCAGCCGTCCTTGTGGATCATGGTGGCGTTGCCGCATTCCGGGCAGGGCTTGCCGGCCTGCACCTGCAGCGTGCCGACCTCGGCGGCCAGCCTGGGCGCCGGGGTCTGCAGCAGGCCCATGTCGTTGAGCGGCTGGCCTTCCTCGTCGAGGATGCCCAGCATCGCGTAGCGGTGGATGACCAGCCGCGCCACATAGGCCACGGTGGACGGCCAGATCTGCTGGCGGCGCTCGCCGTTCAGCGTGGGCACCGGCGCCATGAAGTGGCCCAGCGGCTCGCCCACGTTGAGCAACTTGCGCAGCTTCATCGCGATCCAGCCCGGGTCCATCACGCGCATGTCCAGCGACAGCAGGCGCGCCAGGCCGTCCAGCGCCTTGGGGTAGTTGCCCGAGAAGCCCATCGCGCAGGGCCGCGTGACGCTGCCCCCTTCCGGCGTGGGCAGCACCACTTCCTTGAGCGTCAGCGTGAACTGCTCGTTGGTGGCCGGGTTGTCCACGTCCACCGCCCAGGCCAGCGTGCCCGACACGCTGGTGCGCGGCTCGTTGCGGCTGAACATCGCGTCCACCACCGGCGTGGGGCCGCCTTCGCCCAAGGCGCCGAGCTGCTCGCAGCGCCAGCGGATGACGGCCGCCGTCGCCGCGACGACGCCCGGGAACAGGCGCTTCTCGCCGCCGGGCGGCATGGGCATCTCGAAGGCGCGCTCCTCGGCCACGGTGGCCAGCGCATCGAGCTTCAGGCGCAGCCAGGCCGCGTCATTGGTGCGCAGGTCGGTGGACAGCGTCTTGGCCAGCGCCGACAGGCCGCGTGGCTGCTCGGCGCCGTTGACCCACACCTCGAACGGCAGGTTGCGGCCGAAGAGGCCGCCGTCGGGGCCCTCCAGTGGCAGCTCGCCGATGAAGAGGGCGAAGTCGCCGTGCGGATGCTGGATCAGGTAGCTCCAGGCCGGGTTGCCGCCGGGCATCTCGGGGCGGCTGGGCCAGCGCAGCGACGCGACGACGGCCTGCGGCAGGCGCTCCACCTTCAGGCGCTGGTTGGTGCCGTCCACGCCGGGGTCGGCGCGCAGCGGCTCGGGCTGCTTGACCTCGGGCGTGACGCTCAGCACCGAGCCCAGCACGCTGTTGGGCCGGTAGGTGGCCAGGCCCTTCAGCTTGGATTTCCAGGCCTGCATGTACAGGTCCTGAAAGTCCTCGTAGGGGTAGTCGGCCGGCACGTTGACCGTCTTGCTGATGGATGTGTCGATGTAGGGCGCCACGGCGGCCACCATCGCGGCATGGTCGGACGCGCTCAGCTCCAGCGCCGTGACGAAGGCGTCGGACAGCGGCGCGTCGGTGCCGAACAGGTGGCGGTACAGCCGCCAGGCATGGTCCTCGACCTGGTATTCCTTGAAGCCGCCGCCCTCGCTCTGCGGCAGGCGCTTCTTGCGCGTGTAGGCCCAGGAGAACGCCGGCTCGATGCCGTTGCTGGCGTTGTCGGCAAAGGCCAGGCTGATGGTGCCGGTGGGCGCGATGGACAGCAGGTGCGAGTTGCGCAGGCCCTGGGCGCGGATCTTGTCCTTCAGCCCCTGCGGCAGGCGCGACGCGAAGCTGCCGCCGGACAGGTAGAGGTCGGCGTTGAACAGCGGGAAGCTGCCGCGCTCGGCGGCCAGGTCGCTGGACGCCGCATAGGCCGCGTCGCGCATCAGCTCGGAGATGCGGCTGGCCATGTCGCGCGCTTCCTGGGTGTCGTAGCGCAGGTTCAGCATCACCAGCGCGTCGCCCAGCCCGGTGAAGCCCAGGCCCACGCGGCGCTTGTTGGCGGCCTCCTGGGCCTGTGCCGGCAGCGGCCAGGGCGTCACGTCCAGCACGTTGTCCAGCATGCGCGTGGCCACGGCCACCACCTCGGCAAAGCCGGCCTCGTCGAACACCGGCTTGGGCGAGAAGGGCTCGCGCACGAAGCGCGTCAGGTCGATGGAGCCCAGGCAGCAGCAGCCGTAGGGCGGCAGCGGCTGCTCGGCGCAGGGGTTGGTGGCCGCGATGGTTTCGCAGTAGTGCAGGTTGTTGTCGGCGTTGATGCGGTCCAGGAACAGCACGCCGGGCTCGGCATGGTCATAGGTGGAGCGCATCACCTGGTCCCACAGCTCGCGGGCGCGCACCTTGCGGTAGACCCACTGGCCGTCGCCGCGCTGGTAGGCGCCGGCCTCGATCTGCTCGGCGCTGGGCTGGGCCTTGTGCGCCAGCTCCACCAGGCCGTCGGCCTGCACCGCCTCCATGAAGGTGTCGGTCACGCCCACCGAGATGTTGAAGTTGCGCAGGTCGCCCTGGTCCTTGGCGTGGATGAACTGCTCGATGTCCGGGTGGTCGCAGCGCAGCACGCCCATCTGCGCGCCGCGGCGGCTGCCGGCGCTTTCCACCGTCTCGCAGCTGCGGTCGAACACGCGCATGTAGCTGATCGGGCCCGACGCATGGCTGCGCGTGGAACCCACCCAGGCGCCCGCCGGGCGGATGCGGCTGAAGTCGTAGCCCACGCCGCCGCCGCGGCGCATGGTCTCGGCGGCCTCGGTCAGCGCGGTGTAGATGCCCGGCACGCCGTCCTCGGCGGTGGCGATGGAGTCGCCCACCGGCTGCACGAAGCAGTTGATCAGCGTGGCCGACAGCTCGGTGCCGGCGGCGGACATGATGCGGCCGGCCGGCACGAAGCCGCGCTTTTGCGCGTCCAGGAAGGCGGCGGTCCATTGCGCGCGGTCGGCGGGCTTCTCGGCGGCGGCGAGCGCGCGGGCGACCCGCTCACGCAGTTCGTCGGCATGCAGCTCGCCCCCCTTGGCGTATTTTTCGATGAGGACTTCGCTGGAGATGTCCTGCAGAGGAAGGTCGATGGTCGTGCTCACGGCGGTCTCGAATGCTGGATGAAATTACAGTCTACGCCTGCCGCCCGGAACGGCGTGGTCGGCATGCGCGCAGAAACGATCAGGTTGCCAGCCCCGCCGTGCAGCCGCCTTGATGGCGCGCAGACTCCGGCGTTTGCGGCCCACCGGCCGCCGGCTCAGAACGGGTTGAAGGTCTTCTCGCGCCGGTAGTGGACGTAGCCCACGCTGGCGCCGGCGCGCAGCCCCACGCCCAGCCGGATCGGGGCCAGCGTGATGCCGTTGGCGCGCTGGTAGTTGATGCCGGCGCCACCGATGTAGTAAAGGCTCCCGTCCACGCCGGGGAAGCGCTGGTAGATGGCACTGGCCCGCGGCAGCTTGTAGACCAGCGTGAACACCTTGGACGCGTTGGCGCCCACGTCGAAGCCGATGGACGGCCCGGCCCAGAACACCTTGCCCGCGCCGCCGCCCTTCATCAGCAGCTCGCCCTCGCCGTAGCGCAGGCCCACGGTGAGGGCGGCCGAGGCTTCCTCGCCCTTGATGTAGGCGTTCGGGCGGCCCTGCTCCTTGAAGGCCTTCTCGATCACCTTGGCCAGGCCCTCGGTGGTCTGGCCGAAGAAGTCGGTGGCGGCCTTGAGGATGGAATCCTCGTCGTAGGTGCCGTCCTTCTCGTCGGCCGCCACGGCCGGCAGCGCCGCGGCCGCGGCCAGGGCGGCGAGGTGTTGGAGGTGCTGGCGGCGGTCGGTCATGGGAGGCTCCTGGCGGCAGTCGGGGATGGGTCAGCATAGCCAATGGGCTGTGAAGTTTGTCCGCCCGTTGCCCCTTGACACGACCTAGACTCGGCGCCCATGGCGTCCAACCCTGACCTCCAGCGGCTCTCTGCCGCGCTCGAATATGTCGACCTCGCCGCGGGCCTCTACCTCGCCGGCGGCGCCGATCAGGCCGCCCGCCTGCTGGCGGCCGCCGCCGAGCAGGAGCTGGGCGACCTGGTGCGGCTGATCGACGCTCCCAGCGCCAGCATGGACACCCGCGAACTGCTGGCCCGCGTCGCCCGCGCCCACCGGCCGGCCGTCGTCGCGCCCCGCCAGGCGCCCGACCGGGCCTGGGACGACGCGCCCACGCAGGCCGACGCCACCCGCGAGGAGACCGTCGCCTTCCTGCGCGCCGCCTGGTTCATGCTGGAGGCCATGGGCCTGGCCGCGCTGGCACCCGAGCGGCTGCAGCAGGCCGTGGACCACAGCACGGTGTTCGGCAGCGCCGAGCTGGAGCCCTTCGTCTAGCATCCGCCTGCCCCAGCGGCGCCCCCGGAGACCCTCATGAGCACCGAACGCCGCCAATTCGCCCGCGTCGCCTTTGCCGCCGGCGCCGAACTCATCACGACCGACGCGCGGCTGCACTGCCAGGTCCTCGACATCTCGCTCAAGGGCGTGCTGCTGCAGCTGCCGCCCGGCCCGCCGCCGCAGGCCGGCATGCCCTGCCTGGTGAAGCTGCCGCTGGGCGGGGAGGGCGGCACCGCCATCGCGATGGCCGGCGAGCTGGCCCATGTGGAGGGCGACCATGCCGGCGTGCTGTGCCGCAGCATCGACCTGGAATCCATCACCCACCTGCGCCGCCTCATCGAGGTCAACCTGGGCGACACGACGGCCTCCGAACGCGAACTCCAGGCGCTGATCGCCGCGGCCCGCGGCCTGGCGTGAGCCGCGCCGGCCGAATTGGCGCCGCCAATCGGCCATTTCGTCGCACGCCGGCCCGCCCGGCCGGGGCCGGTCGAGAATCGCCACCATGGAGGACCGCCGCCCGCTGCCAGCCTTTCGACGCATCTGCAACCTGCGCATGCTGGCGGCCGTCTACTACTTCTGCCTGCTGCATGCGGTGTCGCGGTCGCTGGTGTGGATGGGGCAGGGCGACGAGAGCCTGGCCGACTCGCTGTACGCGCTGATCCGCTTCAGCCGCCAGTCGCTGCTGACCGGCGTGTCGCTGCTGCTGGCGGTGGCGGCGGCCGAGGCGCTGCTGGCCGCCTGGCGGCCCGCCCGGCCGCTGGCGCTGGCCGTGCAGGCGCTGGCGGTCGGGCTGGGGGCTGCTGCGGGCACCGGCCTGCGCTACGCCGCGGCCTTGATGGACACGCCGGACCTGCGGCTCAAGCCCGGCTGGGTGGCCTCCACCGTGGGGCTGTGGATGCTGCTGGGCGGCATGGCCTACGCGCTGCTGCGGGTCAGCCGCGCCCAGCGCGAGGGCCGTGACCGGCTGACCCGGCTGTTCCGCGAGCGCGAGGCCCTCAAGGCGCGCCAGACCGAGGCCCAGCTGTCGGCGCTGAACGCGCAGATCGAGCCGCATTTCCTGTTCAACACGCTGGCCAACGTCAAGCGCCTGTACGAGACCCGGCCCGAGCGCGGCCGCGACATGCTGGTGGCGCTGATCGCCTACCTGCGCGCCGCGCTGCCGGGCATGCGCCGGCACGAGTCCACGCTGGCCGAGGAGCTGGCACTGGTGCGCCACTACCTGGCCATCCTGCAGATGCGCATGGGCGAGCGCCTGTCCTTCGACATCAGCGCGCCGGACGAGCTGCTGCAGGCGCGGCTGCCGACGCTGGTGCTGCCCACGCTGGTGGAGAACGCGATCAAGCACGGCCTGTCGCCGCTGCCCGAGGGCGGGCGCATCTCCATCCGCGCGACGGCGACCGAGCAGGGGGGCCTGGCCATCGAGGTGGCCGACACCGGCCAGGGCTTCGGCAGCGCCAGCGGCGGCGCGGGCGTGGGCCTGGCCAACACCCGCGCGCGGCTGGCGGCGCGCTTTGGCGACGCGGCCACGCTGGCGCTGGAGGCCGCACAGCCGCACGGCGTGGTGGCCCGCGTCAGCCTGCCGGCGGAGGCGCTGGCGTGAGCAAGCCCCTCGTCCCACCCGTGGCGACCGACGCCGGCAGCGCGCGCATGGGCACCCTGATCGGCCACGTGCTGCAGTCCTGGCGCTCGGTGCGCGCCAGCGAGCTGCTGGTGTTCGTGACGGCGGCGCTGCTGTTCGGCGCCATCGACCTGACCTCGCTGCTGGAGCTGCGCGTGGGCGACCAGCTGCCGCAGGTGCTGGCGCGCCACCTGCTGGTGCCGCTGCTGAGCTGCGTCGTGCTGCTGCTGTGCTGGCTGCCGGCCGCGCGCAGCAGCCCCATCCATCCGGCGCGGCGGCGGCGCCTGGTGATGGCCACGCTGCTGGGCTCGGCGCTGACCATCGCGGTCGTCTATCCGCTGGCCGCGGCACTGCCCTGGCCCTCGCTGTGCGACATCTACGCGCTCACGCATGGCAAGCCCAAGTGCAACGTGCTGCGGGTGGGCGCCATCGTCGGCGACACGCTGTGGGTCTTCATGCCGGCGCTGATGGTCGTGGGCATGCTGGAGTCCAGCGCCGTGCGCCGCCGCCAGGACCAGGCCGTGCAGGACCTGCTGCAGGAGCACAGCCAGCTGCGCCGCCACGCGCTGGCCTCGCAGCTGGCGGCGCTGCAGGCCCAGGTCGACCCGGCGCTGCTGTTCGATGCGCTGGTGGCCGTGGAGCAGGCCTATGCCCGCGGCGATGCCGGCGCCAGCGCGCGGCTGGAGCGCCTGATCCGCCACCTGCGCGTGGCGCTGCCGCGTCTGCCGCGGCACCAGCAGCTGTCGCCCGGCGGCATGGCCGGCGCCACGCTGGCCGGCGAGGTGGAGCTGATCGAGAGCTATCTCGACCTGCTGCGCGACCTCGGCGGCACGCCGCCCGACTTCGACGCGCCGCTGGGCGCGCAGGGCGCCACGCCGCTGCCGCCCATGCTGCTGCTGCCGCTGGTGCAGCGCGCGCTGCGCCTGGGCCCGCCGCGGCGCTGCTGGCTGCAGGTGGGCGGCGGTGCGCGCATCACGCTGGGCTTCGACCAGGACGGCCTGTGCGCCGAGGACGGCGAGCTGGCGTCGCTGCGCGAGCGCCTGACCGTGCTGGGCGCGACGCTCGCCTGCCACAGCGGCCCCGGCCGTACCGAATTCACGCTGGAACTGCCATGAGAAAGCCTGCCCGGTCATGAGCCTGGTTGCCCCGACCGCCGTCGTCGCCGAGGACGAGGCCGCGCTGCGCGGCGAACTGGTGGAGCAGCTCGGCCGGCTCTGGCCCGAGCTGAGCATCGTCGGCGAGGCGGCCGACGGGCTGGAGGCCTTGCGCCTGCTGGACCAGCACCGCCCCGACATCCTGTTCCTGGACATCGAGATGCCGGGCGCCACCGGCCTGGACGTGGCGCGCCAGGTGGGCGGGCGCAGCCATGTGGTGTTCGTGACGGCCTACGACCAGTACGCCGTCGCCGCCTTCGACCAGGGCGCGGTGGACTACCTGCTCAAGCCGCTGGCCGGCGCGCGGCTGTTCACCGCCATCACGCGGCTGAAGGCGCGGCTGGGCCAGACACCCGCGGCGCTGGGCGGCGTGCTGGACCAGCTGGCCCAGCGCCCGCCGCCGTCGGCCGGGCGCGCACCGCTGCGCTGGATCAACGCCTCGGTGGGCCAGACGCTGCGCCTCATCACCGTCGACGAGGTGATGTTCTTCCAGAGCGACAACAAGTACACGCGGCTGGCGCTGAAGGATGGCGAGGCGCTGATCCGCAAGCCGCTCAAGGAGCTGATCGACGAGCTGGACCCGCAGCAGTTCTGGCAGATCCACCGCTCCACGCTGGTCAACGTGACCGCCATCGCCAGCGTGTCGCGCGACTTCCGCGGCCGCATGCAGATCCGGCTCAAGCATGGCAGCGAGACGCTGCTGGTGGCGGAGAGCTGCGCGCACCTGTTCCGGCAGATGTGAGCGGCGGGCGACGCCGCGCCGCGGCGAGGGCGTGACGGGGTGACGAACGAAACCCGGCGGGGCCGTCCCTAGAATGCGCCGCCCCTAACCCTAGGGGGTGAATTCAGGAGACCCCCTTGAAGCCCGTGTCCTTCGCTGCCGCCGGCAGCCTGGCCCTTGCCCTGGCCCTCGCGGCCCTGTCGACGCCCGCGCCCTTGCAGGCGCAGACCGCGGCCGCGCCCCGCGTGGCCTCGCTGGAGCAGATCTTCCGCGCCGAGCCCTACCGCGGCACGGACGCCAAGGAGGCCGCCTTCAGCCGCAGCGGCCGCTACCTGGCCTACCTGTGGAACCCGCCCGGCGAGCCGGGCGCGGACCTGTACGTGCACGACACCCGCACCGGCCGGACCCAGCGCCTCACGTCGCCGCCGCTGATGGCGGCCTTCGATGCGCCGGAGGACACCGAGCGCTTCGAGAAGAAGTTCCGGCAGCGCCAGACCGAGTACGCCGAGCGTCAGGCGCGGGAGGTGGCCCAGCAGGCCTACCTGCGCGGCGAGGCCGTCGACCTGTCGCAGTGGGAGCGCGCCGCGCTGGAGAAGGTGAAGCAGGAGCTGGCCGAGAAGAAGGCCCGGGACGACGCCCAGAAGGCCGCCGACAAGGCCGAGGCCGAGGCCGAGAAGAAGGCCATGGCGGCGCTGGCCGCCCGCCGCGCCGGCAAGCCGCTGGCCGAGACGCCCGGGGTCGCCGCGGCTGCGGCCTCGGCCGCGTCGGCCGCCGACAAGGCGGCGGACAAGGCCCGCGAGACCTGGGAGCTGCGCGACGAGCTGAAGAAGAAGCTGCTGCGCGACAAGCTCAAGCCCACCGACCTCTACCCCGGCCCGGCGCAGTTCGTCTGGGCGCGCCAGGCCGACGAGCTGATCTTCCAGTACCGCGGCGGGCTGTACCGCTGGCAGGTGGGCGATGCCGCGCCCGTGGCGCTGCTGACCACCCAGCGCGAGCTGCGCATCGTGGCCTACACGCCCGACGACGGCGGCTTCCTCTACACCGACGACGGCCGCCTGCTGCGCGCCCGCTTCGACCGCGCCGCGCTGCAGGTGCTCAACCGCGACCTCATCCACCCGGACGATGAGCAGAAGCGCTACCGCATCGCCGAGACGCAGGTCAGCGAGGACGGCCGCTGGATGTCGCTGCTGGCCCGTGCGCCGCTGAACCCGCCCGGCGCGGACGGCAAGCCCGTGCCGCCGCCGACCGGCCGGCAGGTGGAGATCATGAACTACAGCGAGCGCTGGGCCACGGCCAAGAAGGTCAACCGCGAGGTGTCGGACGACAAGCGCACGCTGCAGCCGATGGCGATCTACATCCGCCAGGTGCCGGCCGGCGCCGAGCCGCCGCGCAAGCAGCCCGCGCCGGTGTTCACGCATGCGGGCGGCGACGTGTGGTTCGAGATCAGCCCGGTGGCCTGGGCGCGCGACGGCAGCCGCTATGCCTTCGCCACCTGGGAGCGCGAGAAGGAGCTGCTGCGCGTCTACCTCGGCCAGGCCGATGAAAACGCCAAGCCCGCGCTGGTGCTGGAGCGCCGCGGCGACGTGGGCCATGAGGTGGTCAACGTGCTGCAGCCGCGCTTCACGCCCGACGGCAGGACGCTGGTGCTGACGCTGGACGAGGCCGGCTGGCGCCAGCCCTACGGCATCGACGTGGCGAGCCAGGCGCTGCGCCCGCTGCTGAAGGGCGAGTTCGAGGCCCACCAGGTGGTGGGCTTCACGCCCGACAGCCGCACGATGTTCGTGCTGGCCAACCGCGGCGACCCGGCGGCGATGAACCTGTTCCGCGTTGACCTGGCCAGCGGCGCGATGACCGCGCTGGGCGCGCCGGGCGAATACCACCGCGCCGCGGTGGCCTCGTTCGACGGCCGCTGGGTTGGCGCCAATGCCGGCAACTGGGCCAAGCGCCCGGAACTCAAGCTGCTGGCCACCGACGGCAAGACCGCACCGCGCACGCTGACCGATGGCACCGACAAGGCCTGGGCCGACCTGAAGCTGCTGCAGCCCGAGCGCTTCAGCTACAGCAACCGGCATGGCGACCGCATCGAGGCCTACGCCTTCAAGCCGGCCGGCTGGACCGCCGCCGACAAGCGCCCGGCCATCGTCTACGTCTACGGCGGGCCGCTGAACGACCGCCACATCGTCGAGGTCGACAGCTTCCAGAACACCGCCTACCTGTTCGGCCAGTACATGGCCGCCCGGCATGGCTTCGTCACCATCGCGGTGGACCCGCGCGGCCACAGCAACTACGGCCGCAAGTTCTCCGGCGCCAACTGGGAGCGCCCCGGCGAGCCGCAGGCCGAGGACCTGGAAGACCTGGTGAAGCTGCTACCCGCGCAGTTCGGCGTGGACGCCGCGCGCGTGGGCCTGAACGGCTGGAGCTTCGGCGGCTTCCAGACCCAGTACACGATGTACACCCGGCCCGACCTGTTCGCCGCCGGCATCGCCGGCGCCGGCCCGACCGAATGGGAGAACTACAACAGCTGGTACAGCGGCCGCACCATCGGCAAGGTCGACCGCAGCAAGCCCGTGCTGCGCAAGTACTCGCTGCTGCCGCTGGCCAAGGGCCTGCGCAAGCCGCTGCTGCTGGTGCACGGCATGCAAGACCCCAACGTGCTGTACCAGGACACCGTCAACGTCTACCGTGAGCTGCTGGATGCGGGCAAGGAGTCGCTGGTGGAGCTGTTCCTGGACCCGGACGGCGAGCATGCGATGGGCGGCGTGGTCAAGCCCGCCGGCTGGCACCGCAAGTACGAGGCGTTCTGGTTGAGGACGTTGGCCCCTCGTCCAGTCCCGTCACGCTGAACGCGAACGGGCCTGACCGGTCTTGCAGACCGCGCTTCGGCGTGCGCCTCCGCCCTTCGCCAGGCACGCCGAGCCCACCGGGCTCAGCGTGTCCGGGCTCAGCCCCCCAGGGGACGGCGATGCTCGCGGCCTCGAGCCGCGAGCACATCGCCAAAGGCGGGCCGGCTTGGGAGCGGCCCGGCGCTCGGCCCGCATGACTCAGTCCGCTTTGCGGCGGCGCGCCATCCAGCCCACCAGGCCCAGGCCGCCCAGCAGCATCGCGTAGGTGCTGGGCTCGGGCACCGGCGCCAGCGCGAACAGCGCGGTGCCCGCGCCCACGCCGCCGTCCGCGCCCTCGCTGGCGATGGCCAGATAGGCCATGCCGTCCATCGTGAAGCCCTTCAGGCCCTCGGGGCGCAGCTGGCCGCCCACGGTCAGCATGCGCACGAAGCTGGTCTTGCTGGGGTCGGTCAGGTCGATGTCGAACACCGCCACCGCGCCCGTCGTGGTGCGCTCCAGGCCGATGAAGGCGAAGGTCTTGCCGCCGATCTGCATCAGCTCCACGCCTTCGGGCTCGACGCCCTTGTCGCGGCTGCGGCCGTCGTCGTAGAGGCCGGCCAGCTGGGCCTGCACGTCCAGCGTGTTGCCGCTGTCGAACACCAGGTTGCCGTCGGTGTCGCGGATGGAGAACGAGCGCGCGCCGGCGGCATACAGGTTGCCGGCCGAGGAGTCGGTGTTGGAGATGCGCAGGTTGGCCAGCACGCCGGTGGCGCCCACCGAGCTGGCGGCCGAGCGGTCGGCGTCGTCCTCGCGGAAGTCGCCCTCGTTGGCCATCACGACATAGGTCTTGCCGCTGGCCTGGAACGTGGCCATGCCGTCGGGCATGTACAAGCCCTTGGCGGCCACGGCCTGGAAGCTGACCGTGCCGTTGTTCAGCGTGTCGATGGCGTTGCCGGCCTGCGAGAAGTCCTTGGCGCCCAGGCCCACCACCTTCGTGAACTGGCCGCTGCGCAGGTCCAGCACGCCCATCGCGTTGGCTTCCTGCAGGCTCACGTAGGCCTGCGTGCCGGCGGCGTTGACGGCGATGTACTCGGGCTCGAAGTCCATGCCGGTGTTGTTGCGGATGTGGCTGCCGCTCTGGGCCACGCCGGCCAGCGTCGCGGTGGCCACCACCGAGCGGCTGGCGACGTTGATGATGCTGACGCTGCCCACCGGGTCGTTGGCGCCGCTGCCGTAGATGCGCGGCACGCTGGTGCCGATGCGGGTGCCGTAGTCGCCGGCGTTGGGCGTGCCCTCGTTGGCGACCAGCAGGCGGCTGCCGTCGGGCGTGAAGGTCAGCATGTCGGGCAGCGAGCCGACCGCGATGGTGCTGTTGCCGGCCAGCAGCGTGCGGCTGGTGGTGTCGTAGAGCTGCACCACGCCCGGCAGCTTGCGGTCGCTGGCCTCGATGGCGAAGGCGGCGATGCCATTGTGGATGGCCACGCTGTTGATCGAGCCCCAGGCGGTGGTGTCGATGAAGCTCAGCGAGCTGCCGGTGCGCGCGTCCAGCACGCTGACGCCGTTGACGCCCGACACCCACAGCGTCCTGGTCGCGGCGTCGAAGGCGACGATCTCGGACAGGAAGCCGGCCGGCGCGCCCGCATGGGCGGTGGACCAGACCTGGCTGGCGCCGTCCAGCACGCCGGCGTTGGCGGCGCCGGCGCTCAGCGCGAGGGCGAAGGCCGCGGTCAGGGCCTGGAACAGTCGGGTGGACTTCATGGGGGAGCAGGGCGGTTGGACGAAGCCGGCCATGCTGGCCCTGCGGCGTGACAGTCGCGTGACGGCGGCGCCCCGCCGGCCCCCCGGTTTCAGCGGGCGGCCAGCGCGGCGTCCAGCCGGCGCAGCGGCGCCTGGCGGTAGTCCGCCGTCGCGGGCCGGGCGCCGAATGCGCGGCGCGCCGCCGCGGCCTCGCGGCGCGCCATCGCCACATCGCCCAGCGCCAGCGCGCACAGGCCGGCCACGGCGTGCAGCCGGGCCACCTCGGTGTCCAGCGGGTCGTCGCGCGTGCCGGCCGCCAGCGCCAGGCTGCGCTGCAGGTCGGCCAGGCCGTCGGCGGGTTGCTGCAGTGCGCAGCGCGCCTCGCCGCGCAGCGCCAGCGCCACCTGGGCGTCGTAGCGGCTGACGCGGTCCGCGCCCGGCTTCAGCATCGCCGCGGGCAGCGCCGCCAGCGCCGGCGCGGCACGGCCGGCGTCCAGCAGCGTGCGGGCGCGCGCGAAGCGCACCAGGTCGGCATAGCGGTCGGGGTTGGCACTGCCGTCGCCGCGCGCGGGCGGGAACGCGGGGGCGCCGTCCAGCAGCGCCAGCGCGTCGGCCGTGCGCCCGCCGGCCGACAGGTTGAGCGCCGCGGCCATGTACTGGAAGGCCGTCACCGGGTGGCGCGCATAGCCGCCGTCGATGCGGGCCTGCAGCGCGATGCGGTAGTAGCGGTCGGCGTCGGCGTGGCGGCCCAGCGCCTCGTAGATCTCGCCCAGCGTGTGGCCCAGCCGCAGCCGCTCGGGCGGCGTGCGCGCATCGGACTCCAGCGCGTTGCGGCTGCGCTCGATCAGCGGCAGCGCGGCCGCGATGTCGCCCTTGCGTGCGAGCACCGTGGCCTCGTACAGGTCGAGCGGCGCGGTGACCTCGTCCGGCAGCGCCTCGCCGCGTTCGGCCAGCCGGGCGCGGCTGGCGCGGATGGTGGCCAGCGCCTCGTCGGCGCTGATCTGGAAGAAGCCGGTGTAGCGCGCCGTGGCCATGCGCGCGGCCACCAGCGCGGCCCGCACCGCGTGGGCGCCGCCCAGGCGCTCCAGTGTCGCCAGCGCGGCGTCCAGCTGGCCCTGCAGCTCGCGCGACTGCGAGGCCGCCAGCAGCGCCTCGGCCGCGGCCAGCCGCAGCGCCACCAGGTCCAGCGAATTGGGGCCGGCCGCCGTCAGCGCGGTGGACACGGCGCGCTGCAGCAGCGGCAGCGCCTCGTCGCGGCGGTTCTCGGCCAGCAGCAGCCGGCCGCGCAGCGACTGCGCCCAGGCCGCCTGCAGGCTGGCCCGCCCGGGCGGCAGCGCGGCCTCCAGCGCGGCGAGCCGCGGCGCGGCCTCGGTGAAACGGTGGCGCGCCACCAGGCTGCGCAGCAGCAGCAGCTCGGCATCGACATCGCCGGGCCGCTGCGCCAGCGCCTGGCCGGCGCTGGCGGCCGCGGCCTCGGGCTCGCGCGCGTCCAGCTGGGCGGCGGCCTGTTCGCGCCAGGCCCGCGCCTGCTCTGCCGGCGTGGCGCCGGCATCGGCCAGCGCCTGCAGGCGGCGCGCGCCCACCTCCACGGCCAGGCGGGGCGCGCCCATGTCGGCCAGCAGGTGGGCCAGGCCGCCGTACATCTCGGCGCGGGCGTCCGGCTCGAAGCGCGGCTCGATCAGCGCGGTGCTGCGCGCCAGCAGCAGCTGCGGCGTCTGCGGTGCCTGCAGGCTGGCAGAGGCCGCGCTCTGCAGCTTGAACACCTCGCCCACCAGCGCGCGGGCCGCCTGCTCGCGCTCGACGGCGCTGGCGGCGCGCTGCGTCTGCACGACGGCCACGCCCGCGCCCACCCCCAGCATCAGCAGCACGCCCGCCGCGGCCGCCACCGCCTGGCGGTGGCGGCGCCCGGCCGGGCCCAGGCGCTGCTGCTGCGCCTCCAGCGCGGCCGCGAAGGCCGCGGCGCTGGCCGGGCGGGCGGCCGGGTCGGTGGCCAGCGCCTGCAGCACCAGCGCGTCCAGCGGGCCGGCGAGCGCACGGCGCCTGGCCGGGTCGGTGCAGCGCCGGCTGGGCGGCTCGACGGGCGTGGCCGAACGCGGCCCGGCCCGGCCATGGGGCAGCTCGCCGCACAGTACCTCGTAGGCCAGCACGCCCAGCGAGTAGATGTCGCCGGCCTCGCTGGCCGGCGCGCCGGCCAGCTGCTCGGGCGCCGCGTGGCTGGGCGTCAGGCCGCCGGAGGCCGGCGTGGCCCGGCCCGCCGGGCCGCCGGCGCGCAGCGTGGCGATGCCGAAGTCCAGCAGCCGCGGCGAGCCGTCGGCCGCCACCCGCACGTTGCCGGGCTTGAGGTCGCGGTGGATGACGCCGCGCTCGTGCGCATGCGCCACGGCGCGCGCGATGCGGGCCAGCAGCGCCAGCTTGGCCGGCAGGTCCAGCTGCCAGGCATGCGGCAGCAGCGGCTCGCCGTTCACCAGCTCCATCGCGAAGTAGGGCCGGCCCTGCGCGTCCAGCCCGGCGTCGTAGAGGCGGGCGATGTGCGGGTGCTCCAGCCGCGCGACGATGCGCAGCTCGGCCGCCAGCCGCTCGGCCAGGTGGGCGTCGTCGCGGCGCGAGCGGCGCGGCAGCTTGACGGCCACGTCGCGCTCGTACACGCCGTCGGCGCGCTCGGCGCGCCAGACGCTGCCCATGCCGCCGCGACCGATCTCCTCGATGAGCCGCCAGGGCCCCACGCGCTCACCCGGCACCGCCGGCGCCTCCTCGCGCCCGGCCAGGCGCGGCAGCGTGGCGAAGGCGTCGCTGTCGCCCAGGCGGCCGTGGTCGGCCAGCATGCGGGCCAGCTCGTCGCGCCAGCGCGGCTGCCCGATGCGCGCCAGCCAGCCGCCGCGCTCGGCCGCCGGCAGGGCCAGCGCCTCGTCCAGCAACCGGCTCAGCGCGCTGAGGTCGGCCGCGGTCAGCGAAGCCATGGCAGGGGCTCGGGCCGGTTCATCGCAGCAGGGCCAGCAGCATCAGCCGCGCCTTGTCCCAGTCGCGGCGCACGGTGCGTTCGGTCAGGCCCAGCGTCTCGCCGATCTCGACCTCGGTGTAGCCGCCGAAATACCGCATCTCCACCACCTGGGCCAGGCGCGGCTCGGCCGCCTGCAGCGCGGCCAGCGCCTCGTGCACGCGCAGCACCTCGTCGGCCTCGGCGGGCAGCTCCAGCCCGGCCTCGGTGTCCAGCGTCAGCGCGTCGCCGGCGCGCGGGCGCCGCAGCGTGTCGACGATGAAGGCGCGCATCACGCGCGCCGCGTAGGCGAAGAACTCGCGCCGGCTCTCGGCCCGCAGGCCGCGGCTGCCGGCCAGGCGCAGGTAGCTTTCGTGCACCAGCTGCGTGGTGTGCAGGCCGCCGGCATGGCCGCCGCTGTCGCGCAGCCGGGCGCGCGCCAGCTCGCGCAGCGCGGGGTAGGCGGTCTGGAACAGCGCGTCCTGGGCGCCGGGCTCGCCGGCATTGACGCGGGCGATCAGCGCGTCGACTTCATCCTCTTGCATGCGCGCATCTTGCCGCAGCTGCGCGCGCATGGGCTTGCCCTAAGCTGCGGGTCATGGTGATTCCCGACCCGCCGCCCGACGAAGACCGCCGCCTCGCCCGCCTCGCGGCGCTGGCCGTGATGGACACCGGACCGGAGCCGCTGTTCGACCACCTGACCGCGCTGGCCGCGCAGATCTGCGACACGCCGGTGGCGCTGCTGGGGCTGCTGGACGAGCGCCGCCAGTGGTTCAAGGCGGCCGTCGGCTTCGGCCGCAGCGAGACGCCGCGGGCGCTGACCTTCTGTGCCCACACGCTGCTGGCTGACGGCCTGTTCGAGGTGAACGACGCGCAGCTGGACGAGCGCTTCGCCGCACACCCGGACGTGCTGGCCGAGCCGCCGCTGCGCTTTTATGCCGGCGTGCCGATCCGGCTGGACGACGGCAGCCACCCGGGCACGCTGTGCGTGGTGGACTTCCGGCCGCGGCTGCTGAGCGACGCCCAGCGCGACGCGCTGGTGCGCCTGGCCGATGCGGTCGCCGAGGCGCTGATGATGCGCGAGCGCGCGCTGGCGCCGGCCGACCGCGCGGCGGCCGAGCTGCCGTTCCGGGTGCTGGCCGAGACGGCGCCGCTGGGCGTGTTCCGCGCCGACGCGGCCGGCGAGCTGGTCTACACCAACGGCGTCTGGCAATGCATCCACGGCGTGGACGCGCGCAAGGCGCTGGGCGCCGGCTGGCTGGACGCGGTGCTGCCCGAGGACCTGCCCGCCGTGCAGGCGCCCTGGCAGCGCTGCATCGCGCAGCGCCTGCCCTTCGAGGCGCGCTACCGCGTGCGCCGCGCCGGCGGCCCGCGCCAGGTGTGGGCACGGGCGCGGCCGCTGCTGACGCCCGACGGCGTGCTGGCCGGCTTCGTGGGTATCAGCGAGGACGTGACCGACAAGCTCAGCGTGGAGCGCGAGCTGCGCGAGAGCAAGGCGCTGCTGGACCGCACCGGCCGCGTGGCCGGCATCGGCGGCTGGAGCCTGGACCTGCAGACCGAGGAGCTGGTCTGGAGCGACCAGACCTGCCGCATCCACGAGCTGGAGCCGGGCCACCGGCCCACGCTGGAGGAGGCGATCTCCTACTTCCGCCCGGATGCGCGCGGCGCCATCCGCGGCGCGATGCAGCGCGGCGTCAGCCTGGGCGAGCCGTTCAGCCTGGAGCTGCCGCTGGTGACCGCCGGCCGCCGCGAGATCTGGGTGCTGGCGCAGGGCCAGGTGGACTGGCAGGACGGCGTGCCGGTGCGGCTGGTGGGCGCCATGCAGGACGTGACCGCCCACCACCTGGCCACGGTCGAGCTGGAGCGCAGCCGCCAGCGCCTGCGCGCGCTGTACGAGTCCACCCCGGCGCTAATGCATTGCGTCGACGCGGCGGGCCGGTTGCTCAGCGTGTCGGACCGCTGGCTGGAGCGGCTGGGCTATCGCCGCGAACAGGTCATCGGCCGGCTGGTGGACGACTTCATGACGCCCGACTCGGCGCGGCAGCTGCGCGACCTCTACCGCCCTGCGATGTGGCGCGACGGCCATGTCGACAACGCGCCGGTGCAGCTGGTCTGCGCGGACGGGCGGCTGCGCGACGTGCTGGTGTCGGCGGTGCTGGAGTACGGCCCCGAGGGCGAGCCGCTGCGCGCGCTGGCGCTGGTGGAGGACATCACCGAGGAGCTCAAGCGCCGCGCCGAGCTGGCGCAGGAGCAGCACATGCGACGCCAGATCGAGCGCCATGCGCAGGAGCTGGACCAGCTGCTGCACGAGCGCTCCGAGATGCTGGACGTGCTGGCCCACGAGGTGCGCCAGCCACTCAACAACGCCAGCGCCGCGCTGCAGAGCGCCGCCGCCAGTCTGGCCGGCCGCGGCGAGGGCCAGGCGCAGCAGCGGCTGACGCGCGCCCAGGCGGTGCTGGGCCAGGTGCTGGCGGGGGTGGACAACACGCTGGCCGCGGCCAGCCTGCTGGCCGGCCGCGGCCGCATCGCGCGGCTGGACACCGACATCGACACGCTGATCGCCGTCACCATCGCCGACCTGCCGCGCGAGCAGCGCGAGCGCATCACGGTGCAGCGCCACACCGCCACGCAGACGGCGCTGATGGACATGAGCCTGATGCGCCTGGCGCTGCGCAACCTGCTGTCCAACGCGCTCAAGTACGCGCCGCCCGGCAGCCCCGTGGCGCTGCACGTGATGGACTTCGACGAGCCGCCGGCGCTGCAGTTCGACGTCGTCGACAGCGGCCCCGGCATCCCGCGCGAGCTGCTGCCGCGGCTGTTCACCCGCGGCGCGCGCGGCGGCGGCCATGAGTCGGCCCACGGCCTGGGGCTGTACATCGTGCGCCGCGTCATGGACCTGCACGGCGGCAGCGCCGAGCTGCTGCGCACCGGGCCCCAGGGCACCGTGATGCGGTTGACCCTGCCCCAGGCCTGTCTCTTATACACATCTGACGCTGCCGACGAAGGCTTAGGTGT
>CAXDTK010000061.1:0-21204 GCA_963992225.1 uncultured Comamonadaceae bacterium | reverse complement strand
CCGGGCTGCCGTGCCCCGCGTGTCCCCCGAGGCTTCCCACCGCGGCCTTGAGGTTGCTCTCGGCATCGATCAGGAAGTTCGCGGCCACGACGACCGGCTCACCGTCACGCACGCCCTTCAGCACCTCGACGTAGTTCTCCGCCCGCGCGCCGAGTTCGACCTCGCGCGGCTCGAAGCGCCCTTCGCCCACCTGGACGAGGACGATCCGACGGGTGCCGGAGTCGATCACGGCGGAGTCTGGAACGGCCAGCACCGCCGACTTGCCACCGACACCGAGTTCCACCTGGGCAAACATCGCCGGCTTGAGACGTTGCCCGGGGTTGGCCAGTTCGACACGCACCGGGATGCTGCGCGTCTCGGCCTTCAGGGTTGGGTAGACGTAGGTGACGCGTCCCTCGAAACCCTCGGTCGGATACGCCGTGGTCGTCACGCGCGCCTTCGCACCCGTCTTGACCAGAGCGATGTCCTGCTCGGCCACGTCGGCGATCACCCACACGGCCGACAGGTCGGTCACCTGGTACAGCAGTTCGCCCGGCATGAAGCGCATGCCCTGCAGAGCCTTCTTCTCGGAAACGATGCCAGACACCGGCGACGGGAACGAGATCGTCCGCTGCGGCTGGCCGGACTTCATCAAGGCCGCCACCTGCGGCGCCGACAGATCCCAGTTGCGCAGGCGCGCGAGGCTCGAATCGGCCAGCTGGCGCATGCCCACCTGCGCCTCCGTGCCGGCCTCTTTCATCGCCTCGAGCCCTTGCATGGCGATCGCGTACTCACGCTGCGCCGATACCAGTTCGGGGCTGTACACCTCGAACAGCGGCTGGCCCTTGGCCACCGGTTGGCCGGTCGCACTGACGTGCAGCCGCTCGACGTAGCCTTCGAACTTCGCGGTCACCGCAAAGGTCCGGCGCTCATCCGGCTCGATGCGGCCTGCCGCCCGGATCGTCTTGCCGAGCAAGCGCATGCCTGCCGGCTCGGTGCGCACACCCAGCTTCTGGATCTTCTCGGTACTGATGCGGACCTGGCCCGCAGCCCCGGGCCCGGCGTTGGGCGTTGCCTCGTCCTCGCCCTCGTAGACCGGGATGTAGTCCATGCCCATCGGGTCCTTCTTCGGCACTGGCGAGGTGTCGGCCAGCCCCATGGGATTGCGGTAGTACAGCAGCTTGCGCGGCTTCGGTGCTGCGGCGGAAGGCGCGTCCTGGCTTGCCTTGGCGGACGAGTGCGCGGCGCTGCGCGACTGCGAGCCCAGCCAGTAGCTGCCAGCGCCGACGGCGCCGATCAGGGCGATCATGAGGACGGTCGTGGCGGTCTTCACAGTTCTTCTCCCACAATGCGTTCGATCTCGGCCAGGCGCATCTGCGCCTCGACCTGCGTCTTCAGGATCTCCTGACGGGCCTTGCGAATCTGGCGCTGCGCCTCGAGCAACATCGCGAACTCGGCCTTGCCGTTCTCGTAGGCAGCCAGCGCCGACTGAAGGCCGAGTTCCGACTGCGGCAGCAGCTGGGTCTTCAGCAGAGTCTCGTTGCGCCGTGCGGCCTCGAGCCCGGCCAGGTTCACCGCCAGGTCGCCGACCAGCTGCTGCTGCAGCGCGTCGGCTCTCGACCGCGACGCGGCGACCATCGCCTCCGCTTCCCGCTCCTGACCACGGCGGGCTTCCTGCTGCAGCGGGATGTTCATCTCGAACATCACGCCCCAGGTGGTAATGCGCGAGCCCATCTGCGAAGGGGACAGACCGACGGTGAGATCGGGATAGCGATTGCGCTGCGTGAGGTCACGACTCTTCTGTGCGATGGACACCCGGGCCAGCTCTGCCTGGAGCTGCGGATTGCCCGACCGCGCCCGCTCTGCCAACGACGATGCATCGGCGGTGTTCAGCGTCGGCACCGCGCGCAGTTCCAGGGGGTCGGCGAGCGGTGCGCCGCTTTCGCGAGCCAGCAGAGCGTTCAGCCGGGCGCGAATCTGGCGCTTCTCGCTGTCGATCATGATCAACTCCGAGCGCATCGCCGTCTGCTCCAACTGCGCACGGATCGCGTCGGCCTGGGCGGCCAGTCCGCCTGCATAGCGCGCCTGGGCAACCTGCTCGAGCCGGGTCATCAGTCCGAGCACCTCCGTGGTCAGCCGCTCGTTGCCAGCGGCACGGTAGTACTCCGCGTGAGCCGCCTTGATTCGAGCTGCCAGCTCGGCCCAGCTCGCATTCGTGCGGGCTTCGGCCTGCCGCGCATCCGCGGCGGCGGCGTCCCGCTTGAGCTCCCGCTTGCCCCACAGCGGCAGCGACTGCATCAAGGTGTACTTGGTCTCGCCGACCTTCCACGGCAGCAGGCTGGGCGAAGCGTCATTGCCGTAGTTGTTGATGTTCATGAGCTCCACGCGCAGCACCGGATCGGGAAGCGCCCCCGCCGGCCCCACACGCTGCGCCGCGGCTTCGGCTTCCTCGCGCATGGCCCGGAGCTCAGGGCTCTGGGCTCGGGCGTAGGCCAGCAGTCCCGGGAGGTCGCGCCCCAACGGCGCGTCTTGAGCGACTGCGGGAACAGGCCCGGCAGCGCAGAGAACCAGCCCCATCAGCAGCGAGCCGGCCCAGCGCGGCATGTCTGGCCATGCGGTACTCGCTTGACCCCATACGGTTGTCATTTCGTCTTCTCCTTGCGTGCCGCTCGGAGCGCCGGACACATGGGCGATCCGGGGTCCGAACACGGCGGCGATACAGTCAGTCTTCCGTGGCGCCGTCCTCGAGGACGGCCGACGAAAGAACGCGAGATGCACGCAAGCTGCGCGGCCAAAACAGGCCGGCTGCGTGCTCGTGACCGCTATAGCGCCAGGCGCAAGAAGGCGATCGGAATCGGCAGGGGCCTTGCGCCTTCCCGGCGCGGCGCCTGCACATCTGCCGACACGTCAATGGACGCCGGCACCGTCAGAGCCGCCATCGGGGGCGGCAGGACATGGAACTGGTAGTTGTCGAGAGCGGACTTCTGCGGCGGGATCGTCACACCGGCCCGCTCGCAGAAACTCTCGCAGTTCGATTTCGGCGACGAGTCATCCTGACCGTGCTGTGACTGATCCGGCGCTGCGACCGAGTGATGCTCGCACCCCGCAGGAGCCACCTCAATGTCGGCGGCCTGTGCTTCGACGACTCCCTGGAACGTGTCCCCGCCCCCGGAGAATTGCTGGGCGGCCAAGCATGCGTTGGCAACGCCCAAGCCGAGACCGAATAGCCACACACACAGGACCCGGAGGGCCCAGCGGCGAAGCTGTCGATGGCTGCGAAACATGAGCGGTTGATTCAAGAATTCAAACAAGTATGCACCTTCCGGGCCACGGCCCGTTTGAGGATCGTCAAGGGCGCCGACCGGGCTGACGATCACGCACATGCAGGGTCCCCGGCGTCCATCGACCCGGCCATCAGGCGTACTGCGCAAGACTTCATTCAGTCGGATTGGACAGCGCTGGCGTCAACTGCCACCTCGGAAACCGTCTCGTAGATGTAGTCCGACTCCGCGAGCCCCCCGACGGCACGCTGGTATCGCCGGAAAGCATCGAGTTCTCTCTTCGTGATCCTCACCGTTCGCTCAACGGTCTGTTCGCCAAGGGCTTGGGCTCTGGCGGCCGCGGCGCGCGCGCTTTCGCCGCGGTAGACAAGGTAGCGCGCATAGGGCCCGAGCACGAGTTGCTTCTCGATCCGAACATCGGATGTCGACTCGGACGGATGGCACTGATCTGCTTGCCCCGAAACCACGCATCGGTAGGTCGCCAGAGGCGAATCCTTGGCATTGCCCTGTAACGGGAACAGTCCGAGGCCGGCAATCGTTGCCGCAAGAATCGGGTTCTTCAGCGCGAGCGCTGCGCGACTTATGTACGTGTTCATCGAGGCTCCTTACGGCGTTCAATGGCGTGCGCAACGGCACGCACGAGGAACACTCTAAGAAGCCATCACCAACCGCAGACCGACGCCGCGATGACACACTCGTCATCGCACGCCAGCCACAGAAGCACGATCGCCTCGCCACCTTCCGACGGTTCAACCCGATGCCATCCGGGCGGTTGCGCGAACTCGGCGACCTCTTGGGGCCTCCGCGAAGGCGGCGAAAAGATCGAACTGAACCTACAAGCTGTCGTGCACGGCTGCGGCGGCTACCGCTGCCTGGCCGATGGCAACGTCAATCTGGCACGATCCTCCCGCCACGTCGCCCGCGGCGTACACATTGTCTGCACTCGTGAGTCCGGTCGGGCCGATCGCGATTGCGCCATGCACGTCGAGCCGAACAGCCAGTTGATTCGCCAGGTACGTTCGCGGCTGCGCGTCGAATGCTGCAAGCAGCAAGTCGAACTCATGGACCCGACCATCGTCGCATGTCACGAGGATGCCCTTGTTGTGAGTCAACGCGACATGGCGTGCGACGCCGGGCACACGCTCGAGTCCGGCATGGCATGACGAGTAGTCAGCCTTCCCAGCCGCGCTGTCGATGTCGATGAACCTCGCCTCCGCACACACCTTCCGCAGATCGGCTATGCCAGGCACGTCGAGGAGCGATTCGCCCAGCACACCGACTCGCTTCCCGAAGAGATCGTCGACTCCATGCTGCCACGCACAGCGCCGCAGCAGGTTCGCCGACGCCACGTCGTCGATCCCAGGCAATCCGATCGGCGGATCCGTGGCCCCGGCACACAAGATGACGTTGCGCGCCAGGAGCGTTCCATGCCTCAGCCGGAGCAAGAGCCTGCCGTCCGAGCAACGTCGTATTCCTTCGACCGAATCGTAGGTGACGTGCCCGCCCGCTGCGCGCAAGTGTTGCCGCATCCGCTCGAGCAGATGTCCACCGACCACGCCATCGGGATATCCGGCAACGTTGAGGGCACGCGCGATGCGCTGCGCCCGGCTGGCACCTGCGTCGACCAAGCGCACGCCGCGCCCATGCCGTCGGAGATGAATTGCTGCAGCCAGCCCGGCGGGCCCGCCGCCAATCACGACGCAGTCGAACGTATCGCCGCCGACGACTGCAGCGCTGAGAATGTCGGCAGCATCAATCATGTCCGCTGCCGGCTGCGTCAAAACAGTACCCGCAGCCCCGCGCGCCACTGCGTCGCGGTGGCCTCCCCGCCGGACTGCGCCCGTGGATAGAACGTGCGCGACAAGCCCAGGTAGGGTGCGACTCGCCGGTTGAACTCGTAACGCGCCTGCACGCCGACATCGGCCTGATAGGCGCCGCGACGAACCGTCGCGTCGATGTCGGAGGCCGACCACTCGACGCCGAGCGATGGCGTGACGATGAAGCGGTTGGTGATCAGAAACTCGTTCTCGAAGCGCGTGCGGGCGAAGACCTTGCCGTCGTCGCGCACGAACAGCTTCAGGTCGACATCGAAGGCATAGGGTGCGAGCCCGCGCACGCCGAGCGCCAGGTAGTTGCGCCGGTCGGGCCGCTCATCGCGGCGCAGGCCGATCTGCGCGTCCCAGAACGGCGCGATGTAGCGGCCGTAGAGCAACTGCAGTTCGGCCGCCTCAATGCGCCCGCCGCGCCGTTCGGTATCGAGCTGATACCACAGGCGGTTGAAGTCGCCGCCGACCCAGCCGTCAACGGCCAGCGACTGCGCCGAGCCGGATTGCCCGCGCACCTTGCCGGCGCCGGCTTCGACCAGTGTGTAGGAGTAGATCGACTCGTCCTCCATCGCCTGCGCCCCCAGGGCAACGGCGGCCAGCAGCGCGCCGGCCGCGCGGCGCAACGCCGCACTCATGTTCGTCCGCATCGGCGTGATCCTCAGGCCACCTTGACCAGGCGCATCATCCCGGTGGCGGCGTGGTAGAAAAGGTGGCAGTGGAAGGCCCACATACCTTCGTCCTCGAAGGTGGCGTCAAGCTCGACAGTCTGCGCCGGCGGCACGATGATGGTGTGCTTGCGCGGCGCGTATACGCCGTTGCCGTTGACGAGTTCCATGAACACGCCGTGCAGGTGCATCGGATGCTCCATCATGGTTTCGTTGACGAACTTGATGCGCACGCGCTGGCCCAGCCCCATCTCGAGCGGTTCGGCCTGGGACATCTTTTTGTCGTTGATGCTCCAGAAGTAGCGCGCCATGTCGCCGGTCAGGCGTACCAGCACCTCCTTCTCCGGGGCGCGGTCGTCGGCATTGCGGGTGGCCGCGCGTAGATGCGCGTACTTCAGCCGGCGCACGCCGTCGCCGTCGGGTGCGATCTGCGGGGCGGCGGCGCTCATGCCCGGCATGTCGCTCATGCCGGGCATGCCGGCATGTGGGTCCGCCGGCTTGGCCGGCGCGGCCATGACCATCCCGGCATGCGGGTCGGCTGGTTTCGCTGGCGCGGGCATCGCCATGCCGGCATGGCCTGCGGCTGCGGGCGCCTGGCCCATGTCCATGCCCGCCATGCCGCCGCTCATGTCCATGCCAGCCATGCCCATGTCGGCCATCGTGCGCACGGGCTTGGGCCCGATCTCGGGCACGGGCGCGCTCATGCCGACTTCCGGGGCGAGCGTGCCGCGCGCGTAGCCGATGCGCGCGATGGTCGGCACGAAGATCGTGTAGGCCCTGGCTTCCTTGGGCTGCACGATCACGTCGTAGGTTTCACCGTTGCCGATGCGGAACTCGTCCACCTCGACCGGATTGACGTTCTGACCGTCGGCCTGGACCACCGTCATCGGCAGGCCGGGGATGCGAACGTCGTACAGGTTCATCGGCGAGGCGTTGATGAACCGCAGCCGCACGCGCTCGCCCGGCTTGAACAGCCCGGTCCAGTTCTCGCCGGGTCGTTTACCCTGCAGGAGGAACGACCATTCGTCGCCGCCGTCGCTGTAGTCGGTGGGATCCATGCGCATCTTGGCCCACTCCATGCGCTCGGCCCACAGTGCTTCGCGAGCCTTGGCATCGGGTGCGCTGCGCAACTGGGCGAAGAACTGTGGCGCTGTCACGCGCCGGTAGTTGTAGTAGCCATCCACTTTCTTGAGGTTGGCCAGCACCTGAGCGGGCGGGGTGTCGATCCAGTCGGAGATGACGACCACGTAGTCGCGGTCGTACTGGAAGGGGTCGGGCTTGGCCGGCTCGATGATCAGCGGCGCGAAGTAGCCCGCCGCCTCCTGAAGCGCGGCATGGCTGTGGTACCAGTAGGTGCCGGACTGCCTGAGCTTGAAACGGTAAGTGAAGATCTCGCCCGGGCGGATGCCGGGGTAGGTGACGCCGGGCACACCGTCCTGGTCGTTGGGCACGAGCAGGCCGTGCCAGTGGATGCCGGTGATCTCGCGCAGCTTGTTGGTGACGCGGATCACCACCTCGTCGCCCTCCCGGAAGCGCAGCACCGGGCCTGGCATCGTGCCGTTGATGGTGATGCCCTGCGCGGGCTTGCCGGTAACGTTAAGTGGGGTCTCGGCCACGGTCAGGTCGTAGGCGCGCGACACCGGCGTGTCGCGCAGGTCGACCGCCCTCACCTGCGCCCAGGCGCGCGGCAGTGCTGCCAGCGCGCCCAAACCGGCCAGGGTCTGCAGAGTTCGGCGCTTGGACGGATCCATCGGGGACAGCCTCATTGCCCGGGGTTACTTCACGGCTTCGATCGCCGTGACGACGATCGCGCCATCGGCCTTCTCGGCGGTGAACGTCACCTTGTCGCCGGCCTTGACCTTGTCCAGCAGCGCCGCATCCTTGACCTGGAAGATCATGGTCATGCCGGGCATGTCCAGGTTCTTGATGTCGCCGTGCTTCAGGGTGATCTTCTTGGCCTCCTTGTCGATCTTGCGCACTTCGCCTTCGGTCATCGAAGCGGGCATGCCGTCCATCTTCATGCCGGGCATGTTCATGCCGCCCATCTTGCTGTGATCCATCGCCTGGGCGTGCGCGCTGATCGCAAACGGCGCCGCGGCCGCAAAGGCCAGGGAGAGGAGGAGGGGCTTGAAGGTCTTCATATCGAATGCTCCTTGAGGGGGTGAATCGGATTCTGCCAAGAGGCACGTGGCGACAACAAGTGCCGAGCGCCTCGGACATGTCGTGACAAACGTCACTCAGTGCTTGTGGCCGCCGTGGCCGTCATTCTTGGAAGCGTCGGCCTCCTGCGCAACATTGACGAGGCCTTTCATGCCGGCGTCGTAGTGGCCCGGCTGCAGGCAGGCGAAGTCCACCTTGCCGACCTTGGTAAAGCGCCACACGATCTCGCCGGTCTTGCCGGGCGCCACGCTGACCATGTTGTCGTCAGCGTGCTCCATGCCCGGCATCTTCAGCATCATCGCGTAGTGCTCCTTCAGCTCCTCGGGCGTGCCGAGCACCAGTTCGTGCTTCACGGCGCCGGAGTTCTTCACAACGATGCGCACCGTCTCCCCCTGCTTGACCGAGATCTCGCTGGGTGTGAAGCGCATGTTGTCGGTCATGTCGACGTTGACGGTGCGGGTGGCCTGCGCGGCCTTGCCGGGTTCGCCAACAGGATTGCTGCCGTGGCCGGGGCCGGCGATCACTGCGGATGCGGCGAGCACGAGCGCCGACACGAAGCCGGCCTTGCCAAGTTTGTTCATGGGTGCTTCTCGATGGAGCTTTGTGGGTGGCCCGTTTCGCCGGGATTCAGTTCCGATGCCCGTCGTTGAGGAGCCCGTCCAGCCGCGCGACCTCGTTACCGACTGCCGGTACCTTGCGTCCGTCGGCCAGTTCGAGAACCTCGCCTTGCTTGAGGTAGGCCGCGCGGCCGTAGCGATCCTCCTTCGCCATCTTCCCGTCCTTGAAGACGTACAGCGTGGAACCGTCTTTCAGCGCCAGCGCCTGCTGCGTGGCCTGCGGCAGAGCATCGCGCGCAAGAGCCGGCGCGGTTGCCGTGGCGGCCGCCAGCGCGATGGTCAGGGTGAACAGAGTCGCCTTCATGATCGAACCTTTCGTGATGCAGCGAGGGAGTCGCTCCCTCAACGTCATGCCACTTGGCATGGCCTGCACTCTAGGGAACCGCATCCGACGCACGGCCGACAACCACATTACAGGCTCGTAAGCTTGTCTCTCGCAGACTCCGGCCACGGATCGGCGGCGCAGTTCTGCCAGCGGAGGCCTCGCGCCGCAGCTGTGGCCCAGTTCGCCAGCGGCGGCGCCACCGAACTGCCAGTTTCTTCAAGCCTGCAGGCGCACGGCGATGCAAGCTGGGAACGCCAACAGTATTCAGCCCCGAGCAACCAATGCCGTTCTCTCCCTCCGATGCGTGGCTTCAGGGCCTGGGCGCCGCCTTCGTTCAGCTGGCCGCCGGCGAGTTTGCCGCAGCCGTCCGTGGAACCCATACCTCGCCGGTTCGAGCGCTCGGCAAGTGGCTGGTCGACACGCTGCCAACACCGCTGATCGACGTCGCAATTGCATTGCTTCGGCGCGGCGACAAGCCCGCGATCGCCATCGCACTGACCTTGTTCAGTCTCGGAGTTCCGGCGATGGCCGCGACCGCGGGCACGGCCACTCTCGTGGCGGCGTTGCTGTTGTCTGGGTTGCTCGGGCTGTATGCGCTGTGGCGCCGCACCGAGCTTTCGCGCACCACGGCCGCCCCCCTGGGTTTGGTCGCGACAGCGGCAGGGATACTGGGTGTCTTCTTCGGCGCGGAAGCTTCCTTCGCCATCGGCTTCGCCGCGGCGGGACTGGCGTTGGTGATTCGTCGTGTCCGACAACGCCGGCGCGCAGAGCCCGTACGTCTGCCACGGCCGCAAGCCCCCCTGGGTTCGCCCCCTGGCTCTGCCTCCCTGGAGATTCCAGGACTGTCCGAGTTGATCACCCCTGTCGACCGATTCTTCGTCACCGACGTGACGTTTCCTGCTCCGAGCGTCGTGTTGCGACATTGGCGCCTCGTGGTGCGAGGCATGGTCGAGCACCCGCTCAGTCTCACCCTCGACGAGCTGCTGTCGCTTCCATCGCGAGAGATCGACGCGGTTCTGATGTGTGTGCACAACCCCGTTGGCGGCCCTTTCGTAGGGAATGCGCGCTGGCAAGGCGTACTGCTGCGCGACCTGCTCGTGCGCGCCGGAGCGGCCACGGAAGCGGACCATGTCCGGCTTCACTCGGTGGACGGGTTCTCTGCCGGCATCAGCTTGTCGTTGCTCGAGGACGGCTTCGAGCCCATGCTGGTCTACGCCATGAACAGCACACCACTCACACGCGCGCACGGTGCTCCAGTTCGAGTCCTTGTGCCTGGCATCCACGGCTATGACGCGAACATCAAGTGGCTGGCGTCCGTGGAGGTCATGCGGTTCAGCGAAGCCATCGACTACGCGGAGCGCAAGGGCTGGCCAAGACGGCCATCCCGCATGGCGCCGAACTCGAGGATCGACGTTCCAAACCACTCAGCGCTGCTGGCACCCGGCCGCCAGATCGTCGCCGGTGTGGCGTGGAGTCCTCCGCACGGCGTCGCGAAGGTCGAACTGCGCATCGACGGCGGCCCGTGGCAAGTCTGCGCGCTGGCCACGGCCCTCGGCCCGAGTGCTTGGGTTCAGTGGCAAGCGCCCTGGGATGCAACGCCCGGCCGCCACACCTTGGAGACCCGCACCTGGGGACGAGAAGGCGTTCAGGCCGAACTCGCTGCCGCACCCTACCCCGACGGGGCCCGCGGCTACCACCGCATTGCGGTTGACGTGCAATCGACGCGCACCCCGCAGAGGCGCCAGGTCTGTTGGTGGCTCGCATCGGATGCACGCGCGCGAGGGCTCCTGGCCTGGCGAGGAATCACTGCGTGGCGCAGGCACCGGCCCCACAGGGGGTAGACGGTTTGGCGCCTCGTGTCTGGTGAAGCCCGCAACGACAAAGGGAGGGGCGCGTATGTCCGTTTCGGCTGTGCTCGGCGAACGCCGCATCGTTCAAGTTCCAGAGGGTCCGATCGAGTATCGGGTCACGGGCACGGGTCCGACCATCGTGTTCCTGCACGGCATCATCGCCAACGGCGACGTGTGGCGTGGTGTGGTCGAGGATCTGGCAAGGGATCACTGCTGCATCACACCCGACTGGCCGCTGGGAGCGCATGCCCTCAAGATGCGGGACGGCACCGACTTTTCGCTTCCGGGAGTTGCCCAGATGGTCGACCGCTTCCTTGCGGCTGCGAATCTCGACAGCGTCGTGCTCGTCGCCAATGACACGGGGGGTGCAGTGGCACAACATGTGGTTGCCGACCATGCCCAGCGGATTGCTGCGCTCGTATTGACTCCATGCGACGCCTTCGACAACTTCGTCCCGCTGCCGATTCGGCACCTGCGCCTGTTGGGGAGAACGTCATGGGGACTGTGGGTCTTGGCGCAAACCTTGCGCTGGCGTTGGGTACAACGACTGCCCATCGCCTTTGGTCTGCTGACTGAGAGGGCGATCCCGGACGACATCATGAGGTCCTACACCGCCCCGCTGCGCGACCGCCCAGGCACACGAAGCGATTTCGCGGCCTTGGTCCGCGCCATCGATCCGATGTACACGGTCGAGGTTGCCACGCGCCTTCCGGGGTTCCCCAAGCCGGTGCTGCTTGCGTGGGCGCGAGAGCGTCGCCGATTCTTCCCGCTCGAGCACGCCCACCGCCTGGCTGGCTTGTTCCCGGATGCGACCGTCGAAGTGATCGACGATTCAGGCCCGTTCGTGACCGAAGACCAGCCGGCCGCCGTCGCACGAGCGATCCGGCACTTCGTGACGACTCGCGTCGAGCCCCACGACATGCCCCGTCAACCCTTGTCGAAACAGACCGAGATCTGATCCCGCCGCCCGATCAGCGAAGACGGTGCGATCCCGAAGTTGTCGCGGAATGAACGCGACAGATGTGCCGAGTCGCTGAAGCCGACCGCGTGAGCAGCTTCGGTCCACGAAGCCCCCTGAAGGACGGATTCGACAGCCCGACGCAGTCTCGTCCACACCACATAGCGCCGCAACGGTACACCCGTCTCCTCGACGAACCGGTGGCTCAGCCAACTCGGCGAGACGTTCAGCTGGTTCGCCAGCGACTGCAGTCGCACGGGTCGATCTATGGCCGACTGCAGGACCTGCAGCGCACGAACAATCCGAGCATCGCGGCCGCGCCCGCTCGCATTGACGCTGCCCAAGCCGAGCCATGCTCTGCAGATGGCGTCCGCTTCGTCGATGGTCCCGCCTTCGGCTGCGAGCGTCGCCAATCCCGCGGCCGCCGGGTGCGGCGGTTGGAAAGGAACAATGCACTCATCTGTGTGTAGCCGACCCTCGACGCAGGCGTACTCGGCCCCCTCTGACTCCATGAAGAGCATCGCCACCTGAGCGTCCTTGGCATCGAAGGCATGCGGCTGGTCGGGCAGGACGCGAAATCCATTCCACGCTTCCCATTTTCCGTGGGGCTCGATACGCGAACGCAAGCTGCCGCCGAGTCCCCAGCAGATCTGGGCCGCATGATGGCGATGCGATCGAGTACTGGGGCCAGGCCCGATGTAGAGCAGGCGGTGGGGCCACAGGTAAAGCCGCACTCGAACGCACTCATCGGCGGCCTCAGCGGGAAGGCGGGTCAACGAGCCCATCATGTTGTTGCGAGACGCCGGCCGCGACAATCAAGTTCATAGAGCCTGCGAAACCTCGAGGATGGGCTTCAATCCCGTTCCGAATCTGCCGATGGCGGCGCGGTGCAAGCGCAGTTCGCCATAGGGCAGGTAGCGAATACCGAGTTCCGACACGCGCGAGAACGCCGGCCGTCGCAGTTGCTGTGCCACCTGGTCGCGCCGATCGTCGGGCGCGACCAGGAACATCGCGGTACCCGCCCCCAGTGCGCAACCCAGCGCCAGATCCAGCATGCGCACGATGCCGGAGTAGATCGAAGTCGAATGCTCGACCTCGAAGGCAGCGACGACTCGCGCGCCGCTGGTGTCCAGCCAGACCACGTCGATCAGACGCACAGACTCCGCGGCGCCGTCGAGTCCTGCGGGCAGACCCTCGAGACAACCATCGCCGAGCCGGCCGTCCAGGTACTCGCGCGAGCGATCGTTCGCCGCGATCCACACCTGAAAGCCCAAACTCAGGCCGAGATCGCGCAGCCAGCCCTGAACCTCCGTATGCGTGGTGTCGCTCTCCCGCTCGAGCGTCCACTGCCGGTGTTGCGCGACCGTCTCTTCACGCACCCTCGCGAGGTCGCCTTGCCAAGCCTGCGCCGCCAAAGGATCGTTCTCGCGCGGCGGCGCCTCGTAGCGCCCGGAGCCGATGTCGAACAGCAGCCCGGCGACCGCGCCGAGGTCATTGGACAGGCGCGAGCGATGCTCGGCGTTCAGGCGCATGACCCCTTCTCGCATCGACAGATAGTGGTCCCAACGCCCCAGTTTGACGTTGCCTCCGGTCAGCGCGTTGTAGCCCCGCACGATCGCCGTGTTGAACGGAACGACAAGGGTCGGGTGGATGAAGTAAAGGAGGTTCGCCACGGCCGGCCCCAACCCCTTGATCTGCCGAGCGTCGAGCTGACGGATTGCGTCGATCACCGCTTCGGCCGTGTCGCAGCAGTCGCACGCGTGCAGCAGCCGCCCGAAGGCGCGCTGGTTGTCCTCGTTCTCGTAGATGTCCGGGATGCGCAGCTTGGGCTTCCACAGAAACGCATGGTCCGCACCCTTGAAGACCTGCCGCTGCTCGGCGATCGACGACACGACGGTCTCCAGCGTCGAGCCCCGATACACGTTGCCGAAGCTTCCCCCCTCGATCTCGCGCACGATCTGCCCGATGCCGCGCCGGATCGAGCGGAAGTTCTTCAGGCGCTCTTCCCACAGGAACCAGGTGCGGTACGTTGCATGGGGATCGGCCCGCCAACGGTCGATCAGGGCATCCCGCTGGGCGGCAGAGGACATCGGCAAGACGGCTTGTTCCATGGCCGGCAAGCTTAGCGCCATCGCGGCCGCGTGCGGCGCGAACGGGGCATGTCGAATGCCTGCAGCGTCTGCCGGCCGATCCTGACGACTTCGTCATCAATCGGTCAGGTTCCGGTCAATCGAAGCCGCGTACCGTGATGTCCTTCCCTGCAGCAAGCCAGGGGAGACTTCGCTGCCAATCCCGGATAGCGCGTACCTTGAAGAAGGAGCATTGACATGAGGACCATCGCAGACTTGCTGGCACTCGCCGGCCTGGCCATCGGTTCGGCGTCGGCGGCAACCGCCGGAACGGAAGGCGCGGGCACTGGCGTCCCGTTGGTTGTCGCCAAGCGCCTTGGCACAACCACGCCAGCGACCGTCCCAGCCGAGGTGCGGCTGTCGGGCGTTCCGATGCGTCAAGCGACGGTCGGCTTGGGCACGCAGCGACTGGCTGCGGTGATGCCGGCGGCGTCGGTGGTGAATGTGTCGGGCGTGCCCTTGGCGCGTGCCAAGCAACTTTGACGGCTGGGCGGACCGTCCGGGTCACGTACCGTCAGGCGGGTGACCTCGCGCCGGCCAGCGTCTCGATGATCGGGCAGGCCTGCATGGGGCCGGCCTGCCTGCAGCGATGCAGCAACTCGGACAGCGCCCCGCGCATGCGATGCAGGTCCGCCAGCTTGTCCTCGATCTGGCCCAGACGTGCCTGGGTGACCGACTGGATGGCCCGGCGATTGCGGCCGTCTTCCAGGTCCAGCAGGCTGCGCACCTCGTCCAGCGAAAAGCCCAGCGCTTGCGCACGCTTGATGAATGCGATGCGGTCGATCGCCGCAGCGGGATAGACGCGAAAGCCGCCGTTTGCCGCCGGCACACGCAGCAGTCCGCGCGACTGGTAGTAGCGCACCGTCTCCACGCCCACTCCGGACGCCTTGGCAAGGCGGCCGATGGTCAAGGGAGAGGGTGTCTCCAGCGACGGGGGGCCCGCGACCACCCTTTTTTTCATGGCGGAATGGTACGTCCGGATTCCGTAGTTGACCCCAGAGCCGGTTTGACGACGATCAACCTTTCCGATGCAATGACCGGCGAAACTTCCAACGTGGATTCTGCGAATCTGCACACGAAGCCAGCCGAACATGACCCTGACCGCCAGCCGCCACCACAAGCGCAGCATCGCCCTCACGATGTTGCTCGTGTGGGTGTTCGCGCTGCTGTCGGGCGTGGCGAATGCCTGTCTGACGGAACCGCGCGGCGAACTGGCGCATGCCGGCATCCAGGTTTCGCAGGCAGACCAGCCGGCGCCGGCCGCTGTACAACAACCCCACGCGGCGGATCAAGCGCAGCACGGCGAGCACTCCGACAAGGCGCCGTGCCAGAAGTCCTGCGACGCGTCGTCGCAGACGCTGCTGAAGCAACTTCCCAAGTTCGACACGCCTGATCAGCTGGTCCTGATTCCTGCGCCTCACAGGCAGGCCAGCGACCTGCACATGGCGCCGGCCGCCCTGGTCCGCGCCGCTCTTGCAGCGGTTCCACCGCCCTCACCCCCTCCGCGGGTGCAGTTCTCCCGGCTCGCGCTGTAGCGCGCGACCCCCGGGCCGCAGCGACGGACGCTCCAGTGCGTCCCTTGCTGGCGGCCCGCCGCGCAGTTCCGACCTGTTGACTCCGTAGCCGACTACGGACCGCACAGTCGGACCGCAAGTCGCGGCATCTCTCCCTTGTCCGGCCACCGGGCCGACCAACCGCTGACCGATCGTTCTCTCGCTTCCTGGAGGCTTCCATGTTCCGTTTCCGCACCCTCGCCGTTGTCGCGACTCTCACCGCTGTGTCCGCGGCTTCGTTCGCGCAGGACGACCAGCACAAGTCCCATCACCCTGCCGGGGCAGCTTCCGCAGCGATGCCTGCACCGGCCACGGGCAAGCCGGCGGGCATGCCCGACATGGCCATGATGGACAAGCACATGAAGGCCATGCAGGCGATGCACGAGAAGCTGGCCAACGCGAAGACTCCGGCGGAGCGCGAGGCCCTGATGGCCGAGCACATGAAGCTCATGCAGGAAGGCATGTCGATGATGGGAGGCATGGCGCCTGCGAAAGGGCCCACCGCCGCCGCGCGCCAGCAGATGATGGAGAAACGCATGGACATGATGCAGTCGATGATGCAGATGATGATGGACCGCATGCCCATGTCCCCTGCCGCTCCGGCCAAGTGACTCTCGTACGCGCCTGAAAGCCCCGGTCGAACCCATCGAATCGCCGGGCCGAACCGAGAGCCGCACAGGAGTCCTTCCATGGATCATGACCACGACGAGCCAACCCGCCGAGCGCGCGGTTTCTGGCGTAGCCGATATGCCATCGGACTGCTGGTGTTTGCCGCGATCGCCCTGTTCTTCCTGCTGACCGAACACCGCGCACACACCCTGGGCGCCTTGCCCTACCTGCTGCTGGCTGCGTCACCGTTTCTGCACATCTTCATGCACCGCGGCCACGACCACGGTGACGGTGATGCACACGATGACAAGGGGCCTTCGGACGACCGCCCCGAAGGTCCAGAAGCGTACGAAGGACGTTCCCGGAAGACGCACCGCCACCACTGAAGGGACCTGCAGATGAGTCACGACCAACCCGGCTACGGACTGTGGATGCTGGTCATCCTCAATTCGGCCATTTTCCTGATGTTCGCCTTCAGCTTCTTCAAGCCGCAGACCGGACGCGACTGGCGCACCTTCGGGGCCTTCGCGGCCTTCGTCATCGCGCTGTTCGTCGAGATGTACGGCTTCCCGCTGACGATTTACCTGATGTCGGGCTGGCTGCAGACGAAGTACCCCTCCCTGGACCTGATGTCGCACAACAGCGGGCACCTCTGGTCGACGCTGCTGGGCGAGAAGGGCGATCCGCACTTCGGCGTGCTGCACATCGCGAGCTACGTCTTCCTCGGGCTCGGCTTCTACCTGCTGTCCGCGGCCTGGAACGTGCTGTACCACGCGCAGCGCGCCAATCGGCTGGCGACGACCGGGCCCTATGCGCGCATTCGCCACCCACAGTACGTCGCCTTCGTGATGATCCTGCTGGGCTTCCTGCTGCAGTGGCCCACGCTGCTGACGCTGGTGATGTTCCCGATCCTGGTGGCCATGTACGGGCGTCTTGCCGTCACGGAAGAACGCGAGATGCGCGAGCGCTTCGGCGCCGAGTTCGACTCCTACGCCGCGCGCACGCCGCGCTTCGTTCCCGCCCTGGGCAACCGCGCCTCGGCTGCCTGAGGCTGGCGAGCGCATGCAAAAGACAACCGGAGCTGGACCGTGGTCCACAACGTAGTACAGCCCTGCGGGAGACTATCGTGACGAATTCCGTCCTCTCTGCCGGTTCGCCCGACGATGCGGACCGTCGGCTCTGGCTCGGCGCGGCAACGGTCGCCGGCGGTGCGGGATTGGTCGCCACCGCGGTGCCCTTCGTGGCCTCGCTCGCGCCCAGCGAGAAGGCGCGTGCACTGGGCGCACCGGTCGACGTCGACCTGGCCAGCCTGCGCCCCGGCGAACTGCGCACGGTGGAGTGGCGCGGCAAGCCGGTGTTCGTGCTGCGCCGCACGCCCGAGATGATCGACGCGCTGGCGCGGCACGACGCCCTGCTCGCCGATCCGCAGTCGCGCCGGTCAGAGCAGCCCGAGTTTGCACGCAACGCCCTGCGCTCGAGCCGATCCGAATTGGCTGTGATCGAGGCGGTGTGCACCCACCTGGGCTGCGTCCCCAGCTTCCGACCCACGCCCGGCAGCCCGGACATCGGCGCGCAGTGGCCTGGCGGCTTCTACTGCCCCTGCCACGGGTCGAAGTTCGACCTCGCCGGCCGCGTGTTCAAGAACGTGCCGGCACCGACCAACCTGACCGTGCCGCCGCACCGTTTCCTCTCCGAGACCGTGCTGCTGATCGGCGCGGATCCAACAGCCTGAGGGGCTCGCCATGTCCAAGAAGCACAAGAAGCAAGAGAAGCGCGAAGAGATCAGTACCAGCGAGGACGGGGCAAGCAGAGCAACCGCGCCAACGTCCGACACCTCAGCGCTCACGGACCGATCCCTGTCGAGGGAGGAGTACGAGGCCCAACTTCACGTGCTGCAGGTCGAGCTGGTGAAACTGCAGCGCCACTTCATCCGCTGTCAGGACCGGATCCTGGTCGTGCTCGAAGGTCGCGACGCTGCCGGCAAGGACGGCAGCATCAAGCGCATCGTCGAGTACCTCAGCCCGCGCGAGACCCGCGTCGTGGCACTGGGCAAGCCTTCAGACCGCGAGCGCAGCGGCTGGTACTTCCAGCGCTACGTGCCGCACCTGCCGGTGGCCGAGGAACTCGTGCTGTTCAACCGCAGTTGGTACAACCGCGCCGGTGTCGAGCACGTCATGGGCTTCTGCACCAAGGAGCAGCATGCAGAGTTCATGCAATCGGTGCCGAAGTTCGAGGAGATGCTGGTCGGATCGGGCATCAAGCTGCTGAAGTACTACCTCGACGTCAGCAAGGACGAACAGGTCAAGCGCCTCGAAGAGCGCCGCCGCGACCCGCTCAAGCAGTGGAAGTCGAGCCCGATCGACGCGGTGGCCGTCAAGCATTGGAAGGCGTACTCCGCCGCGCGCGACGCCATGCTGATGCGCACGCACACGGCGACAGCGCCGTGGCGGATCGTGCGCGCGGACAACAAGCGCCTAGCCCGCCTCAACCTGATGCGCGACATTCTCTCCCGGCTCCACTACGCCGGCCGGAAGGACAAGCTCGTGCGTCCTGACCCCGACATCGTGTTCGAGTTCTCTCCCGATTGCCTCGAGGCCGGTCGCCTGGCCCGCTGACATCCCATCCAAAGGATCCTTCATGAAGACAAGCACCGTAGAAGTCGGCGAACTGGTCTCCAGCCTGAGCGCCGCCGGCGTGCAGCGCCAGATCGCGGCGCTCCCCGGCGTTCATCACGTCGACGTCAACTACGTCGCCGGCAGCGCCACCGTGCACTACGACGAGACGAAGACCTCGCTGGAGCACATCCGACGGCGCATTGTCGAGTGCGGCTACCACTGCCGCGGTGAGATGCTGCCCGCCCACGTCTGCCCGCCCGAGGGACATGCCGAACACGCAGGACACGAAGGCCATGGCGCCCACGCCGGGCATGCCACTAATGGGCACGCCGGCCACGTCGCCGCCACGACGCCTGCAGTGAGCAGTGCCGCAGCGAAGGCGCCGCCCGATGCGCTGCACGCGGGACACACCGCGCACGCCGGCCACGGCGGCGATGCCGCCCACCAGACGAGCGACATGATGCACGACATGGGCCATGCGCCCGGCATGTCGATGCAGGACATGGCCAACGACATGCGCAACCGCTTCCTGGTCGCGCTGCTGTTCTCGATTCCGGTGTTCCTCTATTCGCCGATGGGCAAGATGTTCGGCGACTTCGCGACGCCGTTCGGGATGGATCGCAACCTCTTCCTGTTCATCGTCGCCACCGGCGCCATCGCCTATCCCGGCTGGCCGTTCTTCGTCGCCGGCTGGCGCGCCGCGCGCAACAAGGTGGCGAACATGGCCACACTGGTCGTGCTGTCTGTCGGCACCGGCTACGTGTTCAGCCTCGGCGCAACCTTCTTCTACGAGGGCGAGGTGTTCTACGAGGCGGCCTCCGTGCTGCTGGTGTTCATCCTGCTCGGTCACTGGCTGGAAATGCGTGCGCGCGCCGGCGCCTCCGACGCGATCCGCGCGCTGATGGATTTGGCGCCGCCGATGGCCACCGTGCTGCGCAACGGCGTCGAGACAAAGGTGCCGACCGCCGAGGTGCTGGTCGGCGAGACGGTGGTCATCAAGCCGGGCGACAAGATCCCGGTGGACGGCAAGATCACCGAGGGTGCATCGCAGGTCGACGAATCGATGCTCACCGGCGAGTCGATGCCGGTCAAGAAGGTGGTCGGCAACGCGGTGATCGGCGCGACCATCAACAAGAGCGGCAGCTTCCGCTACCAGGCCACCAAGGTCGGCGCCGACACCGCGCTCGCGCAGATCGTCAAGCTGGTGCAGGAGGCGCAGAACTCGAAGGCGCCGGGCCAGTTGCTCGCTGATCAGGCGTCGCAGTGGTTGGTGCTCATCGCCATCTTGGTTGGCCTGACGACCTTCGCGGTGTGGTTCTGGGTCCTCGGCCAACCGCTGCTGTTCGCCCTCACGCTCACCATCACTGTCTTCGTGATCGCCTGCCCCGATGCGCTCGGCCTGGCGACACCGATGGCGATCATGGTCGGCACCGGGCTGGGCGCGATGAACGGCATCCTGTTCAAGAACGCCGCGGCGCTGGAGAACGCGACCAAGCTGACGGTGGTTGTCTTCGACAAGACCGGCACGCTGACACTGGGCCAGCCGGACGTGGTCGAGATGGTGCCGGCGCCCGGTACAACGGAAGCGCAACTGCTGTCCACCGCGGCCGCAGTGGAGAAGTTCTCCGAGCACCCGCTCGCACTGGCGGTGCTCAAGCGCGCCGGCCCGGACACGCCGGAGACGGCAACCGCCTTCACCAACATCGATGGCCAGGGCGCGCGCGCGACCATCGGCGACGACATTGTGCTGCTCGGCAACCGCAAGCTGATGGAGGCGGAGCGCGTCGACCTCGCCGATCTGGCAGCCGAGGCGGCCCGCCTGCAAGGCGGCGGGCGCACAGTCGTCCACGTGGCGCGCGGCGGCCGCCTGATCGGCCTGATCGCGATCGCCGATGCGGTGCGCCCGACCTCCAGGGCCACGATCGCCAAGCTGCAGGAGCGCGGCGTCAAGGTCGCCATGATCACCGGCGACAACCAGGCCACCGCCGAGCGCATCGGAAAGGAACTCGGCATCGACATCGTGCTCGCCGATGTGCTGCCGGGTCAGAAGGCCTCGAAGATCAAGGAACTGCAAGCCCAGGGTCACAAGGTCGCCATGGTCGGCGACGGCATCAACGATGCCCCGGCCCTGACGCAGGCCGACGTGGGCTTTGCAATCGGCGCGGGCACCGACGTGGCCATGGAGAGCGCCCAGGTCGTGCTGATGAAGAGTGACCCCTATGACGTCGTCGGCGCGATCGAGCTGTCGCGCGCGACGCTGCGCAAGATGCACCAGAACCTGTGGTGGGCCGTGGGCTACAACGTGATCGCCTTCCCGCTGGCGGCCGGCGTGTTCTATCCGTTCACGCTGTCGCCCGAGGTCGCCGCGCTGTCCATGTCGGGCAGCTCGGCCATCGTGGCGATCAACGCGCTGATGCTCAAGCGCACCAAGCTCGCCGGCATCCGCGCTGCCCGCCCCTCGCCCGCGACGACCTCGGCCGTGGCGCAAGGCGCGTCGGCGTGATCGGCCCGCGCCCCCCGCGGCCCCCGGCCGGATCCCAGGAGGTGGGGCGATGAGTCGCCCCCCCGCCCCCCGGCGGCCCGCCGCGGGCGCGCGGCGGCCGCGGCGCCGCGTCCGGCAGGGGGCGGCCGGCAGGG
>CAXDTK010000060.1:0-21446 GCA_963992225.1 uncultured Comamonadaceae bacterium | reverse complement strand
TTGCGGCCGGGTCGAGCGGCAGCGCCAGCTGGGCCTCGAAACGGCTGCCCTGCATGGGCTGGCTCTGCACGTCCAGCCGCCCCCCCATCAGCTCGACGAGCCGGCGTGCCGTCAGCAGGCCCAGGGGGATGCCGCCGTGGCGGCGGCCATCGTCGCCCGCCGGGGTGTCGTGCAGCAGGCCCTCCACCTGCCCGGCGGTCATGCCGATGCCGGCATGCTGCACGGTCAGCAGCAGCGGGACGCGGCCCTGCGCGTCGCTGGGCCGGGCCGCGATGCGCAGCAGCACCTGGCCCTCGGGTGTGAAGCGCACCGCGTGCGACAGCAGGTTCAGCAGCACCTGCTGCAGGCGCTGAGCGTCGCCCAGCAGCTGGCCGCGCTGGCCCAGCAGGGCGGCCTCGGCCCAGTCGCACACCAGTGTGACGGCTGGGTTGGCCAGCAGCGGCCGCACCGCCTCGACGGCCTGCGCCACCACCTCCTCCAGCCGTAGCGGCCGGTGCTCGGTGCGCAGCTGACCGGCGTCGAGGCGGGCGGCGTCCAGCATGTCGTTGAGCAGCGCCACCAGCATGCGCGACGCCGCGTCGGCCTTGGCCAGCAACTCGCGCTGCTCAGCGGTCAGCGAGGTCTGCAGCGCCAGCTGCGTCATGCCCATGACGGCATTCAGGGGCGTGCGGATCTCGTGGCTGAGCTGGGCCAGCAGGCGGCCCTTGGCCGCGTCGGCCTGCCGGAGGGCCCGGGCGGCCCGCTCGCGGCGGCGCAGCGTCACCAGGCACAGCGGCGGCAGCGGCAGCAGCAGCAGGTTGAGGGCCAGCGCGGCATCGAGTGCGGCCGACGCCTCGCCGCTGCCACGCAGGCTGGCGAGCAGGGCCAGCATGGCCAGCAGCGCCGCCGTGGCAGACGCGAGGAGAGCGATCGTGAACGTGCGCAAGGGCATGGCGGTCGCGTGGAGGCCCGCCGATTATGGGTGGCGGCCAGGGCCGAAAAGTGGGACGGATTTCACGACCTGCGGCTGGGGAAAACTCCCGGCGGCGCGGCGGCTCGTTGCCACCGTCCGAACGGTTATTCTGGTGCGCCATGCCCCTCATCCTCGTAGTCGACGACCAGCCGAGCAACATCCACGCGCTGTACCAGCTGCTGGTGGACGACTGCGAGGTGTCCATGGCCACCAGCGGTGCGGAGGCGCTGGCCTTCTGCGCCCAGCAGCTGCCCGACCTGATCCTGCTCGACGTGCTGATGCCCGAGATGAGCGGCTACGAGGTCTGCGACCGCCTGAAGGCCGACCCGCGCACCCGTTCGGTGCCGGTCATCTTCGTCACGGTGCAGGGCGGCGCGGCCGACGAGGCCAAGGGCTTCGCCCATGGCGCGGTGGACTACATTCCCAAGCCCTTTGTCGACGTGGTCGTGAAGGCGCGCGTGCGCACGCAGCTGGCGCTGAAGCTGGCGTCCGAGAGCTTCGCGCGCTCGCAGATCGAGCTGTTCCAGCGCGACAAGCTGGCCTCGGTGGGCCGCACGATCTCGGGCATCGCCCAGGAGCTGTCCTCGCCGCTGGGCAATGCGCTGATCTCGGCCTGCACGCTGCAGGACGACCTGACCCACCTGCGCGGCCTGGCCCAGGCGGGGCACATCAAGCGCAGCGACCTGGACAAGCACCTGCGCGTCAGCGAGGAGAGCGTGGGCCTGGTGCTGTCCAACCTGCAGCGCACGCTGTCCATCGTCGACTCCTTCCTGCAGTCCACGGCCGACAACTTCGGCGACCAGCGCCGCAGCTTCTCGCTGCTGGAGCTGGTGCACGAAGTCGTGGCCAGCCTGGCCGGCGCTCTGGAGGCGCACCAGGTGCGCTGCGAGCTGGATGCTGGCGACGACCTGCACCTGCTGAGCTTCCGCGGCGCGCTGGCCAAGGTGTTGTCGACGCTGATCCAGAACGCCGTCAAGCATGCCTACCGCGAGGCCGGCGGCGAGGTGCACATCCGCGTGCGCCCGCTGGGCACCGACCAGCTGGTCGTCACGGTGCAGGACCATGGCGTGGGCATCCCGCCCGGCATGCTGGGGCGGGTGTTCGACCCGTTCTTCTCGACGCGCTTCGGCCCCAACCGCAGCGAGCCGGGGCTGTACATCGTGCGCAACCTGGTGACCTTCGCGCTGGGCGGGCAGATCCAGGTGGAGTCCACGCCCGGCGTGGGCACCACGGTGCGGCTGACGCTGCCGATGATCTCGCCCGAGGCGCGCCGCAGCGCCGGCTGACGTGATGCGGCTCAGGCTGGCGTTGCCCGCGGGCCTGATCCTGCTGCTGACACTGGCGGCGGCGGCGTGGCTGCTGCGCCGGCCGGCTGCCGACGCCGCGGAGCGCGGCCCCATCGTCATCGGCGTGCTGCATGCGCTCAGCGGCCCGATGGCCACCAGCGAGGCACCGCTGGTGCAGGCCGTCAGGCTGGCGGTCGACGAGATCAATGGCGGCGGCGGGCTGCTGGGCCGGCGCGTGCAGCTGCGCGTCGAGGACACCCGCGCCGACCCCGTGGTGGCGGCGGCGGCGGCCACGCGGCTGATCCGCGAGCAGCATGCGGTGGCGCTGTTTGGCTGCTGGACCTCGCTGTGCCGCCAGGCCGTGCGGCCGGTGGTGGAGGCCGGGCGCCACCTGCTGTTCTACCCGATGGCCTACGAGGGCATGGAGCAGTCGCCGCACATCGTCTACACCGGGCCGACGCCCAACCAGCAGGTCCTGCCGGCCACCGACTGGGCGATGCAGACCTTCGGCCGGCGCGTCTACCTGGTCGGCACCGACGGCCCGTTCCCGCGCCGCGTCAACGCGATGCTGCGCGACTTCGTGCAGCTGGGCGGCGGCGAGGTGGTGGGCGAGCGCTATGTGCGGCTGGGATCCACCGACGTTGCCGCGGTCGCCGCGGAGCTGCAGGCGCTGCGGCCGGCGGTCGTGCTCAGCACGCTCAGCGGCGACAGCAACGGCGCGTTCTTCGACGCGCTGGCGGCCGGCCCGCTGGCCGCGCTGCCGCTGCTGTCGTTCGCCGCGGCCGAGCCCGACATGCGCGCCTATGGCGGCGGCCGGCTGGCGCGGCATTACACGGCCTGGGGCTATCTGCAGTCGCTGCCGGGCAGCGCCAACGCGGACTTTCTCGCGCGCCTGCGCCGCGCCCACGGCCCGGCCGCGCAGGCCAGCGACCCGGCCGTGTCGGCCTATGTCGGCGTTCATCTGTGGGCTGCCGCGGTGCGCGAGCTCGGCGGCACGCAGACCGAGGCGGTGAACGCCAACGTGCTGCAGCAGGGGGTGGCGGCGCCGCATGGTCACGTCGAGGTGGATGCGCAGACCCGCCATGTGCGGCGGCCGCTGCGTGTGGCTCAGGTGCAGCCCGACGGGCAGCTGCGCGAGGTCTGGCAGCTGCCACGCACGGCCAAGCCGGCGCCCTGGCCCGCCTTCCGCTCGCGGTCGCACTGGACCGCCATCGCGGCGGCACCGGGGGGGCCGCCTTGAGCAACACGCCGCCCACCACGCCGCCCGCCGCGCCCGCCGCCGCCGAGCGGGCGGCCTGGCGCATCGGCCCGACGGTGCTGCTGGGCTTCGTGCTGTTGTCGGTGCTGCCGCTGGGGCTGCTGGGGCTGTGGCAGCTGGGCAGCTTCGAGCGCAGCCTGCGCGAGACGGTCACGCAGCGCCTGGTGGCCATCACGCGCAAGAAGGTCGGCGAGATCAACGAATACCTCAACGAGGTGCAGGTGGACGCGCAGCTGGCGGCGGAGGCCGGCGACACCGCGGCACTGCTGGCGCAGCGGCGCGACGCGGCCGGCACGCGGGTGACGGCGGCGGGGCGCAGCTTCTACGAGCGGCTCCACGACACCGGCAAGTACACCCAGGTGCTGCTGGTGCAGCCCGACGGCCGCATCAGCTTCGCGGTGCGGCCGCCGGCCGCCGGCGGTGCGTGGCCGGCACGGCTGGGCGAGGGTGCGTACCAGGACGGCGAGCTGCTGGCGGCGCACCGGCGCGCGGTCGGCCACCTGGACCCGCAGCTGGTCGCGGTGCCGGGCCTGAGCGACGCGGCGCGGCCCACGCCCTTCCTGGTGCATGCGGTCGTGCAGGGGGACCAGGTGCTGGGCAGCATCGTGCTGCAGCTGGACCTGGACCGCCTGCTGCGGGTGGCCACGGAACGCTCGGGCCTGGGCTTCAGCGGCCAGACCCTGCTGACGCAGCGCGACGGCGAGCATGCGACCTACATCAACGAGGCGCGCGGCATGCCGGCGGAGCTGCGCCGGCTGGCGCTGGCGGCACCGGCCGCCCAGGCCCTGCCGGCGCTGCGCGGGCTGCGCGGCGAAAGCGGCGCCGGGCTGGCGCGCGACTACCGCGGTGTCGAGGTCGTGTCGGCGTGGCGGCAGCTGCCGGCACTGGGCTGGGGGCTGGCGGTCAACATCGATGCCGACGAGGCCCTGGAGCCGGCATACGCGCTGCGCAACCGGCTGCTGGCGGCGCTGGGCCTCGCGCTGCTGCTGGCGCTGGGGGTGGCGCTGTTGCTGGGGCGGCGGCTGGTGGAGCCGGTGCGGCAGCTGCACCGGGCGGTGGCGCGCATCGCCCGCGGTGGCCTGGGCGAGCGGGCGCCGGTCAGCGGCTTCCGCGAGTTCCGCGAGCTGGCGCGCCACTTCAACCACATGACCGAGCAGCTGGTCGTCGAGAAGCAACTGCTGGAGGCGCGCGTGGAGCAGCGCACGCGCGCGCTGAATGAGAGCGAGCAGCGCTTCCGCGGCGTCTTCGAGCGGGCGCAGGTGGGCATCGTGCTGTGCGACGCGCAGGGCGTGGTGCTGGAGGTCAACGCGGCGCTGACGGCCATGCTGTGCCGCACCGCCGACGAGCTGCGCGGCGCCAAGCTGGCCGACCTGCCGGACTTCCGCGCCGGCCGGCTGCATGGCGGCGAGATCGGCCGGCTGGTGTCGGGGCGGCTGGCCCATGTGCGCTTCGAGCGCGGCTTCGCGCTGCCGGGCGGCGGCGAGCTGTTCGTCGACGGCAGCGCCAGTGCCATCCGCGACGCGCGCGGCCGGCTGGTCAACGTCGTGCAGATGCTGGTGGACGTGACCGAGCGCCATCGCGCCGAGATCGAGCTGGTGCGCGCCCGCGTGGCGGCCGAGGCGGCCAGCCAGGCCAAGAGCGAGTTCCTGGCCAACATGAGCCACGAGATCCGCACGCCGATGAGCGGGGCGCTGGGCATGCTCAACCTGCTGCTGCGCACCGAGCTGTCGCCGCGCCAGCACGACTACGCCAGCAAGGCCCGCACGGCGGCACAGGCGCTGCTGGCGGTCATCAACGACGTCCTGGACTTCTCCAAGGTGGAGGCCGGCAAGATGGAGCTGGACCCACACCGCTTCGAGCTCAGCGACTTCATGCGCGAGCTGGCCGTCATCCTGTCGGCCCATGTCGGCGAGAAGGACATCGAGGTGCTGTTCCGCATCGACCCGCAGCTGCCCCCCGCGCTGGTGGGCGACGCGACGCGGCTGCGCCAGGTGCTGCTCAACCTGGCCGGCAACGCGCTGAAGTTCACCGAGCGCGGCGAGGTGGTGCTGGCGCTGACGCGCCTGGGCGAGGCCGAAGGCCGCGCGCGCATCCGCTTCGAGGTCAGCGACACCGGCATCGGCATCGCGCCCGACAAGCTGCAGCAGATCTTCGACGGCTTCAGCCAGGCCGAGCAGTCGACCTCGCGGCGCTACGGTGGCACCGGCCTGGGCCTGGCGATCAGCCGCCGTCTGGTGACGCTGATGGGCGGCGAGCTGTGCGTGGACAGCCGCGTGGGCGAGGGCAGCCGCTTCCATTTCGAGCTGAGCATGGCCGAGGCCGCCGCGGAGCCGCATGACCCGCTGCCGATGCGGCCGGGGCTGAAGGTGCTGATCGTCGACGACAACCCGATGGCGCGCGAGGTGCTGCAAGGCATCGGCGACAGCCTGGGCTGGGACTGCGAGCTGGCCGTCAGCGGCGAGCAGGCGCTGGCCCTGGTGCACCAGGCGGCCGAACGCGGCGCGTCGATGACCTACGACCTCATCCTGATGGACTGGCGCATGCCGGGGCTGGACGGCTGGGAGACCTCGCGGCGCATCCGCGACAGCCATGAATCCGATGCGCCGGTCATCATCATGGTGACGGCGCATGGCCGCGAGCTGCTGGCCGAGCGCAGCGAGCAGGAGATCCAGAGCCTGGGCGGTTACCTGGTCAAGCCGGTGACGGCGTCGATGCTGCATGACGCGGTGGCCGAGGCCATGCGCGGCGGGGCGCCCGCGCCGCGCGCCGAGGGCGGCGGCCAGCGCCTGGCGGGCCTGCGGCTGCTGGTGGTGGAGGACAACGGCTTCAACCGGCAGGTCGCGCAGGAGCTGCTGGAGGGCGAGGGCGCCGTCGTCACGCTGGCCAGTGGCGGGGTCGAGGGCGCTCACCTCGCGTGCGTCACCGAGCCGCCGTTCGACGCCATCCTGATGGACCTGCAGATGCCCGACATCGACGGCTTCGAGGCCACCGAGCGCATCCTCGGGCGCCGCCCGGACAGCCGCGTCATCGCGATGACAGCCAACGCGATGGAGGCCGACCGCCAGGCCTGCCTGGCCGCCGGCATGCGCGACCATGTCGCCAAGCCGGTGGACCTGGAGCAGCTGGTGAACTGCCTGCGTCGCCATGCCGGCCCGCCGCCGGCGCCGGCGGTGCCGCAGCCGGCGCCGCCGCCGCCCGCCGTGCCGCTGCTGGACCGCGCGGCCGCGCTGGCGCGGCTGGGCGGTCGCCAGGCCTTGTACGACCGGCTCGCCGCCTCGTTCGACCGTGACGCGCCGGCCGAGCTGGCGGCCTTGCGCGGCCATGTGGCGCAGGGCAGCGTGGCCGGTGCGGTGCGGGTGCTGCACACGCTGCGCGGCCTGGCCGGCGCGGTGGGCGCCGCCGCGCTGGCGGCGCTGGCGGGCGAACAGGAGCAGGCGGTGCAGCGCCGTGGCGACGCCGGTGCGGCGGATGTACCGGCGCTGCAGCAGCTGCTGGCGCAGACGCTGGCCCTGCTGGTGCCGGCCCCGGTGCCGCCACCCGCGCAGACGGCCGAGGTGGTGGACCCGCTGGAGGCGCTGCGGCGGCTGCGGCCGCTGCTGGCGGAACGCAACATGCGCGCCGTGGCCGCGTGCGAGGCGCTTGCGGGCGCGCACGCCGCGGCGCTGGGGAGCGATGGCGCGGCGCTGCTGGCCGCGGCGACCCGGCTCGACTTCGCCCAGGCGCTGAAGCGCTGCGACGCGCTGCTGGATCGCCTCAATCCGCGCTGAACCGCCGCGGCGGGGCGGGCTCGATGGGTGTTGGCGTTGCCGGCCGGGCTGGCCGCCGCAGCCGCTCACCGGCCTGCCAATGCCAGCCGAACACCAGCGTGAACGCAATGCCGAGACCCAGGTGCACATACGCCGCCGCAGCCGCCAGGCCTTCGTCTCCCAGGTAGTACAGCGCCAGTGCACTGGCGGCCAGCGCAGCCAGGGCGCCGGCGCTGAAGGCACCGCTGGCGCGGCGGCGGCGCTTGTGCCAGCCCGCCCGCATGTGCAGGCTCCACAAGGCCCCGGTCAACATGAGCACCAGCACGCCGGTGCCAGCATGCAACGCCGCGACGCCCACGCGGCCGGCGGCCGGCAGCCGCCAGGCCAGCGTCACGTCCGCGCGCATCAGCAGCAGCGTCGGCACCAGCAACAGCCCGCTTACCAGCACCCCGGCCAGGGTGGCCACGAGCAGGCGCAGGAACCAGGATGGGTAACCCTTCACGCGGCCTCCTCAGGTTGCAGCAAGTGCCCGCCCAGCGCGGCGACCAGGGCGGCGCGGCCGGCCGGCTCGGCGGTGGCGGCGACCTTGGTCAGCGCGTCGGCACGGCAGGCGCTGCGGGCCAGTACCGTCCAGGCACCGGGTGAGGGCTGACGCCCGGGCGGCGCGACGATATCGGCCGGGAAGCGTCTGTCCCGCACCGCGCCGGCCGGGTACACGGCCGACGTGGCCATGGCCGCGTCGCGCAGCAGGCCCAGCGGCGTCAGCCGCCCATCGATCTCGCGCCGGTGCACGGGCAGGGCGCGGTCGCCGAAGACGCGCAGGTCGCCGCCCGCATTGATCCAGCCGCCTGCCAGCGCGGCATCGGTGCGGCGCATGGCGCCAATGGCACGATCGACCGCGAATCCCTTGGCGATGCCGTCCAGCGTGATGCGGGCCGGCGCGCGCAGCCTCGCCCAGCCGGGGCCGATCTCCAGCGCATTGGCCGTCTCGCCGGTGCCGAGCGTGCAATCGAAGGCGCCGCCGCTGTGCCGCCGCAGCGCGCGGGCGAGCCGTAGCAGCCTCAGCGTGGCCAACGACAACGCCACCGGCTCGCCGGCCGAGCGGTTGAGGGTCGACAACTCGCTGCCCTCGTCCTGCCGGCTCCAGCGGCGCTGTGAACGTTCGATGCTGAGCAGCGCCGCGTCCACCGCGGCGCCCGCTGCGGGCCCGCGCGCGCAGACCTCCACAAACGTGCCCAGCAGCGGCCGCATGCGGCGCACTTCTTCCACCGTTCAGGCCCTGGTGAGGTAGAGCTTGTGGATGGCCAGCAGCCGCTTCACACCGTCCAGCACGTTGCGGCAGGACAGCGTCGCGCCGCTGATGTTGGGCACGTCCTCGTCAAGCTTGAAGGCGTCGGTCAGCGTCTTGCCGACAAAGTGCTTGCGCCAGGCCGGCTCGCGCACTTGGCCGCCGTGCGTCTCGCGGTACGACAGAATTTCCACGCCCAGCACATGGCCGTCCGGCGAGATGGCGGTCGCGTACGTGATGAACTCGTGCTTGCCGATGACCTCGTCCACCAGCATCCAGCCGAGCAGGGCGCCGTCGCGCTCGGCGCGCCAGATTTTCTGCTCGTCCCAGCGCTGACGCAGGCCGGATGCGGCCTTGATCGCGTCGCGCTTGGAGGCGTCGAGCTTGAGCGTCTGGTCGGCGAAGGCCTTGGCAGCCGGGAACAGCAGCGTCTGTGCCTGCGCAACGCTGAGGTAGTCGGTGGCATGGGCCGGCGCAGCCAGCGCGGCCACCGGCAACAGGAACGCGGACCAGTCGCGCATCGTCATGCCAGCCTCAGAAGTTGAAACCCAGCTTCAGCCGCAGCTCGTTCTGCGTCTTCTCGATCAGGTGCCGGTTGGCGGGCTGGCCGTCGTAGGCCTCACCGCCGCCGCGCAGCTGCTTCAGCCAGGTCAGGGTCATCCACCACTGCTTGCTGGCGTAGTGCAGCGTGGGCCCGCCGAATACGGTCCAGCGCTCCTGGCCCACGCCGGTCTCGTACTCGGTTTCGTACAGGGCTTCGGCACCTGCAAACCAGCCGCGGGCAAAACGGTAGCTCAGGCCCGTGCCAAGCTTGACCTCGATCTCCACCTCCGGGTCGGTGGACCACTCGAAACCCTCGGGCAGGTTGGAAATGGCTTTGCGGCGGGCGTAGGTCGCCTCGACCGCGCCATTGCCGGCCCAGACCAGTTGACCCTCGGCGAAGTACTTTTGCAGCTGCGTGCCGAACTCCAGCTTGGTGGCGCTCTTCTTCTGACCCGAATGCGGGTCCAGCGTGTTGTGCGTCAGCTCCACCGTGGTCGACAGGCCCAGGTCGTCCTTGGCGGGGCTGAGGATGTTGTACTTGGCCTCGACAGTGAAGCCGGCGGGCTTGAGGCCGAAGGACTTGTCGCCCGGCAGATAGCCGTCGATCAGCAGCCCGCGGGTGGACAGGCCCATCAGCTTGAGGCCGCCCGACAGGGTCAGGCGATGCGTGAGGCCATATTCCACTTCGGTCAGGTAGTCGGTAGCGCGGTAGCGGCCCGTGCCCTTGTCGCTGCGCTGGGTGACGAACTGGTAGAGCTCGTAGCTCCCCTGCGGAAGGGTTTCACTGCCGCGCACATAGCCGAACAGGTTTTCATCCGCATGGGCGGAGAGGGGTATGGCGCACATGGCAATCAACGCCAGGGCTGCGGACACGGGACGGAGGTTCATGCGACGAAAGGGACTGAGGTGTAGAAGCGCGGCATGATACATAAATGCGAATCAATCGTATTAGCGATTGGCAAATGTCCCATCAAGCCGCGACAACCCATACAATGAGAATTATTCTCATCGCCGAAGCCGAAAGACATGTCCGAGCCGCTGCCCTCCAGCCTCGCCGCCGCCCCCGCCGGGCTGGCGCTGACCGTCCAGCAGGTCAGCGCGCCGGCGCATTCGCCGGAATGGGCGTCCTGGCTGGCCGACCTGGGCTTCCTGCCGGGCGAGGCGGTGCGCGTGCTGCGCCGTGGCGCGCAGCGCACCGGCAACCTGGTCGTGCGCGTCGGGCAATCCACCTTTGCGCTGCGCCATGCCGAGGCCGAATGCATCGCCGTCACCGCCCACGATGACCGCGCCGCATGACTGAGGCGGTCGTTCATGTCCACCGCGGTGGCAAGCTGGTCGCGCTGGTCGGCAACCCCAACTGCGGCAAGACCGCGCTGTTCAACGGCCTGACGGGCAGCCACCAGAAGGTGGCCAACTACGCCGGCGTGACCGTCGAGCGCAAGGAGGGGCGCCTCATCTCGGCCGCCGGCAAGCCGCTGCGCCTGCTGGACCTGCCGGGCACCTACAGCCTGCACCCGCGCTCGCCGGACGAGCGCGTGACCTGCGACGTGCTGGCCGGCCGCGCCAGGGGCGAGAAGCGGCCCGACCTCGTCGTCATGGTGCTGGACGCCACCAACCTGCGCCGCAACCTGCGGCTGCTGCTGGCGGTGCGCCGCCTGGGCCTGCCGGTGGTGGTGGCGCTGAACATGGCCGACCTGGCGGCGCGGCGCGGGCTGAAGATCGACCCGGCCGCGCTCTCTGCCCAGCTGGGCCTGCCGGTGGTGCGCACCGTCGCCATCCACGGGCAAGGCCTGGACGAGCTGCGCGCGCTGCTCGACAGGCCCGAGGCCTGGGCGGCCGGGCCGCTGGCCGCCTCCGGCGAGCAGCAGGTCGACGACCATGTCACCGTCAAGACCTGGCTGCGCGCGCTGCACCTCGACCAGGACCTGCCCACGCTGCCCAGCGACCGGGTCGACCGCGTGCTGCTGCACCCGCTGGCCGGCTCGGTCATCCTGGCGGTGTTGCTGTTCCTGCTGTTCCAGGCCGTGTTCTCCTGGGCCGAGACGCCCATGGGCTTGATCGAGGCCGGCATGGCCTGGCTGGGCGAGCAGGTCGGGCAGCTGCTGCCGCAGGGCTGGCTGCGCAGCCTCGTCGTCGACGGCGTCATCGCCGGCGCCGGCGGCGTGCTGGTGTTCCTGCCGCAGATCCTGATCCTGTTCTTCTTCATCCTGGTGCTGGAGGAGTCCGGCTACCTGCCGCGCGCCGCGCTGCTGCTGGACCGGCTGATGGGCAGCGTGGGCCTGTCGGGCCGCAGCTTCATCCCGCTGCTGTCCAGCTTCGCCTGCGCCATCCCGGGCATCATGGCCACGCGCTCCATCGCCAACCCGCGCGACCGGCTCGTCACCATCCTGATCGCGCCGCTGATGACCTGCTCGGCGCGCCTGCCGGTCTATGCGCTGCTGATCGGCGCCTTCATCCCCAACCGCGAGGTGGCCGGCTTCGAGCTGCAGGGGCTGGTGCTGTTCGGCCTGTACCTGGCCGGCATCCTGGGCGCGCTGGCGGTGGCCTGGGTGCTCAAGCGCTTCACCAGCACCGGCCGCCTGGTGCGGCCGCTGATGATGGAGCTGCCCAGCTACCACTGGCCGCATCCGCGCAGCATCGCCATCGGGCTGTGGCAGCGCGCGGTCATCTTCATCAAGCGCGTGGGCGGCATCATCCTGATGCTGACGCTCGCGCTGTGGCTGCTGTCCAGCTTCCCGGCGCCGCCGCCGGGCGCAACCGGTGCGCCCATCCAGTACAGCGTGGCCGGCTGGCTGGGCGCCGGGCTGGCCCATCTGTTCGCGCCCATCGGCTTCAACTGGCAGATCAGCCTGGCGCTGGTGCCGGGCCTGGCCGCCCGCGAGATCGCCGTCAGTGCGCTGGGCACGGTCTACGCGCTGTCGGCCACCGGCGACGACACCGCCGTGGCGCTGATGCCGCTGATCGCCCAGACCTGGAGCCTGGCGACCGCGCTGTCGCTGCTGGCCTGGTATGTGTTCGCGCCGCAGTGCATCGCGACGCTGGCGGCGATCAAGCGCGAGACCGGCGGCTACAAGATGCCGCTGATCGTGGCCGGCTACCTGTTCGGGCTGGCCTACCTGGCGTCGTTCATCACCTACCGCGTGGCGCTCTACTTGGGCGCCTGAGGCGTGGGGCGCGTGGGCACCGTCGCGCTGCACACATCGATGTAGCCGGGGCTGTGCACGAACCAGCCGCCGCGGTGGCGGCGGGCGTCCAGCAGGCGGTTCCAGGTGGCGGACTCGGTGCGCAGCACCTGCAGCGCGGGCCGCTCGGCGGGCGGCATCTCGGCCAGCAGGCGCACCCGCTGGATGGCCGTGCGCTGCTCGGGCTTGTCGTAGAAACCCATCGCGGCCGTGCCGCGGGGCAGGGCGGCGAGGTGCTCCATGCCCTTGAGCACGCGGCCGACGACGGTGATGTTCAGGTCCAGCCCGCGCGGTGCCTGGCCGATGACGGCGTACAGCTCGGTGCCGTTGCTGGAGTCGACCGCGTCGCTGCGGCCGGCGCCGACCGCGCCGTAGCAATGCGCCAGCCAGGCCTTGCCGGTCCTGGGGTTGGCGGCCACCGCGAAGCCTTCGGCAAAGCCGGTGCGCGGCGCCCAGCCCTCCACGTCGGGCAGCTTGTTGAAGCCGGCCGTCTTGCCGACCTGGTCCAGCGGCACCGAGAACTCCGCGGGCAGCCTGGGCACTGCGCCGGCTGGCAGCGGCCGCGCCTTGGCCGGGTCGTCGCCGTCGGGGTCGCCCCACTGGGTGACGAAGTTGTCCTGCACGCGCACCACCGCCAAGCCGTTCCAGTAGCCGCCGCGGGCCAGCGCGCGGATGTTGGCCACATGCGCCGGGGCGAAGCGCGGCGCCAGCTCGATCAGCACCTGGCCGCCGCCCTGCGGCGTGGCCAGCTCCATCAGCAGCGTGTTGTCCGGGTCCAGCGCGCGCCAGTCACGCGGCGAGGAGGCGGCCAGGATCTCCTGCGCCGTCTTGGCCGGTGGCGGACGCTTGGTGGCCGGCGCGGCCTGCACGGTGGACAGCAGGGCGGCCAGCAGGGCCGGGGCGAGGGCGATGGGCTTCATGGGCGCGCAGCTTAGCGGCCCGCGCCCCGGGCCGGGCGCCGTAGGCCGCTGCCGACAGGCGGACGCGGCGTCCTGGGCTGGGCGCCACCGGGCCGGGCGCGTTCAATGGAGGCATCTCCTGCCGTCGTCGAGGCCACCATGACCCCAGCCCTGCATCTATTCGGCGAACGATCACTGACGCTGGTCGCCGCCACCTTCCCGGATCGCAGCAGCGCCGTGCGCGCCGCCCAGGTGTTGCGCGACCTGTCCAGCCGCAAGCTGGGCATCTTCCTGATCCGGCCGCGCGACCCCCAGCTGGGCCGCAAGCTGGAGCCCGAGTCGCGCGGCATCTGGCACACGCTGCTGCGCACGCATGGCTGGATGGGGCTGCTGGGCGCGGCGCTGGGCCTGATGGCCGCCGTGCTGGTGCTGGGCAGCGGCTGGCCGGCGGCCGTGGCCTCACCGCAGGCGACGCTGGGCCTGGGGGGCGTCTACGGCGCCGCGGCCGGCATGTTGGTGGCCGGGCTGCTGACGCTGCGGCCGGACCGCGCCCGCGTCATCACGCAGGTGCGCGAGGCCAGCGAGCACGGGCAATGGTCGGTGGTGTCGCACCCCACGTCGCCGCATGACGCCGAGGTGGCGCGCGACACGCTGGCGCTGGGCGGCGGGCATGTGATGCGTTCGCTGTGACGGGCCGCGGGGCGCGCGGGCGCCGCGGCCTCACGGCGGCATGAAGCGCCCCAGTTCCTGCGCGCGCACCGCTGCCGCCAGCCGGGCGGCGAGGGCTGCGGCGGCAGGCGGGGCCTGCTCGGCGCGCGAGGCCGCACAGCCGTCGCCGCGCAGGCAGGCCAGCCAGACCTCCGGGTCGCGCTCGTCGCAGGCCAGGCCGAAATGGCAGGGCAGCAGCCGCAGGGCCGCGTGCACCGTCGCCCGATCCGCCTCGTCGTCGAAGCGCTGCCCGTCGAAGTACAGCCGGGGCTCGCCGTCCAGGCGGCGCTCCAGCAGCCTTGCGCCCAGCTCGTCGAGCAGCAGCGGGTCGGGCTGGCGGAACACCACCTGCAGCAGCGGCGCATCGGCCAGGTCGGACTGCTGCACGGCCAGCAGCGGGTCGCGCGCCGTCGGCTCGTCGGTGGCGACATTGACCGAGCGCAGCCATTCGTCGCGCCCCAGCTGCGCGCAGCCGGTGGCCAGCGCCTGGCCGCGGGCGACGGCGCGCTGGTGGCGCGCATCGTTGGGGTCGATCGGCTCCGGCGGCGGCTGCAACGCGGCCAGGTCGGCACAGCGCCGGGCCAGCGCCCGGGCGTAGAGCCGGCCGCCATGTGCCGGCGCGGCCAGGGCCGCGAGCAGGCTGGCCCGCAGCCGTGCCTCCGGGGCGGTGAGCAGCGCGGTCAGCCCGGCCGGCGGCGCGGCCGGCTGCGCTTGCGGCAGGGCAGGCGCCGCTGCCGTCTTCGGCCCTTGCGTAGCGGGCCCCGCTGGACGCGGGCGTGGTGCGTCCGCCGCCGCTGCGATGGGTCCCTGTGGCGGCGCCACGGCCCACCAGGCCGGCGCCGCCAGCACGGCGGCCAGCAGCGCCAGCGCCGCGGCGGCTGCGGTCACCAGACGGCTTGTGGCCACCCGTCCGCTCCCCAGGTCACGTTGCCGATGAACAGCACGGGCGCGCCGTTGTTCTGCGCGTCGTAGGCATGCCAGGCCATCACCGAGCCGTCGGCCAGCAGCGACTGCCCGCCGGGGCCCTTGAAGCGCGTGCCGCTGGACGCCAGCACGGTGCCGCCGCCGGACATCATCGAGACGCCGGCCTTGTCGGTGTAGGGCCCGGTGATGGAGGTCGAACGGCCCACGGCGATGCGGTAGGTGCTGTTGGCGCCCTGGCAGCAGGCGCCCTTGGAAACGAACAGGTAGTACCAGGTGGTGCCGTTGACGGCCTTCTTGACGACGAAGCCGTTCTCGATGCCGTTGGTCGTGTCGCGCGCGATGTTGACCAGGCCGCCGGTGGGCGGCTTCAGGTTCACCTTGCTGACGCGGGTGATGTAGATGCCGTTCCAGAACGAGCCGAACACCAGGTAGGGGTCGCCGTTGGCCGCCAGCACGAAGGCCGGGTCGATGGCGTTGTAGGCGCTGCCGGCGGCGGAGGTGAGGATGGCGCCCTGGTCCACCCACTGCCCCGCGGCGATGCCGCCGGCCGAGGTGGCCAGGCCGATGGCCGACTTCTGCGAGCCGAAGCTGGACACCGCGTAGTAGCAGTAGCCCAGGCCGTTGTACTCGCCGCAGCCGGGTGCCCAGGCCATGGCGGTCTTGTCGGTGGGCAGGTAGTTCTTCCACCAGGCCAGGCCGCTGCCGAAGATGGGCAGGCCCTGGGTCCAGGCGGTGCCGTTGCCGGAGTACTTGACGCCGATGCCGCCGTTGTCGGTGGTCTCGAACAGCCACCAGGTGGAACTGGTCTTGTAGAGGTGGGGGTCGTGGGTGCCGATGGCGCCGGTCAGCGTCCAGGGCGCGGCGAGGGCGGGAATCGCAAGGGCAGCCAGCGCGCAGGCGGCGGCCCGGCGCGCAAGGCGCCCGAGGTTCATCAACATGGTCTTGTCTCCGGTGTGGCGGGCCGCCTCGGACGGGCGGGCCTCGGTGGCTTCGGCGGCAAGAACCGCCGAAGTGCTGGAAATTAAACATGACTATTTGCGGGTACAAACTCCACGCTTACGCTGATTCCGGCTTTGGTATCGGTACAAAAGTAATACTTCATCGCGGCGGCGCCGCGGCGAGGCGGGGCAGGAGACACGGTCTGCGGACCGGTCGCCGAGGCGGCCTTCCTACAATGCCGCGATGCCCGAGACCGCTGCCCAGACCCCGCCCGACCTGCCCTTCGTCCACCTGCGCATGCACACCGAGTTTTCGGTCGTCGATGGCACGCTGCGCACCGACGACGCGGCCGACGCGGCGGCGGCCGACGGGCAGGTGGCTGCGGCCATCACCGACCTGGCCAACCTGTTCGGTGGCATCAAGTTCTACAGCGCCATGCGCAAGAAGGGCGTGCAGCCCATCCTGGGTGCCGACTGCTGGCTGGAGACCGACGCCACCGACAAGCCGCCCACCCGGCTGCTGCTGCTGGTGCAGGACAGGCAGGGCTACCTCAACCTCAGCGAGCTGCTGTCGCGGGCGTGGATAGACAACGTGCAGCGCAACCAGGCCTGCCTGAAATGGGAATGGCTGCAGGAGCTGGGTGGTGGGCTGATCTGCCTGAGCGGCGCGCAGCACGGCGGCCTGGGCCAGGCGCTGCTGCAGGGCGACACGGTGCGCGCGACGGAATGGGCGCAGAAGCTGGCCGCGTTGTTCCCGGGGCGCTTCTACATCGAGCTGCAGCGCGCCGGGCTGCCGGGCCAGGAGGCGCTGGTGCAGGCCAGCGTGCCGCTGGCTGCCCAGCTGGGCCTGCCGGTGGTGGCGACCCACCCCATCCAGTTCCTGGGCGAGGAAGACTTCGAGGCGCACGAGGCGCGTGTCTGCGTGGCCGAGGGCGAGACGCTGGCCAACCCCAAGCGCATCAAGCGCTTCCTGCCCAGCCAGTACTTCAAGACCCAGGCGCAGATGCGGGAGCTGTTCAAGGACATCCCCAGCGCCATCCAGAACACCACCGAGATCGCCAGGCGCTGCGCCCTGACGCTGGTGCTGGGCAAGCCGCAGCTGCCCAACTTCCCCACGCCGCTGCTGGAAGACGGCACGCCCATGCCGATGGAGCAGTACTTCCGCGAGCTGAGCCACGAGGGCCTGGCGGGGCGGCTGGAGCATCTGTTCCCCGACGAGGCGGAGCGCGAGAGGGAGCGGCCGCGCTACGTGGAGCGGCTGGAGTTCGAGCTGAACACCATCATCAAGATGGGCTTCCCGGGCTACTTCCTGATCGTGTCGGACTTCATCCGCTGGGCCAAGGCCAACGGCTGCCCGGTGGGCCCGGGCCGGGGCTCGGGTGCGGGTTCGCTGGTGGCCTATGCGCTGCTCATCACCGACCTGGACCCGCTGAAATACAACCTGCTGTTCGAGCGCTTCCTGAACCCGGAGCGGGTGTCCATGCCCGACTTCGACATCGACTTCTGCCAGGGCAACCGCGACCGCGTCATCGACTACGTCAAGGACAAGTACGGCCGCCCGGCCGTCAGCCAGATCGCGACCTTCGGCACCATGGCCGCCAAGGCCGCGCTGCGCGACATCGGCCGCGTGCTGGGCATGGGCTTCGGCCATGTGGACAGCATCGCCAAGCTCATCCCGGCGCCGCCCGGCAAGACGGTGACGCTGGCCAGGCTGCCGCCCAACTTCGACCCCGACAAGGCCAAGATGATCTACGCGCGCCATGAGGCGCCGGAACTGGAGGAGCGCGAGAAGAGCGACGAGGAAGTGGCCGAGCTGCTGAAGCTGGCCGCCCGCGTGGAAGGCATGGTGCGCAACATCGGCATGCATGCCGGCGGCGTGCTGATCGCGCCCGGCAAGATCACCGACTTCTGCCCGCAGTACCAGCAGCCGGGCTCGACGTCGGCGGTGAGCCAGTTCGACAAGGACGACGTGGAGGCCATCGGCCTGGTCAAGTTCGACTTCCTGGGCCTGGCCACGCTGACCATCCTGGAGCTGGCCAAGGACTTCATCGTCGCCCGCTACCCCGAGCGCAAGGACTTCGACTGGGCCAACGTGCCGCTGGACGACCGCAAGGTGTTCAAGCTGTTCGGCGATGGCTACTCGGAGAGCGTGTTCCAGTTTGAATCGCCCGGCATGCAGCGCCTGTTGAAGGACGCCAAGCCCTCGCGTTTCGAGGACCTGATCGCGCTGGTGTCGCTGTACCGGCCCGGCCCGATGGACCTGATCCCGTCCTTCGTCGCCCGCAAGCACGGCAAGGAGGTCATCGAGTACCCGCATCCGCTGCTGGGCCAGGTGCTGGAGGAGACCTACGGCGTCTTCGTCTACCAGGAACAGGTGATGCAGGCGGCCCAGGTGCTGGGCGGCTACAGCCTCGGCGGCGCCGACATGCTGCGCCGCGCGATGGGCAAGAAGAAGGCCGAGGAGATGGCCATGCACCGCGAAATCTTCCGCAAGGGGGCCGCGGAGAAGGGCATCGATCAGGCCAAGGCCGACGAGGTGTTCGACCTGATGGAGAAGTTCGCGGGCTACGGCTTCAACAAGTCGCATGCCGCCGCCTATGCGCTGCTGAGCTACCACACGGCCTGGCTGAAGGCGCATTACACGGCCGAGTTCTACGCCGCGAACATGACCATAGAAATGGACGACACCGACAAGCTCAAGGTGTTGCTGGGCGACGCGAAGATCTTCGGCATCGAGTTCCAGCCGCCCTGCGTGAACAAGGGCGTCTACCGCTTCGAGCCGCTCACCCACCGGCTGGTGAACTACGGCCTGGGCGCCATCAAGGGCACGGGCCGCGGCGCCATCGAGGCCATCATCGCGGCCCGGGAGGCCGGCGGTCCCTTCCTGAGCTTCTACGACTTCTGCCTGCGGGTGGACCGCAAGTCGGTCAACAAGCGCGTGGTGGAGGCGCTCATCAAGGCCGGCGCCTTCGACTCGATCAACCCCGAGCGCAGCAAGCTGCTCGCCAGCGTCGGCCGCGGCTACACGCACGCCGAGACGCAGGAGGCCAACGCCGACCAGGGCGGGCTGTTCGACTTTGGCGATTCGCACGCCGCCTCCCACGTGGAGCCCGACCTCGTCGACGCGCCGGTGTGGAGCATCAAGGAGCGGCTGTCGCTGGAGAAGACGGCCATCGGTTTCTACCTGTCGGGCCACCTGTTCGACCAGAGCGGCACCGAGGTGCGCCGCATCGTCAAGCGCCAGATTGCCGACCTGGCCGACAGCCGCGACCCGGTGCTGGTGGCCGGCATCGTCAGCGGCATGCGGGTCATCAACGGCCAGCGCGGCCGCGTGGCCATCTTCAAGCTGGACGACAAGAGCGACGCCATCGAGGCGGTCGCCAACGAGGAGCTGCTGAACGCCAACAAGGAGCTGCTGGCCGAGGACGAACTCATCATTGCCCAGGGCAAGGTGCAGAACGACCGCTTCTCCGGCGGCCTGCGCATGAACGTGCAGGCGGTGTGGAGCCTGGCGGCGGCGCGCGCCAAGTTCGGCCGCCACCTGCTGCTGGGCCATGCCGGCGTGGCCGGGCTGGTGCAGGAGCTGGTGCAGCGCTTCCCGCCGCGCGACGTCGAGACGGAAGACGGCGGCACCCGGCGGCAGGGCCTGCCGGTGCGCGTGGCCGTCAGGGCCGAGCCCGAGGCCGGGCAGGTGGGCGCGCGCTGGCTGGTGGACCTGGGCGAGGCCAGCCGCTTCTGGCCGGCCGACGAGGCGCTGGCCAAGCTGGGCAGCGCAGCTGAGGTGATCTACGAAGCTTGAGGCCGCGCCGCATCGGCGATGATTCCCGCCGATGCTGCATGCCGCGCCCCAGCCCCTTGCCAAGCCCGCCACCGGGCTGACCCGCCCGCAGGCGGTCACGGGGCTCATCCTGACCGGCGGCGGCGCCCGCGCGGCCTACCAGGTCGGCGTGCTGGCCGCCATCGCGCAGCTGCGCCGCGACGCCGGCGCCACCCAGGCCAACCCCTTTCCCATCATCAGCGGCACCTCGGCCGGCGCCATCAACGCCGCCACGCTGGCCTGCCATGCGGACGACTTCGACGGCGCCGTGGACGGCCTGCTGCACCTGTGGCAGGGCCTGCACGTGGAGCACATCTACCGCGCCGATGCCTTCGAGGCCGTGCGCAGCGGCGCGCGCTGGCTGAGCATGCTCAGCCTGGGCTGGGCCATCGCGCGCTGGACGCGCACCCGGCCGCGCAGCCTGCTGGACAACCAGCCGCTGCGCGAGCTGCTGGGCCGCTACCTGGACATGAACCGCGTGGAGGCCATGCTGGAGGGCGGCCACCTGCGCGCGCTGGCGCTGACCGGCTCCAGCTACACCTCCGGCCAGCACGTCACCTTCTTCCAGACCCACCACCATGTGGTGCCCTGGCTGCGCGAGCAGCGCATGGCCGTGCAGGCGCGGCTGGGCCTGGGTCATCTGATGGCCTCGTCGGCCATCCCCTTCATCTTCCCGGCCGAGCCGCTGGACTTCGAGGGCGAGCCCGAATGGTTCGGCGACGGCTCGATGCGCCAGAGCGCGCCCATCTCGCCGGCCGTGCACCTGGGCGCCGAGCGCGTGCTGGTGATCGGCGCGGGCCGCATGAAGGAGCCCGAGGGGCGGCGCCATCAGGCCAGCGACGAACACCCCAGCATGGCGCAGGTGGCCGGCCATGCGCTGTCCAACATCTTCCTGGACGCGCTGGCGGTGGACGTGGAGCGGTTGCGCCGCATCAACCGCACGCTGGCCCTGCTGCCGCGCGAGACGCGCGCATCGACGGCGCTGCGGCCCATCGAGCTGCTGGTCATCGCGCCCAGCCGGCGCCTGGACGACCTGGCCGGCGAGCACCAGGCCAGCCTGCCGAACTCGGTGCGCGCGATGCTGCGGGCCTTCGGCGTCAGCGGCAAGGGCCAGGCCACCAGCGGTGCGGCGCTGATCAGCTACCTGCTGTTCGAGCCCAGCTTCGTCGGCGAGCTCATCCACCTGGGCATGAGCGACACGCTGGCCCGGCGCGCCGAGGTGCAGCGCTTCTTCGGCTGGCCGGCGCGCGCGCCGCAGATCGACCCGGCCTCGCTGCGGCGCAGCCGCACGCCCGGGTTCGCGGCCGGTTGCTGAGGCTCAGGCCGCCGGCGGCGGTTCCGGCGGGAACGCCGCGCCGGCCACGCGCAGGCCGGCCGCGGACAGCTTGCGCGCGGTGGCCGCACCCACGCCCGACACCCGCCGCATCAGGTCGGCCCAGCCGGTGAACGGCCGGCCATCCAGCAGCCGCTGCACCAGGGCCGGGCCCAGGCCGGGCAGCGATTCCAGCTCGGCGCGCGTGGCGGTGTTGACCTCCAACGCCGCCTGACCCCAGGCCGGCAGCGCCAGCCACAGCAGCCAGCCGCGCCGCCGCATCAGTCCTCGCCCGCCTGCGCCCGCACCATGGCCGCGTAGGCGCCGTCGCGGGCCAGCAGCTCGGCATGCGTGCCGGTCTCGACCAGCCGGCCCGCGCCCAGCACGTGGATGGCATCGGCGTCGCGGATGGTGGACAGGCGGTGCGCGATGACGATCAGCGTCTTGCGGCCGCTCCATGCGCTGAGCGCCTGCTGCACGGCGCGTTCGCTCTCGGTGTCCAGCGCCGAGGTGGCCTCGTCGAAGATCCACACCGGCGCGTCCTTGTACAGCGCCCGGGCGATCGCCAGGCGCTGGCGCTGGCCGCCGGACAG
>CAXDTK010000059.1:0-21782 GCA_963992225.1 uncultured Comamonadaceae bacterium | reverse complement strand
GGGCATCACCGTGGGCCTGATCGTGGCGGCCGGTGCGTCCATGGTGGCCGTCAACCAGATCAACGAACACCGTCGCCTGATGCTGGAAAACCAGTTGCAGCAGGACCTGCGCACGGCGGCGGACCTGTTGCAGCAGGACCTGCGCCGGGCCGGTTTCCGCGGCACCGCCGAGAACGGCGTGTGGGCGCCGGCGAAGGGGGTGGGCAGCCTGCAGGAGCAGGGGCCGCAACTGCCTACCGCCAGCCCCTATGCCGAGTTGTCGGCCAGCGCCGCCGAATCCGGGACCACGGTGCGTTACCTCTATGCTCGCCGCGACCCCCGCACCAACAACTACAAGCCGAGCGGCCCGCCGTCCAGCAACGAGTACTTCGGCGTGCGCTGGGACGCCTCGTCCAAGACGCTCTACACGCAGCTGGGCCTCGGCGCGGACGGTCAACCCAACTGGCAGCCGATCACGGACCCGGAGACGGTGAAGATCGAGAACTTCACGCTGGAGCCCGTCGTGCAGTCCGTCAGCCTGGGCGAGTTCTGCGACCAGCCCTGCGGCAATGCCGGCGAGCCCGCCTGCCCCACGCAGGAGGTGCGCGAGATCCGCTTCTCGATCGTGGGGCGCGCCAAGCACGACGCCAAGGTCGTGCGCACCCTCAGCGGCGTCGAGCGCATCCGGGCCGACGTGCTCACCGGAGCCTGCCCATCATGAGGCCGCAGCCTTTGCGCGCAGGGCGCCGGCAGGCCGGTGCTGCCACCCTGGTCATCGTCATGGCGCTGTTCCTGGTGATGGCGCTGCTGGCCGCCTATGCCAACCGCAACCTGCTGTTCGAGCAGCGCATCGCCGCCAGCTACGCCCGCGCCAGCCTGTCGCAGGAGGTCGCGGAAGGTGGCATCGAATGGGCGCTGGCCCAGCTCAACGGCCCTGCCATCGATGCCGCCTGCCAGCCGCTGGCCGTGGGCGGCCAGCGCTTCGTCGACCGCTACCTCCAGGTCGACCCCGCCGATCGCAGCTTCAGGCTTGCGCAACCCAGCGCCAAGACGGTGATGGCCGACTGCACCCGCAACCGGGCGACGCAGGGCTGGACCTGCCGCTGCCCCACCCTGCCGACCGCCCGCGTGGTGCCAGCCGCGGCGGCGGGCACCGACATCACGCCCAGCTTCGGGATCCGGCTCAAGGCCGGCAGCCGGGGCGGTACGTTCGAGGTTTTTTCCAGGGGCTGCACCGACAGCGTGATCGACCGCTGCGAGGGCGCAGGCGGGGCCGGCGCCGCCCAGCGCAGCCAGGAGCAGCAGGCGGTCAACCTCTTCAGCAGCCTCATCGCCCTGGTCAGCGCCGTGCGCACGCCGCCGGCCGCGCCGCTGGTCGTCAAGGGCAACCTCGACATGACCGGCGCCGGGCTCGGCCTGCACAACACCGACCCGCGCTCGGCGGGCGCGCTGCTCGCCATCGGTGGTGCCTGGACGGGCATGAACGACGAGCGCATGCACAGCGTGCCCGGCACCGCGTCCGCCCAGGCACGCGTGCAGGGCGAGCCGACGCTGGCCACCCGCAGCGCGGACGACGTGTTCAAGATGTTCATGGGGGCCAGCGCCAACCGCTACGCCCAACATCCGGCGCTGCGCACCGTCACCTGCAACGGCGACTGTGCCAACGCGCTGGCCGCGGCCTATGCGGCGGGTCAACGCATCCTGTGGGTCGACGGCCCGCTCACCATCGGCAGCAACAAGACCCTGGGCGCCGTCACCGACCCGGTGCTGATCATCGCGACCGACGTCATCCTCGACGGTCCCTTCGCGCTCAACGGCATGCTGGTGGCCCGGGGCGACCTGGCCTGGACGAACACCGGCGGGCTCACCTCGCTGATCAACGGCATCGTGCTGGTGACCGGCCGCATGGAGACGGACGGCAGCATGGACATCGTCTACCAGCAGGCGGTGGCCGAGCAGTTGCGCAACCGCATGGGCAGCTTCGTGCGCGTGCCGGGCAGCTGGATGGACAACGATTGAGCATGACCATGATGGCCGCCCCCGCCCACCGTCGTCGCCCATCAGCGCGGCAGCGCGGCGTCACGCTGATCGAGGCGCTGGTGGCCTTGATGGTGATGTCCTTCGGCATGGTGGCGCTGGTGGGGCTGATGAGCAACCTGCGCCATGGCTCAGACATCGCCAAGCAGCGCGGCGAGGCCATGCGCATCGCCCAGGCCGAGCAGGCGCGGCTGCGTGCGTTCTCGGTGCTGCAGCGGCAGGCGGGCGACCCGGCCGACGCGGTGCAGTTCGTCGATGTGATCACGGCCGACGCCGACCCGCGCAGCCCCGCCAACTCCAACGCCACGTTCACGGTGCTGCGCAACGTGACGCCCTTCATCCAGGGCGGCACGGAGCCGCAGGCGCAGACCGTCTCGGTCGAGGTCCGCTGGAACGACCGCTCGGGCCGCGAGGAGTCGCTGACGCTGGACAGCGTCGTTTCCCGGACGGACCCGCGCTTCGCCGGCGCCCTGGGCATCACGCCGCCCGCCGACGGCATCCGCATGCCGGACGGCCGCCATCCCGCCATCCCCGTGGCGGCCAAGGACCTGGGCGGCCGCAGCGCCTACCGGCCCAGCAGCACCGGCAGCACGGTCTGGGTGTTCAACAACCGCACGGGCGTCATCGTCGGCAAATGTTCCATCCCGGTCGCGACGGCGGTGTCCAGCCTGACCGCCCGCGACGTCGAGTCCTGCAACAACAACACGGTGGGCTACCTCGTCAGCGGCACCATCCGTTTCTCCAACACCAGCCCGGCCAACCCGGCCACGCCGGAAGCCACGGCACTGCCCCTGTCGGTCTACCTGAACCTCACGCCCAGCCAGTTCACCATCAAGGACGCCAACAGCCAGGACGTGCTGGCACCGGGCGGCGCCTACCCGATCTCGCCGAGCTACGAGTGCTTCAGCGATGCGCCCACCAGCACCGGCTCGACGCAGCCCTTCGTGAACTACAGCTGCATCGTCTACCCCAACATCCAGTCGCCGCCCAACTGGTGGGGGCAGGTGCTGCTCGGCGGCCTGGACCTGGGCACGAGCGAAGCGCAGTCCAAGGTCTGCCGCTACAGCGCCGACTACAACGGCAACACGCGCATCGACAACGAGGAGCATCCGGCCGCCTACAGGGGCGTGAGCTACTCCCTGGCGCGGCAGAACTTCCTGGTCGTGCGCGGCAACGTGGCCTGCCCCACTGCCCTGCGGCCCAACCCCAGCGCCGGCATCTTCATCGACTACAGCACCGCCCAGCTCCAGCCCGCGCCCTGAGCACTGGCTAGACTGGCCCGATGCCCATCCTCGACATCCCCGCCGCGCTGCGGCAGGCCCTGGCGCTGGCCGAGCAGGCCATCGGCCTCTGCGACCCCAACCCGCGCGTCGGCTGCGTGATCCTCGGTGCGGACGGCCGCCTGCTCGGGCAAGGCCACACCCAGCCCGCCGGCCAGGCCCATGCCGAGGTGATGGCGCTGCGCGACGCGGCGGCCCAGGGCCTGGACGTGCGCGGCGCCACCGCCGTCGTGACGCTCGAGCCCTGCTCCCACCATGGCCGCACACCGCCCTGCTGCGACGCGCTGATCACGGCCGGCATCGCGCGGGTCGTCGCCGCGGTCGAAGACCCCAACCCCCGGGTGGCCGGCAACGGCCTGGCCAGGCTGACGCAGGCCGGCATCGCCGTGGCGCTGGCCGATGCCGCCACCGCCGACGCCGCGCGGGAGCTGAACATCGGCTTCTTCTCGCGCATGCAGCGCGGCCGGCCGTTCGTGCGGCTGAAGTCAGCCATCTCGCTGGACGGCCGCACCGCCCTGCCCGACGGCCGCAGCCAGTGGATCACCGGCGAGACCGCCCGCACCGACGGCCATGCCTGGCGGCGGCGTGCCGGGGCGGTGCTGACCGGCATCGGCACCGTGCTGGCCGACGACCCGCGGCTGGACGTGCGCCTGGTGCCCACGGCGACGCAACCGCTGCGCCTGGTGCTCGACCCGGCCGGCCGCATGCCCGTCGGCGCGCGCATCCTGCAGCCGCCCGGCCAGGCGCGGGTCATCGGCCCCGGCCGGGCAGACCTGCCGGCGCTGCTCACCGAACTCGGCGCCCAGGGCATCAACGAACTGCATGTCGAGGCCGGCCCGACGCTGTCCGGCGCCTTCCTCGACGCCGGGCTGGTCGACGAGCTGCTGGTCTACCAGGCGCCCGTGCTGCTCGGCGCCGGGCGGCCGCTGGCGACGCTGGCCCCGCTGGCCGACCTCGGCGCGGCGCGGCGCTGGCGCCTCGTCGAAGCCACACCGGTGGCCCAGGATCTGCGCCTTCGTCTTCGCCCGACCTAGGGTCGCCACCTACAATCGCCGGCTATGCCCATCTCCCCCATTCCCGAGCTGGTGGCCGAGCTGGCCGCCGGCCGCATGGTCATCCTCGTTGACGAGGAAGACCGCGAGAACGAGGGCGATCTCGTCCTCGCCGCCGACCTCGTCACGCCGGAGGCCATCAACTTCATGGCCCGCTACGGCCGTGGCCTGATCTGCCTGACGCTGCCGCGCGAGCATTGCGAGCGCCTGCAGCTGCCGCCCATGACGCGCCGCAACGGCACGCAGCATGGCACCGCCTTCACCGTGTCCATCGAGGCCGCCACCGGCGTCACCACCGGCATCTCGGCCGCCGACCGCGCCCGCACCGTGCAGGCCGCCGTCGCCGCCGACGCCAAGGCCAGCGACCTGGTCCAGCCCGGCCACATCTTCCCGCTGCAGGCGCAGGATGGCGGCGTGCTGATGCGCGCCGGCCACACCGAGGCCGGCTGCGACCTGGCCCGCATGGCGGGCCTGTCGGCCACCTCGGTGATCTGCGAGATCATGAAGGACGACGGCACCATGGCGCGGCTGCCCGACCTGGAGGTCTTCGCCGCCGAGCATGGCCTGAAGATCGGCACCATCGCCGACCTCATCGAGTACCGCAGCCGCCACGAGAGCCTGATCCAGCGCGTCGCCGAGCGGCGCCTGAACACCGCCCAGGGCGAGTTCGCCTGCCAGATCTTCACCGACCGCACCGGCGGCACCCACCTGGCGCTGAGCCATGGCCAATGGACGCCGACCGACGAGGTGCTGGTGCGCGTGCACGAGCCGCTGTCCGTCATGGACCTGCTGGAAGCCGGCGCCTGCGGCCACTCCTGGGGCCTGCCGGCCGCGCTGGCGGCACTGAAGGCCAGCCCCGCCGGCGTCGCCGTGCTGCTGAACTGCGGCGAGACGGCCGCCGGCCTGCTGGCCCGCGTGCAGCTCGAGACGCCCATGCCGCCGGCCAAGGGCGCGATGGACCTGCGCACCTACGGCGTCGGCGCCCAGATCCTCAAGGCCCTCGGCGTGCACCGCATGCGGCTGCTCGGCAGCCCGCGGCGCATGCCCAGCATGACCGGCTACGGCCTCGAAGTGACCGGTTTCACCGCCCCACCCACCCGCTGAACCGAAAGGCGCGCGATGCAAGAATCCGAACAAGGCCTGCCCAGTGCCGAAGGAGCGCTCGACGGCAGCGAGCTGACCGTCGCCATCGTGCAGGCACGCTTCAACGACTCCATCACCTCGGCACTGGCCAGTGCCTGCCTGGCCGAGTTGTCGGTGCTGGGCGTGCCCACCGAGGCCATCCGCCACGTCACCGTGCCGGGCGCCCTCGAAGTGCCGCTGGCGCTGCAGGCGCTGGCCGAGAGCAACGACTACGACGCGCTGATCGCGCTGGGCTGCATCATCCGCGGCGAGACCTACCACTTCGAGCTGGTGGCCAACGAGAGCGGCGCGGCCGTCACCCGCGTCGGCCTGGACCACGGCATCCCCATCGCGAATGCCATCCTGACCGTCGAGAACGAGGCCCAGGCCTGGGCCCGCGTCGAGCCCAAGGGCCGGGACGCCGCCCGCGTGGCCGTCGAGATGGCCAACCTGTTGAAAGAGATCGAGTGAACGCACCCCAGAAGACCGCCACCAAGACAGCCGCCTCCTCCGGCAAGCCCGCTGCGGCCAAGCGCGCGACCGTCAAGTCGGCACGGCGCCGCTCCCGCGAGGCCGCGCTACAAGGCCTCTACCAGTGGCTGCTGACCGGCGAGGACATCGGCGCCATCATCGCGCTGGGCCGCGAGCAGGAAGGCTATGCCAAGCTGGACGTGAAGCATTACGACGCCCTGCTGGGCGGCTGCGTGCACGAGGCCGCGGACCTCGACGCCATCCTGGCCCGCCATGTCGACCGCAAGACCACCGAGCTGTCGCCCATCGAGCACGGCATCCTGATGATCGGCGCCTACGAGCTCAAGCATTGCCTGGACATCCCGTACCGGGTTGCCATCAACGAGGCGGTGGAGCTGGCCAAGTCCTTCGGCGGCACCGACGGCCACAAGTACGTCAACGGCGTGCTGGACCGCGCGGCCGGCGACCTGCGCCCGCTCGAGGTGGCTGCCAAGCGTTGACCTCGCTGTGAAGCTCGCCGCCCGGCTCGATCGCATCGAGCCTTTCTACGTGATGGAACTGGCCAAGGCCGCGGCACGCGTCGCGGCCGGGCCACTGTGCGACCCCGCGCGCGGCGGCCGCCCGATGATCCGCCTGAACATCGGCGAGCCCGATTTCGGCGCCGCGCCGGCCGTGCGCGAGGCCGCCGCCCGCATCGCCCAGGGCCCCACGCCCTACACCGACGCGCTGGGCCTGCCGGCGTTGCGCGAGGCGATCTCGCGCTGGTACGGCCAGCGCTTCGGCCTGGCCATCGCGCCCGAACGCATCGCCATCACGGCCGGCGCCTCGGCCGGCCTGCAGCTCGCCTGCCTCGCCCTCTTCGAGCGCGGCGACGAGGTGCTGATGCCCGACCCCTGCTACCCCTGCAACCGCCATTTCGTGACGGCGGCCGACGCCACGCCGCGGCTGCTGCGCACCGGCGCGGCCGAGCGCTTCCAGCTCGACGGCCCGCAGGTGCGCGCGGCCTGGACGCCCGCGACACGCGGCGTGCTGCTGGCCTCGCCCAGCAACCCGACGGGCACCTCCATCGCGCCTCAGGTGCTGGCCGACATCGCCGGCTTCGTGCGTGCGCAGCGCGGCGTCACGGTGGTGGACGAGATCTACCTGCCGCTGAGCTTTGAGGCGCAATTCGGCCACACCGCGCTGGCCCTGCCGGACGGGCTGGGCGACGAGATCGTCTCCGTCAACAGCTTCTCCAAGTACTTCGGCATGACCGGCTGGCGGCTGGGCTGGCTGGTGCTGCCTGAGGCTCTCGTGCCGGCCATCGAGAAGCTGTCGCAGAACTTCTACATCTGCCCGTCGACGCTGGCCCAGCAGGCCGCGCTGGCCTGCTTCGAGCCGGCCTCCATCGCCGAGTACGAGCGCCGCCGCGCCGTGCTGCGCGAGCGCCGCGACTTCATCGTGCCGGCGCTCAACGACCTGGGCCTGACCGTGCCGGTCGCGCCCGACGGTGCCTTCTACGCCTGGATGGACGTGTCGCGCTTCCATGCCGACAGCTGGGCCTTCGCCCACGAGCTGCTGGACAGCGCCCAGGTCGCGCTGACGCCCGGCCGCGACTTCGGCCTGGCCAACCCGGAGCGCTGGATGCGGCTGTCCTTCGCCTCCTCGCTGGAGGACCTGCGCGAGGCGGTGCGCCGCCTGCGCGAGGTGCTGCGGTGAGCGCGGCCTTCAGCGTCCCGGTGCGGGTCTACTGGGAGGACACCGACGCCGGCGGCATCGTGTTCTATGCCAACTACCTGAAGTTCTTCGAGCGTGCCCGCACCGAATGGCTGCGCGCGGCCGGCGTCGAGCAGCAGCGGCTGCGCGACGAGACCGGCCTGATGTTCGTCGTCGCCGAGACCCGGCTGCGCTACCTGGCGCCGGCGCGGCTGGACGACCTGCTGACCCTCACCGTCGAACCCCGGCCCGCCGGGCGTGCCAGCCTCGTCGTGCGGCAACGCGCGCTGCGCGGCGACACGCTGCTGGCCGAGGGCGAGATCCGCATCGGCTGCGTGCGCGCCGAGGACCTGAAACCCCAACGCCTGCCCGACAGCGTGCAATCGGCCGTCACGGCAGCGACCCTCTCCGCATGAACCAAGACCTCTCCATCGTCTCCCTGATCCTGCACGCCAGCCTGGCGGTGCAGCTTGTCATCGCAGGCCTGCTGCTGGTGTCGCTCGCGAGCTGGAGCGTCATCTTCGGCAAGCTGATCGGGCTGGGCCAGATCAAGCGCCGCAACGACGCCTTCGAGGCCGAGTTCTGGAGCGGCAAGAACCTCAACGACCTCTACCAGTCGGTCAGCAACCGCACCGACGGCGCGCCGCTGGAGCGCATCTTCGCGTCCGGCATGCGCGAGTTCCTGAAGCTGCGCGAGAAGCGCGTCAGCGACGCCGGCATGCTGCTGGACGCGGCCCGCCGCGCGATGCGGGCCAGCTTCCAGCGCGAGCTCGACGCGATGGAGAGCAACCTGTCCTTCCTGGCGTCGGTGGGCTCCGTGTCGCCCTACGTGGGCCTGTTCGGCACCATCTGGGGGATCATGCACGCCTTCGTGGGCCTGTCCAACCTGACGCAGGTGACGCTGGCGACGGTGGCGCCCGGCATCGCCGAAGCCCTGGTGGCCACGGCCATCGGCCTGTTCGCCGCCATCCCGGCGGTGCTGGCCTACAACCGCTTCGCGCGCCAGATCGACCGCACGGCGATCACGCTGGAGACCTTCATCGAGGAGTTCTCCAACATCCTGCAGCGCAACTCCACGCAGGGGCACTGAGATGGCCGCGGTTTCCGCCCGCGGCGGCCGCCGGCGCCGCACCATGAACGAGATCAACATGGTGCCGTTCATCGACGTCATGCTCGTGCTGCTCATCATCTTCATGGTCAGCGCACCGCTGATCACGACCGGGCTGGTGGACCTGCCCAGCGTGGGCAAGAGCCGCCAGCAGCCCGAGCATGTCATCCAGGTCATCGTGGGCACCGACGAGAAGCTCAAGATCAAGGTCGACCAGCTGGAGCCCGAGTCCATCCCCGCCAACCGCCTGGCCGAGCGCGTGAAGAAGGCCCAGGCCGGTGACGCGACCAACCCGGTCGTCATCTCCGCCGACAAGAACGTGAAGTACGAGGCCGTCGTGCAGGTCATGGACACGCTGCAGCGCGCCGGCGTGCAGCGCGTGGGCCTGGCCGTGAAGAGCGGCGCTTCCGCCAACTGATGTCCACGGCCGCCCTGCGTCCCCCTGAAGCCGCCGGCATCGGCCGCGGCCTGGCGCTCGCGCTGCTGGCGCATGGCCTGCTGATCGCCGCCCTCACCTACGGGCTGAACTGGCGCAGCGATGCGTCGCCGGCGTTCGAGGCCGAGCTGTGGTCCGCCGTGCCGCAGGTCGCCGCGCCGCGCGAGGAGGCGCCGCCGCAGCCCGAGCCGGAAGCGCCCAAGCCCCCCGAGCCCGATCGCCGCGCGCAGCAGCGCGCCGCCGAAGAGGCCGCCGCCGAGCAGCGTGAGGCCGAGATCGCCATTGCCAAGGCCAAGAAGATCAAGGAAGAGAAGGCGCGCGAGCAGGCCGCCAAGCTGGAGCGGGACAAGGCGACCAGGGAAAAAGAGGCCAAGGACAAGGCCGCCAAGGACAAGGCCGACAAGGAAGAGCTGGACCGCAAGAAGGCCAGGGACGACAAGGCCGCCAAGGATGCCAAAGAGGCCAAGCAGGCCAAGGAAGCCGACGCCCGCCGCGAGGCGCTGCGCCAGGAGAACCTGCGCCGCATCCAGGGCATGGCCGGTGGCACGCCCGGCTCCACCGGCACCGCGGCGCAGAACGCCGCGCCGTCCGCCGGCTGGGTGGGCCGCGTGAAGGGCAAGATCCGCCCGCTGATCATCTATGCCGACGAGAGCGCCGCCAACCCGACCGCCGAGGTGCAGGTCACGCTGGCGCCGGACGGCCGCATCCTGGGCACCAAGGTGCTCAAGGCCAGCGGCGACGCCGACTGGGACCGCGCCGTGCTGCGTGCCATCGAGAAGGCCGAGATGCTGCCGCGCGACACCGACGGCCGCGTGCCGCCGGTCATCATCCTGAACTTCAGGCCGCGCGAATGAGCCGGTCCGCCGACCAGCGGCCCGCGCCCCACAGCGCCACCGCCAGCGCCAGCACGCCCCACAGCAGGTGCTGAGCCTGGCCTGCCGGCGTCAGGTCGTCGGCCGCCAGCGACAGCACCGCCATCGCGTTGACGACGAACAGCCCGGCGCCCGCGAAGCGCCCGCCCAGGCCCAGCACCAGCAGCACCGGCAGCACCAGCTCGCCCGCCGTGCCCAGCCAGGCGGCCAGCACCGGTGGCAGCAGCGGCACCTGGTAGACGTCGTGGAACAGCGCCAGCGTCGACGACCAGTCGCGCAGCTTGGTCAGGCCCGACAGGAAGAACACCTGGGCCAGGTACAGGCGCGCGGCCAGCAGCGCGATCGACTGCAGCTGGGTGGCCAGCCCGTCCAGTGGCGCGGGCAGCCGCGTGGGCCGCAGGCCGGGGTCGGTGAAGGCGTTGCAGGTGGTGCGGAGGAAAGCGTTCATGGCGATGGGGTCCCGGATGACGGAGGGGCCGACCTGGCAGCTTGCAGCCAGGCCTTCTGCAGCGCGGCCTGCAGCCAGGCGCCGAAGTCGAAGTCGGTTGGGAGGCCGGAACCTTTCACGGCGGCCGCCTTCGACGCTGCCTCCAGCGCGGCGTCCAGCGGCTGCCCGGCGAGCAGCGCGCGCATGAAGGCCGCCTCGGCGCCCGACAGCGGCTGCGACCGGCCGCGCCAGCCCTGGCGCCACACCAGCAGCGGGCCGTCGCGCTGCGCGAGCAACGTCACGCCGGGGCGCAGCAGCAGCCACAGCTGCCCCGGCGGCGTGTCGGCGAGCCGCGCCAGGGACCCAGCATCCAGCTCGGCATCGGCCGCGCGCTCGGCCTGGTGCAAGGCCCAGTCCAGCCGCGCCAGGTCGGGCAGGCCGGAGTCCTCGCCTGCATGCGCCTGCACAAACCCTTCCAGCGCCCCGCCCCATTGACCCAGGTCGCCCCGCTCGGGCGGGTGCGCGCGCCAGAAGCTCCAGGCGAGCGCGGCGAACTCGTCCTCGCCCAGCGCCTCGCGCAGCCGCGTGAAGGGCACGCCCAGCGCCTGCGCCGACAGCGCGCGCAGGTTGTGGCGGTAGGCCGCCAGGCCACGCTCGCCGCCGGTCAGGTCGGCCGGCGCCGCGCCGCGGCCCAGCAGCGTGTCGACCAGGGCCTGCTGCGCCGCCTTCATGGCTGCCCCGCCCTGGCCCGCGCGGCCTCGGCCAACAGCACGTCCAGCGTCGGCACGGCGGTGTCCCATTCGATCAGCGTCGGCACGGGGCCCAGGCGCGCCACCGCATGCGCGTGGACCCGCCAGACCTCCTCGCGCACGCGGCTGCCGTGGTCGTCGATGACCAGGCCGTCCGCCAGCTCGGCATGCCCGGCCAGATGGATCTCGCCGACGCTGCCGCCTCGCACCGCGTCGACCCAGCGCATCGCGTCCTGCGCCGCGTCGTGCGGCGCCAGGCCGGCGTTGCGGGCGTTGACGAACAGGTTGTTGACGTCCAGCAGCAGGCCGCAGCCGCTGCGCCGGGTCAGCTCGTTGAAGAACTCGGGCTCGGCCAGGGTGTCGCCGGCCCAGCCGACGTAGGCGCTGATGTTCTCCACCAGCAGGCGGCGGCCCAGGCGCTGCTGCACCTCTTCCACGTGGCGCAGCATCAGCGCGAGCGATTCGTCGTTGAACGGGATGGGCAGCAGGTCGGCCGCGTGCACGCCCGCGCCGGTGGCGGCCGCGACGCGGGCGAAGCAGGCATGGTCGGACACCCAGTCCGGCTGCACGCGCGCCGCCAGCCGCGCCAGCCGGTCCAGGTGCCAGGCGTCCAGCCCCGCCGCCGAGCCCAGCCCCAGGCCCACGCCGTGCAGGCTGACCGGGTAGGCGGCGCGGCCGGCCTCCAGCACCGCCAGCGTCGCGCCGCCGTCGGCGAAGAAGTTCTCGGCGTGGACCTCGATGAAGCCGAGGTCGGGGCGCTGCGCCAGCAGCGCCTCGTAATGCGGCTGGCGCCAGCCGATGCCCACGGGAGCGGCGGGCGCCTTCATGGCGGATGCAGCCGGCAAGGCTTACTTCTTCAGCCTGGCCTTGGCCTCGTCGGCGCTCATGCCGCCGGCCGTCTTGCAGCTGCCCTTGGCGACGTACTTCCATTCGTCGGGGCTGTTGTCGGCCTTGGACTGGCCGGCACAGCTGTGGCTGCCGCTGAGGTTGGCGCAGTCGTTCTGGCCGGCCTTGGCGATGCCGTAGCACTTCTCCTTGGCCTTGTCCTGGGCCTGCGCCTGGGCGACGAGGCCCAGCGACAGCGCGGCGGCAAGGGCGGAGGACACGAGGGCTTGGTGTTTCACGGGATGATCTCCAGAGAGCTTGATGATGGGCTTGGCGGCCGGTGATGCGGCCGCGGGGATGAAGTCGGACGACGCTGGCAGTCCTTACACTGCCGCCGCCATGACCGCTTCCCCCGACTTCTGCCGCCAGATCGATGCCCTGCGCCCGGCGCTGCTGAAGTACGCCCGGCTGCAGCTGCGCAACCCGGCCTGGGCCGAGGACGCCGTGTCCGAGACCGTGCTGGCCGCGCTGGAGAAGCCGCAGTCCTTCGGCGGCGCCAGCCAGCTCAAGACCTGGCTGATCGGCATCCTCAAGCACAAGCTCATCGACCAGATCCGCAAGAACAGCCGAGAGCTGTCCACCTCCGCCGGCAGCGACGATGCCGAGGACCTGGACGAGCTGCTGTTCACGTCGAACGGCCACTGGCGCGACACCCAGCACGACTGGGGCAACCCGGAAGACCTGCTGCGCCAGGTCGACTTCATGAAGGTGCTGGAGGCCTGTGTCGAGAAACTGCCGGGCCAGCAGGGGCGGCTGTTCATGATGCGCGAGTGGCTGGAGCTGGAATCCGACGAGATCTGCAAGGAACTGGCCATCACGCCGACCAACCTGTGGGTGATGCTGCATCGTGCCCGGCTCAGGCTCAGGGAATGCCTGCAGGCTGGTTGGTTCAACACAGCGCCCGCCGGAGAGCCGTCTTGATTAAACCCATGATCACCTGCCGCGAGGCTACGCAGATCGTGCTGGCCGCCGAGGACCGGCGCATCCCGCTGACCGGCCGCCTGGCGCTGCGCCTGCACCACAGCATGTGCGGCAACTGCCGCCGCTTCGCGCGCCAGATCGCGCTGATGCGCCAGGCCAGCGCGCGCTGGCGCCGCTACTCCGAGGAATGAGCCTCAGCTGGTCGGCGCACCCTCGTCGGGGCCGGCCGGCGCGCCGTCATCGGCCAGGGCCAGCGCGATGGCCAGCCTGACCGCGTCGATCTGCGCGGCCAGCCCCATGCTGGGCACGGCCGGCACCGAGCGGGCCGCCTGCTCGGGCAGCGCCGGCACATGGATGAAGCCGCTGCGCAGGCCGCTGCCGGCCAGCCGGTGCTGCAGCTCGAAGAACACCTGGTTGCAGACGAAGGCCCCGGCCGACAGCGACAGCCCGGCCGGATGCCCGGCGGCGCGCAAGCCGTCGCGCATGGCCTTGACCGGCAGCGTCGTGAAATACGCGTCCGGTGCGCCGGCGACCACCGGCCGGTCATGGGGCTGCTCGCCGGCGTTGTCGGGGATGCGGGCATCGATCAGGTTGATGGCCACGCGCTCCAGCGACACCTCGCTGCGACCGCTGGCCTGGCCCAGCGCGATGACCAGGCCGGGCTGCATCTGCGCCAGCGCATCAGCCAATGCGCGCGGCGCGCCGTCGAACGTGGTGGGCAGGCAGCGGGCCCAGACGGTCGCCCCGGCGATGACCTGGCCGTGCAGCGAGCGCGCCACTTCCCAGGCCGGGTTGATGACCTCGCCGCCGAAGGGCTCGAAGCCGGTGAGCAGGATGTTCATGCGGGCATTCTGCGGGATGGCGGGGCCGCATCCGCGGGCCAGGCGCGCCGCGTATGAAGTGACTCGCGTCAAACCCGCACCTCGTCCGCTTCTCGACGGCCTTTTGCGCCGTTTTCCCACCCTTGGGGCCACCGCGGGGCCTCCATAATCCGGCGCACCCCTGCTACGCCCACCCATGATCGACCCGTCCCAGCCCTTGCCTTGGCCTCATGGCGACGCCGACCCCGGTGCCGCGGCATCGGGCTTCCTGTGGCCCAACCCGCCCTACGCCGCCTACCCGCAGCCGCATGCCCAGCAAGACGCCGAAGCCTGCGAGATCCTCGGCCTGAACAACAGCCGCAGCGCCGGCCAGCTGTTGCAGATGGACCCGGTGCAGCGCCTGGTGCGCATCAATGTGCCGCCGGCGCGCAACGGCATGCCGCTGAAGTTCAGCCAGTTCCGCGCCGTCAAGCTGATGCGCGCGATCGGCGTGCCGCCGCGCGACGCGAGCGACGTGAACTCGCCCTTCAGCCTGGACCAGCGGCCGCGCAGCGATTTCCGCGTCGTGTTCACCGGCGGCGACGAGCTCAAGGGCGTGACCATCGGCCACCAGCACGACAAGCTGGGCCTGTTCCTGTTCCCGCCGCTGTCCGACAGCGACGACTCGGTGCGCCGCGTCTTCATCCCCCGCGAGGTGCTGGCGCATTTCGAGGTCGGCGAGCGCATCGGCGACCTGCTGCTGAAGGAGCATCTCGTCACACCCGAGCAGCTGGCCGCCGCCGCCATCGAGCAGACCGGCCTGCGCCAGAAGCGCGTGGGCGACATCCTGGTCGACCAGCACATCGTCACCGCCGAGCAGCTGATGCGCGCCATCGAGCAGCAGGCCAAGATGCCCATGGTGCGCATCGGCGAGGCGCTGCTGGCGCTGGAGCTGGTCTCGCCCGAGCAGCTGGAGCTGGCGCTGGTGCAGCAGCGCGAGGACCGCTCGGTGCCGCTGGGCGAGCTGCTGGTGCGCAAGGGCGTCATCACGCGGGCGCAGCTGCAGTCGGCGCTGGCCCGCAAGATGGGCTACCCGGTCGTCGACGTCGAGAACTTCGCCATCGAGCCCGACGCCGTGCGCAAGCTGCCGCATGCGGTGGCCAAACGCCTGGAGGTGCTGCCGCTGGTGCTGCGCGACGGCCGGCTGGTCGTGGCGATGGAAGACCCGACGCGGCGCGACGCCATCGAGGAGGTCGAGTTCATCACCCAGCTCAAGGTCGTGCCCACGCTGACCAAGCTGGGCACGCTGCAGTTCGCCATCCCCGCCACCTTCGACCGCTACGGCGCCGATGCGCTGCCGCGCAGCACCGACACGCTGCCCGAATTCACGCCCGATTTCGCGCTGGACAGCTCCAACAAGCTGATCGAGAGCCTGGAGCGCGACAGCAGCGAGCGCAGCAGCAAGGAAGACGAGTCGCCCATCGAGCAGAGCGACAACTCGCTGGTGCGCCTGATCAACACCATGATCATCGAGGCGCATGGCCAGGGCGTGTCCGACATCCACATCGAGACCTACCCGGGGCGCGAGAAGCTCAAGATCCGCTTCCGCCGCGACGGCGTGCTGCAGCCCTACCTGGAGCTGCCCCACACCTACCGCAACGCCATGATCGCCCGCATCAAGATCATGTGCGACCTGGACATCTCCGAGCGCCGCAAGCCGCAGGACGGCAAGATCAACTTCGCCCGCTTCTCGGCCCAGCACCGGCTGGAACTGCGCGTGGCCACCATCCCCACCAACAACGGGCTGGAAGACGTGGTGATGCGGCTGCTGGCCAGCAGCCGGCCCATCCCGCTGGACCGCATCGGCCTGGCGCCCGCCAACCTCGCCGCGCTGCAGGCGGCCGTGGCCCGGCCCTACGGCATGGTGCTGTGCGTGGGCCCCACCGGCTCGGGCAAGACCACCACGCTGCACTCCGCGCTGGCCCACATCAACACGCCGGACCGCAAAATCTGGACGGCCGAAGACCCGGTCGAGATCACCCAGGCCGGGCTGCGCCAGGTCCAGGTCAACCCCAAGATCGACTGGACCTTCGCCAAGGCGCTGCGCGCCTTCCTGCGCGCCGACCCCGACGTCATCATGGTCGGCGAGATCCGCGACCAGGAGACGGCCGAGATCGCCGTCGAGGCCTCGCTGACCGGCCACCTGGTGCTGTCCACGCTGCACACCAACAGCGCGCCCGAGACCATCACGCGGCTGCTGGACATGGGCATGGACCCGTTCAACTTCGCCGACTCGCTGCTGGCCGTGCTGGCCCAGCGGCTGGTGCGGCGCTGCTGCACCGCCTGCCAGACCAGCCGGCCCATGACCGAGGTGGAACTGGCCGAGCTGCTGGACGACTACCTGCACGTCTTCCCGGCCGCCGGCCGGCCCGACCGCGAGGCCCTCAAGGCCGAGTGGCTGCGGCAGCATGGCAGGGACGGCCGGCTGATGAGCTTCACCAGCCCCGGCTGCCCGGCCTGCGGCCACAGCGGCTACAAGGGCCGCGCGGGCCTGCACGAGCTGCTGACGGTGTCCAAGGACCTGCGCCGCATGATCCAGACCGGTGCGCGCGCCGAGGAGTTGCAGCATGTGGCGCTGGCCGAGGGCATGCGCTCGCTGCGCCAGGACGGCATCGTCAAGGTCTTGCAAGGCCTCACCACCGTTTCAGAAGTTCACGCGACCAGCAACACATGAGCGAAGCCGAAGCCGCCCCCCGCCCCAAGCTGCGGCTGGGCGATGTGCTGGTCGAACAGCAGCTGATCTCGGCCGAGCAGCTCGGCCAGGCGCTGGAGCTGCAGCGCGCCACCGGCAAGAAGCTGGGTCGCATCCTCATCGAGGCCAACCTCATCACCGAGGAGGCGCTGGCGCATGTGCTGGCGCGCCAGCTGCGCGTGCCCTTCGTCAACCTGCGTAGCTTCCCGCTCAAGACCGAGCTGGTGCGGCTGCTGCCCGAGACGCCGGCGCGGCGCTTCCGCGCGCTGGTGCTGGAGGAGCGCGGCGACCAGCTGCTGGTCGCGATGGCCGACCCGCTGGACCTGTTCGGCTTCGACGAGCTGGCCAAGATCCTGAAGCGCCGCCTGGCCATGGCCGTGGTGGCCGACAGCCAGCTCGCCGCCGTCTACGACAAGCATTACCGCCGCAGCGACGAGATCTCCGGCCTGGCCAAGGCGCTGGAGAAGGACATCGGCGACGCGGTGGACTTCGGCGCGCTGCAGGCCAGCGTGGGCCAGGAGGGCGCGCCGGTCGTGCGGCTGCTGCAGAGCGTGTTCGAGGACGCCACCCGCGCGGGCGCGTCCGACGTGCACATCGAGCCGCAGGAAGGCGAGCTGCTGATCCGCAACCGGGTCGACGGCCTGCTGCAGACGCTGACCCAGGCCGACAAGCGCATCGCGCCCGCGCTGGCGCAGCGTCTGAAGCTGATGGCGGGCCTCGACATCTCCGAGAAGCGCCTGCCGCAGGACGGCCGCTTCACGCTGCGCCTGTCGGACCGCACGCTGGACGTGCGCCTGTCCACCATGCCCAGCCAGTACGGCGAGTCGGTCGTCATGCGCCTGCTGGGCCAGGGCTCGGCGCTGCGCCGGCTGGGCGACATCGGCATGCCGGACGACATGCTCAAGCGCTTCCGCGAGCTGCTGACGCGCGACGCCGGCATGCTGCTGGTCACCGGCCCCACCGGGTCGGGCAAGACCTCCACGCTGTACGCCGCGCTGGCCGAGCTGGACGCCGAGCGGCAGAAGATCATCACCGTGGAAGACCCGGTGGAATACCGCCTGCCGGGGCTGACGCAGGTGCAGGTCAACGACAAGATCGAGCTGGACTTCGCCCGCGTGCTGCGCGCCGCGCTGCGCCAGGACCCCGACGTCATCCTGGTCGGCGAGATGCGCGATGCCGAGACCGCCGAGATCGGCCTGCGCGCGGCCATCACCGGCCACCTGCTGCTGTCCACGCTGCACACCAAGGACACCGTGTCCACGCCGTTCCGGCTGCTGGACATGGGCGCCCCGCCGTTCATGGTGGCCACCTCGCTGCAGGCGGTGCTGGCCCAGCGGCTGCTGCGCGGCGTCTGCAAGCATTGCGCCGAGCCACACCTGGCTACGCCGCAGGAGCAGGCCTGGGTCAACGAGGTGATGGCGCTCAACGGCGAAGCCCCGGTGGCGGTGCCCAGCGTCAAGGGCCGCGGCTGTGCGGAATGCAACGGCACCGGCTACCAGGGCCGGCGCGGCGTCTACGAGATGCTGGAGCTGGACCCCGACATGGCGCTGGCCATCCAGAAAAGCGACGCGGGCGCCTTCCTGACCGCCGCGCGGCGGGCGCTGCGCGGCAAGACACTGGCCGACCGCAGCCTGGCGCTGGTGCGCGAGGGCCGCACCTCGCTGGCCGAGGCCGTGCGCATCAGCGTCGACGCCGAGTGATGTTGCCCCTCGCCCTGCCTCGCGCCGCTGAACGCGCGCAAGCCCGGTCGGTCTTGCAGACCGCGCTGCGGCTTGCGCCGCAGCCCTTCGGCAGGCGCGCCGAGTCCACTGGACTGGACATGTCCGGCCTCAGCCCCCGAGGGGGCGGCGATGCTGGCGGCATTGAGCCGCAAGCACATCGCCCGTGGGCCGGCTTGGGACGGCCCGGCGCTCGGCCCGCGGTTTCAATTCACCGAAGCCGCGCACGATGAGCAACTTTGCGTTCAAGGGCCGCAACGGCCGCGGCGAGCTGGTGGAGGGCGTCGTCGACGCGGCCAGCAGCGACGCCGTGGCGGCGCAGCTGATCGCGGGCGGCGTGGTGCCGGTCAGCATCGAGGCGACCACCGAGGCCGTCAGCACCGCGGGCAGCGGTGGCTGGCTGCAGGCGCTGCTGGCGCGGCCGGTCACGATGGACGACACGCTGGTGCTGACGCGCCAGTTCTACACGCTGCAGAAGGCCGGCGTGCCCATCCTGCGCTCGCTGGCGGGGCTGGAGGCGTCCACCAGCCACCCCGGCATCGTCAGCCTGCTGCAGGACGTGCGCGCCAGCCTGGACCAGGGCCGCGAGCTGGCCACCGCCTTCGGCCGCCACCCGGCCGTGTTCAGCAGCTTCTTCATCGCGATGACGCGGGTCGGCGAGATGACCGGCCGGCTCACCGAGGTATTCCAGCGGCTGGCCGAGCACCTGGAGTTCGAGCTGGACATCCGCGCCCGCATCAAGCAGGCGCTGCGCTACCCGGCCATGGTGATGATCGCGATGGGCATCGCGCTGGTCGTCATCAACCTGTTCGTGCTGCCCAAGTTCGCCGACGTCTTCGCGCACTTCAAGACCGAGCTGCCACTGATGACGCGCATCCTGCTGGGCTTCTCGGCCTGGACGCTGCGCTGGTGGCCGCTGGTGCTGACGCTGGGTGTCGGCGCCGTGATCGGCTGGCGGCACTGGGTCGGCACCACCGGCGGGCGCTACGCCTGGGACCGCTTCAAGCTGCGCCTGCCCATCGCCGGCGACATCGTGCTGAAGGCCACGCTGGCCCGCTTCGCGCGCAGCTTCGCGCTGGCCAGCAGTTCCGGCGTGCCCATCAGCCAGGCCATGACCGTCGTCGCGCAGACCGTGGACAACGCCTACATCGGCGCCCGCATCGAGCAGATGCGCGACGGCGTCGAGCGCGGCGAGAGCATCTCGCGCTGTGCCACCGCCACCGGCGTGTTCACGCCCATCGTGCTGCAAATGATTGCCGTCGGTGAGGAGACCGGCGAACTGGACACGCTGATGACCGAGATCGCGCAGATGTACGAACGCGAGACCGACTACGCCATCAAGGGCCTGTCCGCGGCCATCGAGCCGCTGCTGCTGGCGGTCATCGGCGCGCTGGTGCTGGTGCTGGCGCTGGGGGTGTTCCTGCCGCTGTGGAACCTGGGCCAGGCGGCCATGGGGCGCTGAGCACGCGTGACGCCTGCAACGGATTGCAGGCCCGTTGCGCGAAGCGCCTGAACCTGTGCGCTTTTCACTGGGCAAGCGTGGCCCGGGTGCCGATAGTTGCGGCATTCCCGTACACGCGCTTTGCGCAGGAAGGCCTCGAATGAACAAGTCCCGCCAAGCCGGCTTCACCCTGATCGAGCTGGTGATGGTCATCGTCATCCTCGGCGTGCTGGCTGCGGTCGCGCTGCCCAAGTTCGTCAACGTCGATGACGACGCCAAGCAGGCCGCCGTCAACGGGGTGGCCGGCTCGCTGAGCTCCGCCTCCGCGATCAACTACGCCTCGCGCAAGGCCAAGGGCGAGACCGGCACCGCGTCGACCAACAAGACCGTGCCGGTGACCAACTGCACCGACGTGGCCAACGCGCTGCAGGGCGGCCTGCCCACCGGCTACACCATCACCGCCGCCGCCATCACGGCCGAGGCGACCGTCACCAACTGCGTCGTGACCGGCAATAGCAAGACGGCCAACTTCACGGCCACCGGCATCTCCTGATGCCCATGCCACGCCGCACGCGTGGCGTATCGAACCGCAGCCGTTGCTGCGGTTTCACGCTGATCGAGCTCATCCTCGTCATCGTCATCACGGCCGCCCTGGCGGTGTTCGCCCTGCCCAAGGTGGTGGACACGACGCTGTGGCGGCTGCGTTCTTTTGGCGACGACCTCCAGTCGCGCCACCAGGCCATGCTGCGGCTGGCGCTGCAGCAGCGCCGGCCCGTCGTGGCCACCATCAGCGGCAGCGGCGTCAGCTGGGCCTACGCCAGCGGCGGCGCGCTCGACACCCTGCCCTGCCCGGCCACCGACAGCCCCTGCATCGCCGAGGGCGGCACGCGCAGCGTCACCTTCAACAGCGGCAACGGCGGCGCCACGGCCACCAGCAGCGGCGGCGCGATGACGGTCACCGTGGCGGCCGGCAGCTACAGCCAGGCCTACCGGATCGAGGCCGATACGGGCCTGATCTACCCGGCTCCTTGAGGCCTTCGCCATGCCAGGCTGGGCTAGCATCCGCCGCATGCCGGCCCTGCATGGCGGTCAGCGCCAGCAAGGCCTGACCCTGATCGAACTGCTGCTTTTCGTCGTCGTCGTCGGCATCGCGCTGAGCGCCATGCTGAAGGTGTTCGTCACCGCGACGCAGGCCAGCGCCGACCCGCTGATCCGGCGCCAGCAACTGGCCGTCGCCGAGTCGCTGCTGCGCGAGGTGCAGCTCATGCCCGTCACCTGGTGCGATCCCGACGATCCCAAGGCGCCCACCGCCGGTGGCCCCGGCGACTGCGACACCGTCGAGGGCCCGGGGCCCGAGGCCGGCGAGAGCCGCTACGGCCCCAGCCGCTTCGACAACGTCAACGACTACCAGGGCTTCTCGATGACCGGCATCGCCGACATCACCAACACGCCGGTCGCGGGCCTGGCCGGCTACGCCGCGGCCGTGGCCGTGACGGCCGCCGACCTCGACAACCTCACCGGCGGCGAGGCGCTGCGCATCACCGTCACCGTGGTGGGCCCGGGCGACGACCTGGTGAAGCTGCTCAATCCCGTGCGCCTGCAGGGCTGGCGCACCCGCCATGCGCCGCAGAGCGCCGACTGACATGCGACGCGAGCGCGGCTTCACGCTGATCGAGGCCGTGATGGCCATCGCCATCACCGGCGTGGTCATCACCGTCGTGTCGGTCTTCATCGTGCCGGCGACGACCGGCTACTTCGCCAGCGCGGCCCGCGCCCGGCTGGGCGACGAAGCCGACACCGCGCTGCGCCGCATCGCGCGCGACCTGGCGCTGGCGCTGCCCAACAGCACCCGCGTGTCGGCCAGCGGCCGCAGCCTGGAGCTGATCCCGGTCAGCAGCGCCGCCCGCTACGCCACCGAGGCGGGCGACCCGCTGCAGTTCGGCGTGGCCGACGCCAGCTTCGACATCGTGGGCCCGCCGCTGCGGCTCAGCCTGTCTCTTATACACATCTGACGCTGCCGACGAAGGCTTAGGTGTA
>CAXDTK010000058.1:0-22064 GCA_963992225.1 uncultured Comamonadaceae bacterium | reverse complement strand
TCGTTGGGCGGGTAGCCCTGCATGCAGGCGTAGATGCAGGCGCCGATGGCGTAGATGTCGGTCCAGGGGCCCAGCGAGCCGTCGCGGCGATACATCTCCGGTGCGGCGAAGCCCGGCGTGTACATCGGGCGGATGAAGTTGCCTTCCTTGCTCAGCACTTCGCGCGCGGCGCCGAAGTCCAGCAGCACCGCCTTGTTGTCGTTGGTGATGAAGATGTTGGCCGGCTTGATGTCCAGGTGCAGCATCTTGTGCTGGTGAACGATGCGCAGGCCGCGCAGGATCTCGTCGAACAGGCTGCGGATGGTCGACTCGCGGAAGACCTTGTCGCGCTTCATGTCGCGCGCGGTCACGATGAAGTCCTGCAAGGTGTCGCCCTGCAGGTAGTTCATGACCATGTAGACGGTCTCGTTCTCGCGCAGGAAGTTCAGCACCGACACGACGCTGGGATGCGAGATCTGCGCCAGCGAGCGGCCTTCCTCGAAGAAGCTCTTCAGCCCCAGCCGATACAGCGGCTGCTTCTCGGGCTTGACGCGCGGCGTCAGCTCGCCGGGCGAACGCTCCGCCAGCGACGAGGGCAGGTACTCCTTCAGCGCGACGAGGTGGTGGTCGGGGTCTTCGGCCAGGTAGACCACCCCAAAGCCGCCTGCCGCCAGTCGCTTGATGATCTGGTAGCCCCCAACCACCGTGCCTGCGGGCAATGGCGCCGGCTTCGGCTTGGACATAATCGCGTTTTGTCTGTTTTGCGAGTGCGAAATGCCAGTCTACAGCATGACCGGGTATGCCAATTGCGTGGCGCAACCCCCTAAAGCCGACGACGGCAGCACCATGTCCACGGGTTCGGTCAGTATCGAGATCCGCTCCGTCAACGGCCGCTTTCTGGACCTGTCCCTGCGCATGCCCGAGGAGATGCGCGGGCTGGAGCCGCAGCTGCGCGATCTGGTCGCGGCGCGCATCAAGCGCGGCAAGGTCGAGGTGCGCATCAACGCCCAGCGCGACGGCGACGGCGGCTGGCCCCAGCCCCAGCCGGAACAGCTCAATCGCCTCGCCAACCTGGAGTCCAAGGTGCGGTCCTGGCTGCCACAGGCGGCGCCGCTGTCCGTCCACGAGGCGCTGAACTGGTGCAAGAGCGGCGGCCAGGCGCCCGCCGAGATGGATGCCGCCACGCTGGAAGCCGCCCAGGCCTGCGTGCGGGGTCTCGTCGAGGCGCGCGAGCGCGAGGGCGAGAAGCTGATGGCCATCCTGAACGAGCGCATCGGCCGGCTGCGCGAGCTGGCCGACGAGGCCGAGCCGCTGCTGCCCGCGGTGGTGGCCCGCCAGCAGCAGCGCTTCCTGGAGCGCTGGCAGGAAGCGCTCAACGCGACCGGCGCGGCGTCCAGCGTGCCGCAGGAGGCACTGCAGGAACGCGCGCTGAACGAAGCCGCGGCCTTCGCGATCCGCATCGACGTCGCCGAGGAACTGGCCCGCCTGCGCGCCCACCTCGACGAACTCACCCGCCTGCTGAAGAAGGGCGGCGAGCTGGGCAAGCGGCTGGACTTCCTGATCCAGGAACTGCACCGCGAAGCCAACACGCTGGGCTCCAAGTCCGCCGCGCTGGAGCTGACCAACATCTCCGTCGAGATGAAGGTCGCCATCGAGCAGATGCGGGAACAGGTGCAGAACATCGAGTAGGGTTTCGGGACGTCAAGGACGCCCCGAAAAACCGCCGGGTCGCTTGAAACGACCCGGCGCCACTCGACTTATTCCCACTCGATGGTCGCGGGCGGCTTGGAGCTGACGTCGTAGGTGACCCGGTTGATGCCGCGCACCTCGTTGATGATGCGGCCGCTCGTGCGCTTGAGCAGCGCGTAGGGCAGCTCGGCCCAGTCGGCCGTCATGAAGTCGCTGGTCTGCACCGCGCGCAGCGCGACGACGTAGTCGTAGGTGCGGCCGTCGCCCATCACGCCCACGCTCTTGACCGGCAGGAACACGGCGAAGGCCTGCGAGGTCAGCGCGTACCAGCTCTTGCCGGTGGCCGGGTCGAGGGTGTTGCGCAGCTCCTCGATGAAGATGGCGTCGGCGCGGCGCAGCAGGTCGGCGAAGTCCTTCCTGACCTCGCCGAGGATGCGCACGCCCAGGCCCGGGCCGGGGAAGGGATGGCGGTAGACCATGTCCTCCGGCAGGCCCAGCGCCACGCCCAGCGCGCGCACCTCGTCCTTGAACAGCTCGCGCAGCGGCTCCAGCAGCTTCAGGCCCAGCGTCTCGGGCAGGCCGCCGACGTTGTGGTGGCTCTTGATCGTGGTGGCCTTCTTGGTCTTGGTGCCGCCGCTCTCCACCACGTCCGGGTAGATGGTGCCCTGGGCCAGCCACCTGGCGTTCTTGAGCTTCTTCGCCTCGGCCTGGAAGACCTCGACGAACTCGGCGCCGATGATCTTGCGCTTGCGCTCGGGGTCGGTGACGCCGGCCAGCTTGCCAAGGAACTGCTCGCTGGCGTCCACGTGCACGACCTTGGCGTGCAGGCGGCCGGCGAACATGTCCATCACCATGCGGCCCTCGTTCAGCCGCAGCAGGCCGTGGTCGACGAACACGCAGGTCAGCTGGTCGCCAATGGCGCGGTGGATGAGGGCCGCGGCCACCGACGAGTCGACGCCGCCGGACAGGCCCAGGATGACCTCCTCGTCGCCGACCTGGGCGCGGATCTTCGCGACGGCCTCGTCGATGTAGCTGCCCATCTGCCAGTCGCCGGCACAGCCGGCGATGTCGCGCACGAAGCGGCGCAGCATCGCCGCGCCCTGCAGCGTGTGGGTGACCTCGGGATGGAACTGCACCGCGTAGAAGCCACGCGCCTCGTCGGCCATGCCGGCGATGGGGCAGCTGGGCGTGGAGGCCATCAGCTTGAAGCCCGGCGGCAGCGCCGCGACCTTGTCGCCATGGCTCATCCACACCTTCAGCATGCCGTGCTTCTCGGGCGTCTCGAAATCCTGGATGCCGTCCAGCAGCCGCGTGTGGCCATGCGCCCGCACCTCGGCATAGCCGAACTCGCGGTGGTCGCTCCACTCGACGCTGCCGCCCAGCTGCACGGCCATGGTCTGCATGCCGTAGCAGATGCCCAGCACCGGCACGCCCAGCTCCCAGACGGCCTGCGGCGCGCGCAGCTCATGGTCTTCATAGGTGGACGCGTGGCTGCCACTCAGGATGATGGCCTTGGGCGCGAAGCTGCGGACGAAGTCGTCGGACACGTCGTTCGGATGGATCTCGCAATACACCGCCGACTCGCGCACGCGGCGTGCGATGAGCTGGGTGACCTGGGAGCCGAAGTCGAGGATGAGGACCTTGTCGTGTTGCATGGCGTGGGTCTTTCAGGCGGGCTGCGCGGGCGGCACCGGCGGGTGGCTGCGGAAGAAACGGAGGGTGATCAGCATCGCCGCGGCTTGCAGCGCGGCGCAGGTGAAGAAGGGCAGGCCGATGAGCAGGTCGCCGGGCGGGCGGTCCGACACCCAGCGCAACAGCTCCAGCGCCAGCACCGGCGCGCACACCGCCATCAGGCTGTTCAGCGACGACACGGCGCCCATGGTGCGCCCCTGGCTGCTGGGATCGGCGGCGTTGGAGATGATGCTCTGCATGGCCGCGGTGGCCACACCGCCCAGCAGGTTCAGGCCGATGACGACGTACAGCATCCAGCCCTCGCTGGCCAGGCCGAAGCCCAGGTAGGCCAGCGATGCCGAGGTCATGCCGATGACGGCCAGCCGGTGCGGCGCAAAGCGCTTGAGCAGCGGCCGCAGCAGCACGCCCTGGCTGATGACGGACACGACGCCCACCGCGAGCAGCGACCAGCCGACCTGCCCCGGCCCCCATCCGAACTTGAACTTGGTGTACAGCACCCAACTGGTGTGCAACATGAACTGCGCCAGCGCCGACAACGCGAGCACCAGCAGCAGCGGCCCTACGCCCTGCAGCGCCGCCAGGCCCTGCAACGACGCGATCGGGTTCATCTTGCGCCAGTCCAGCGGGCGGCGGCGCTCGGCCGGCAGCGACTCGGGCAGCACGAAGAAGCCGTAGCACCAGTTGACGATCGCCAGCGTGCCCGCGGCGTAGAACGGCAGGCGCACGTTGACGTCGCCCAGCAGGCCGCCGATGACCGGGCCCAGCATGAAGCCCACGCCGAACATCGCGCCCAGCTGGCCGAAGCGCTTGGCGCGGTCCTCGCCGGCCGTGATGTCGGCCACGTAGGCGTTGGCAATCGCGATGTTGGCCTGCATCGCGCCGGAGAACATACGCACGACCACCAGCACCCACAGCGCCTGCGCCATCGCCGTCACGAAGAAGCTCAGCGCCAGGCCGGCAAAGCCGATCAGCAGCACCGGCCGGCGGCCGTAGCGGTCGGACAGCGCGCCGAGCACCGGCGAGCCGATGAAGTTGGCGACGCCGAAGGCCAGCGTCAGCATCAGGAAGCCCAGCGTCTGCTCGTCGTTGCTCTGCGTGAAGACGCCCACGATGTGGGGTAGCACCGGCACGATCAGGCCGATGGAGATCATGTCGATCAGCACGGCGGCCATGATGAAGCCCATGGCCGGGGCTCGTTGCGGGGAGGAACTCATCGTGGTCCTGAAAAGCGAAACGGGGCGAATCGTCTTCGCCCCGTTCGAGCCTCGTCAGCTCATTCGCTTCGGTAGTTCGGCGCTTCCTTCGTGATCTGCACGTCGTGGACATGGCTCTCGCGCATGCCCGCCGTGGTGATCTCGACGAACTCGGCCTTGCTCTGCATCTCGGCGATGCTGCCGCAGCCGCAGTAGTGCATCGAGGCCTTCAGGCCCCCAGCCATCTGGAAGATGACCTGCACGACCGAGCCCTTGTACGGCACCTGGCCCTCGATGCCCTCGGGCACCAGCTTGGAGGTGTTGGGGTTGTTGCCGCCCTCGGCCTGGAAGTAGCGGTCGGCGCTGCCCTTGGCCATCGCGCCCATCGAACCCATGCCGCGGTAGCTCTTGAAGGTGCGGCCCTGGTAGAGGATGGTTTCGCCCGGCGCTTCTTCCGTGCCGGCGAAGGCGCCGCCCATCATCACGCAGTCGGCGCCGGCGGCGATGGCCTTGGCCACGTCGCCCGAATAGCGCACGCCGCCGTCGGCGATGACCGGCACGCCGGTGCCCTTGAGCGCCGTCACGACGTTGTCGATGGCTGTGATCTGCGGCACGCCCACGCCCGCGACGATGCGGGTGGTGCAGATGGAGCCGGGGCCGATGCCGACCTTGACGCCGTCGGCGCCGGCTTCCACCAGCGCCAGCGCAGCCGCGCCGGTGGCGATGTTGCCGCCAATGACGTCCACCTGCGGGTAGCGGCTTTTGACCCAGCGCACGCGCTCCAGCACCCCGGCGCTGTGGCCGTGGGCGGTGTCGACGATCAACGCGTCGACGCCGGCCTTGACCAGCAGTTCCACGCGCTGCTCGGTGTCCTCGCCGAAGCCGACGGCCGCGCCGACGCGCAGACCGCCATGTGAGTCACGCGCGGCGTTGGGGAAGCTGGTCTGCTTGGTGATGTCCTTCACGGTCATCAGGCCGCGCAGCTCGAAGGCGTCGTTGACGACGACGACGCGCTCCAGCTTGTGCTTGTGCATCAGCGCCTTGGCCTCGTCCAGCGAGGCGCCCTCGCGCACCGTGATGAGCTTCTCGGCCGGCGTCATGATCTCCTTGACGCGGGCGTCCATGCGGGTCTCGAAGCGCAGATCGCGGCCGGTGACGATGCCCACCACGCGCTTGCCCTCGACGACCGGGAAGCCCGAGAAGCCATGCAGCCGGGTCAGCTCGACCGCGTCGCGCACCGGGGCATCGGGGCTGATGGTCATGGGCTCGCGCACCACGCCGCTCTCGTAGCGCTTGACCCGCGCCACCTCGCGCGCCTGCGCTTCGGCGCTGAGGTTCTTGTGAACGATGCCGATGCCGCCCTCCTGGGCGATGGCGATCGCCAGGCGCGCCTCGGTCACGGTGTCCATCGCGGCGGACACCAGCGGCAGGTTCAGGGGGATGTTGCGCGACAGACGGGTCGCAAGGCTGGTGTCGCGGGGCAACACCTGGGAGAACGCTGGCACCAACAGAACATCGTCGAAGGTGAGCGCTTTGCCGAGAAGGCGCATGAGGAAAGCTCCAGACGCAAAGCGGCATTATACGGAGGTGCCGGGCTACACTGATTGCATGCGTCACATGCCCGTTCTCATCGCACTGATCGGCCTGGTCCTGGCCACCTCCGCCCAGGCGCAATGGAAGTGGCGGGATGCCAAGGGCAACGTGCAGTACAGCGACATGCCGCCGCCGGCCGGCGTGGCCGAGAAGGACATCCTGCAACGCCCGCCCGGCGCCCGGCCGCTGATCGTCGTCACGCCCATCGGCGCGGCTGCCAGCGCGGCGGCCTCGGCGCCCAGGCCGGCCGCCAGCGCACCCGGCAAGGCGGAACTGGAGGCTGCCGCGCGCCAGAAGCAGGAGCAGGACAAGGACGCCGCCCGCCAGAAGGAAGAAGAACGCCGCGCCGCCGCCCAGCGCCGCGAGAACTGCAGCCGCGCCCAGGCCAGCCTGCGCGACCTGCAGAGCGGCACGCGCATCACCCGCACCAACGAGAAGGGCGAGCGCGTGTTCATGGACGAGGCACAGATCGGCGCCGAAGTCGCCCGCGCCCGCGACCTGATCACCAGCGAATGCCGCTGAGCGGCCGTCCGCAAGGCCGCCGCCACGCCTGACTCAGCCGCCGGCGTGCTTGGGCCGGTGGCGCGACACGATGGGCTGGCCGCGCTTGGCATAGCGCAGGCGGCGCGCCTCCTTGGGGTCGACGGTCAGCGGGCGGTAGACCTCCAGCCGGTCGCGCTCGCGCAGCACCGTGTCCAGCGGACGCACGCGCCCCCAGATGCCGATGCGCAGCGTCTCCAGTGGCTGGCCCTGCGCTGCCATGAAGTCGGCGCAGCCGCGCAGCGCGTCGGCCAGCGTGCCGCCCTCCTCCACCTCCAGCCAGCGCTGCTGCACGTCGCCGGTGGCCGGGCTCCAGACCAGCTCAACGCGCACCGTAGAGGCCTTCCGCGCGCTGCACGAAGCTGTCGACGAAGGTGTTGGCAATGCGGTCGAACACCGGGCTGACCACGGCCTCCAGCGCGCCGCTGCTGAACGCATAGCTCAGCTCGAAGACGATCTTGCAGGCGGTGGGATCGCCCTCGGTGCCGGGCTTGTTCAGCGGCAGGAACTGCCAGACGCCGTCCAGGTGCGAGAACGGGCCGTCGACCAGCTCCATGCGCACGCTGCGCGCGTCCTCGTTGCGGTTGCGGGTCGTGAACGCATGGCGCACGCCGGCGTAGGCCAGGTGCAGACGGGCCGTGACGGCCTCCTCCTCGCGGGCCAGCACATCGACATGGCTGCACCAGGGAAGGAACTCGGGATAGCGCTCGACCGCGGTGACCAGCTCGTACATCTCGCGCGGCGTGTACCAGAGCAGAACGGACTTCTTGACCTGCTTCATAGAATCCACGGATTGTATTGACGGGCTTCGGCCCCAACTCCGCCTCCATGTCCATCGCCGAGAACCGCCGCGCCCGCTACGACTACCACATCGAGGAGCAGTTCGAGGCCGGTGTCGTCCTGTCCGGCTGGGAGATCAAGGCCATCCGCGCCGGCCAGGTGCAGCTGACCGACGGCTACGTGATGATCAAGGACGGCGAGCTGTTCCTGATCGGCTGCCGCATCAACGCGCTGCGCAGCGCCTCCACCCATGTCACGCCCGAGGCTGACCGCACCAAGAAGCTGCTGATGCACAAGGCCGAGATCAAGCGGCTGGTGGGCAAGGTGGAGCAGCGCGGCTTCACCCTGGTGCCGCTGAACCTGCACTACAAGGGCGGCCGCGTGAAGGCCGACATCGCGCTGGCCAAGGGCAAAGCCCAGCACGACAAGCGCGAGACCGAGAAGAAGCGGGACTGGGAGCGCGAGAAGGGCCAGCTGATGCGCCACAAGGTCTCAAGCAAGGGCTGACGCCAGCGCCTGGGCGAGGTCGGCCCGCAGGTCGGCCTCGTCCTCCAACCCGATCGCGAAGCGCACCAGCGTGCCCCCCTCGAACGGCAGCGGCAGGTTGCGGCTGCGGCGCAGGTCGTAGGGCACGGCCAGGCTCATCGGGCCGGCCCAGGAATAGCCGATGCCGAACAGCTGCAGCGCATCGACGAAGGCATCCACCTGCGCCGCGCTGTACTCGGGCTTGAAGACCGCCGAGAACAGGCAGGCCGCGCCCGCGCCGCCCACGGCCAGCCAGTGCTCGTGGCCCGGCGAGCCGGGCAGCGCCGGATGGAAGACCCGCGCCACCTGCGGCTGGCCCGCCATCCAGCTCGCCAGCTGGCGCGTCACGCGGTCCTGAGCTTCGTAGCGCAGCTGCAGCGTCGGCAGCCCGCGCAGCACCAGCTCCACGTCGTTCTGCCCCAGGCCGTAGCCCAGGTGCTCGTGCGCATGGTTGAGCCGGTCATGCAGCGCGCGGTCGCGGGTGCAGACCGAGCCCATCAGCACGTCAGCGCCGCCGCTGGGGTATTTGGTCAGCGCCTGCATGACGATGTCGGCGCCCAGGCCCGGATGCGTGCCGGGCGCCGGTTCGAAGCCGTTGAAGGCCAGGCCCGCGCCCCAGGTGTTGTCCAGCGCCGTGACGACACCGCGGGCCCGGCAGGCGGAAAGCAGGCCCAGCAGGTCCGGGAACTCCAGCGTGATGGAGCCGGCCGCCTCCAGCCAGACCAGCCGGGTGTTGTCGCGCAGCTCGGGCACGGTCAGCGGGTCGTAGACGCGGTGCGTCACGCCCCATTGCGGCAGCCACGACTCGGTCAGGTAGCGGTTCTGGCCGTAGACGTTGTCGGGCACCAGCACCTCGTCGCCCGGCCGCAAGATAGCCAGCGACGGCAGCGTCACGGCCGCCAGCCCGCTGGGCACCAGCAGGCAATGCTCGGCATGCTCCAGCGTCGCCAGGCGCGCGGCCAGCGTGTAGCTGGTGGGCGTGCCATGCAGGCCGTAGCGGTAGGTCAGCCCGTCACGCGGGCGCGGCTTGTGCAGGTCGGCCGTGTCCTTGAACAGCACGGTCGAGGCCTTGGCCACCGGCACCGGCACCGCGTCCCAGCCTTCGGGAGCGCGGTACGGGTGGTGGATCAGCTCGGTGGCGGGCGCGCGCTTGCGACTCATCAGACCAGGCTCCCCACCAGGTCATGGCCGTCCGCAGCGACGATGCGGACGCGGGCGAAGTCGCCTACCTTCATGGTCTTGCTGGCCTTCTCGGGCGGCAGGATCTTCACGGTGCCGTCGATCTCGGGCGCGTCGGCATAGCTGCGCGCCACGCCGCCCTTGCGGCCCAGCGCCGGGGCCGAGTCCACCAGCACTTGCAGCGTCTGGCCCACGCGGGCCTGCAGCTTGGCGGCCGACACGGCCTCCGCAACCGCCATGAAGCGCGCGCGGCGCTCCTCGCGCACTTCGTCGGGCAGCGCGCCGGGCAGGTCGTTGGCGCTGGCGCCCGTCACCGGCGAATAGGCGAAGCAGCCGGCGCGGTCGATCTGCGCCTCCTGCATGAAGTCCAGCAGGTGCTGGAACTCGGCCTCGGTCTCGCCGGGGAAGCCGGCGATGAAGGTGGAGCGGATCACCAGCTCCGGGCAGGCCTCGCGCCAGCGCAGGATGCGCTCCATGTTCTTCTCGCCGTTGGCCGGGCGCTTCATGCGCTTGAGCACATCGGGGTGCGAGTGCTGGAAGGGCACGTCCAGATAGGGCAGCACCAGGCCCTCGGCCATCAGCGGCAGCACCTCGTCCACATGCGGGTAGGGGTAGACGTAGTGCAGCCGCACCCAGGCGCCGAAGGGCCTGGCGATCTCGCCCAGCTGGGCCACCAGGTCCAGCATGCGGGTCTTGACCGGCTTGCCGTCCCAGAAGCCCATGCGGTACTTCACGTCCACGCCGTAGGCCGAGGTGTCCTGGCTGATGACCAGCAGTTCCTTCACGCCGCTCTCGAACAGCGCGCGGGCCTCGTTCAGCACATCGCCGATGGGGCGGGACACCAGGTCGCCGCGCATGCTGGGGATGATGCAGAACGAGCAGCGGTGGTTGCAGCCCTCGCTGATCTTGAGATACGCGTAGTGCTTGGGCGTGAGCTTCACGCCATAGGCCGGCACCAGGTCCACAAACGGGTCGTGCGGCTTGGGCACATGGGTGTGCACCGCGTCCATGACCTCCTGCGTGGCATGCGGGCCGGTCACGGCCAGCACGCTGGGGTGCATCTCGCGCACCAGGCCGCCGGCATCGGGGCTGGTGGTGCCGGCCTTGGCGCCCAGGCAGCCGGTGACGATGACCTTGCCGTTCTCGGCCAGGGCCTCGCCAATGGTGTCCAGGCTCTCCTTGACCGCGTCGTCGATGAAGCCGCAGGTGTTGACGATCACCAGGTCGGCCCCCGCGAAGGTCTTGGAGGTCTCGTAGCCCTCGGCGCGCAGCTGGGTGAGGATGAGCTCGCTGTCGGTCAGCGCCTTGGGGCAGCCGAGGCTGACGAAGCCGATCTTCGGGACGGAGGTGGTCGTTTCATTCATCACCGCATTTTCGGCGATGTGGCGGAACGCCTACTTTTTTGGCACGAAAGGGAAGATCGCCCCGGCCTGCTTGAGCTGCTCCTGCCACTGCTGCATCAGCGTCTTGCTCTGCTCGGCCACCTGGGTCGGCAGCGCGCCCATCAGGCCGGTCCAGGCCTCGGGGCTGAAGGGCATGCCCGGCGTCTGCTCGGTGAAGCGCTGCTGCATGTCGGTGAAGGCCTGCATCTGGCGCTCCAGCAGCCCGCCCATCACGCCCTGCATCGCATGGCCGTAGAAGCGGATGATCTGCGCCAGCGAATTGGTCGAGAACATCGGCACGCCGCCGGTCTCCTCCTCCAGGATGATCTGCAGCAGGATGGAGCGGGTCAGGTCCTCCTGGGTCTTGGCGTCGTGCACCTCGAAAGCAATGCCCTCCAGCACCATGCGCTTCACGTCGGCCAGCGTGATGTAGCTGCTGGTCTGGGTGTCGTAGAGGCGGCGGTTCGGGTACTTCTTGAGAATGCGCAGGCCGGGCTTGGCGTCGTCGGCAGGGGCTTGCTCAGTCGTGGATGCCGGCTTCTTGCGGGCAGTCGCCATGCGGGGATCTCCTGTGCAGTGCAGCAAATTCTAGGCAGGCCATTGTGCGGTCTGCGCGCTGTTTTCCCTGAGGGATTGCGGCGACGGGACAATGGCATCGGGCAAGGTACCTTGAAAAATCATGATCACTGACGGAGGCGGCGGCGCGACGCTGCAGGAGGCCGCCATCGGGTTGGCGGTGGCGCTGGGCGTGGGGCTGCTGATCGGCGTGGAACGCGAGCGCCGCAAGGGCAGTGGCGCGGACCGGCGGCCGGCCGGGCTGCGCAGCTTCGTCGTCGTCGCGGTGACGGGCGCGCTGGCGCAGGCGCTGGGGGTGCGCGGCCTGGTGGTGGCCGGCGCGCTGGTGATCGGCGCCCTGGCGTTGCTGGCCTACTGGAAGAGCCGCTCGCGCGACCCCGGCCTGACCACCGAGCTGGCGCTGCTGGCCACCTACCTGATCGGCGTGCAATGCGTGCTGATGCCCGCGCTGGGCGCCGCCTGCGGCACCGGCCTGGCCGTGGTGCTGGCCGCCAAGGACCGGCTGCATCGCTTCGCCACCCAATGGCTGAGCGAGCAGGAGCTGCACGACGGCCTGTTCCTGGCCGCGCTGGCCCTCATCGTGCTGCCGCTGGTGCCGCATGAACCGATCGCGCTGCTGGGCGGCCTCAACCCGCGACCGCTGGCGGCGCTGGTGCTGCTGATCATGGCCATGCAGGCGGCCGGCCACCTGGGCCTGCGCTGGCTGGGCCCGCGCCGCGGCGTGCTGGCGTCGGGCTTCGCGGCGGGCTTCGTGTCCAGCACGGCCTGCATCGCCTCCTTCGGCAGCCAGGTGCGCGAGCAGCCGACGCTGCTGCGCACGCTGGCCGGCGGGGCCACGCTGTCAGCGGCCGCCACCTGGGTGCAGGCGCTGGTGATGTGCACCACGCTGGCACCCGACGTGGGGCTGCTGCTGGCACCGGCCGCGGTGGCGGGTGCGCTGACCTGCGTGGCGGGCGGCGTGCTGATGTCCACCGGCAGCACCAGCACCCTGCCCGCGGGCTCGCCGCTGCAGGCGTCGGCCAGCGCACTCAAGCCGCGCGCGGCGCTGGCGGTCGCGGCGCTGCTGGGCCTGGTGGCCGCGTTCGTGGGCTTTGCGCAGCGCCAGTTCGGCGAGACCGGTGCCGGCCTCAGCGCGATGCTGGCGGGCCTGGCCGACGCGCATGCCCCGATCGCCGCACTGGCCTCGCTGCATGCGGCCGGCAGCCTGCCGGCGCACGACGTCATCATCGGCGTGCTGATGGCGCTGAGCGCCAACACGCTGACGCGCTGCGGCGTGGCGCTCGCCACCGGCGGCTGGCCGTTCGCCTGGCGCATCGGCACCACGCTGCTGCTGAGCCTGGCGCTGGGCGCAGGCATCTCGGCCTGGCGCGTCGCCGCCTGAAGCGCGCCGGCGTGGCGCCGGCTCAGGGCGTGATGGCCACCTTGAGCACGCCGTCGCGCTGATGGCCGAACAGGTCGTAGGCCTTCTCGATGTCGTCGAGCTTGAAGCGGTGCGTCACCATTGCGCCCAGGTCCACGCGGCCGGCCGCGATGACGGCCATCAGCCGGCGCATGCGCTCCTTGCCGCCGGGGCACAGGCTGGTCACGATGGTGTGGTCGCCCAGGCCCGCGGCGAACGGGCCCAGCGGCAGCGTCAGGTCGCTGGAATAGACGCCCAGGCTGGACAGCGTGCCGCCCGGGCGCAGCACGCGCAGCGCGGCCTCGAAGGTGGCCTGGGTGCCCAGCGCCTCGATGGCCACGTCCACGCCGCGGCCGCCGGTGAGCTTCATGATGGCGTCCGCCGGGTCCTCGCGGCTGGCGTCGATGACATGGTCGGCGCCCATGCTGCGGGCGATGTGCAGCCGGCCGTCCAGCCGGTCCACGCCGATGACGGTAGTGGCGCCGCTGAGCTTGGCGCCGGCCGTCGCGCACAGCCCGATGGGGCCCTGCGCGAACACCGCCACCGTGTCGCCGATGCGGATGCCGGCGCGCTCGGCGCCCGCGAAGCCGGTGGACATGATGTCGGGGCACATCAGCACCTGCTCGTCGGTCAGGCCGTCGGGCACGGGCGCCAGGTTGACCATCGCGTCGGGCACCAGCACGTACTCGGCCTGGCAGCCGTCGATGGTGTTGCCGAAGCGCCAGCCGCCCATGGGCTTCCAGCCATGCGCGGTGCCGGCCCCGTCCTGCGAGCACTGGCCGCACAGGCAGGCGTTGCTCCAGCCGCTGGGCGTGATGGCGCCGGCAATGACGCGCTGGCCCTCGCGGTAGCCCTTGACGGCGGAGCCCAGCTTCTCGATGACGCCCACCGGCTCGTGGCCGATGGTCAGCCCGCGCGCGACCGGGTACTCGCCCTTGAGGATGTGGATGTCGGTGCCGCAGATGGTGGTGGTGGTGACCCGCACCAGCGCGTCCAGCGGCCCGACGTCGGGAATGGGCTTGTCGTCCAGCACGATGCGACCGGGTTCGACAAAGATGGCGGCTTTCATCTTGGGCATGGCGGCTCCTGAGGGGTTGCACCCAGTGTGGTCAGCGCCCGCGCCGGCAACCTTGATCTGGCGCAAGCCGGCGCCGCCGGCCGCGGTCGTGGCCTAGGGGGTGGCCGGGCTGGCTGGCTTGGCCGTGAGCCCCTGCCGCCGGCCGGCCATCTCGGTGCCCATCGCCGCCAGCGCCGCGGCGTCGGCATCGCCCAGCGCCAGCGGGTAGGCGCTGGCCTCCTCCAGCGCGATGTGGCCGCGGTAGAGCGCGGCGAAGCCGGCCCAGGCCGCGGTGTCGGGCAGCGCCGCGGCGTCACGCAGCGCCAGCAGGCCGGGGCGCAGCGCCAGGTAGGCCGCGTGCATGGCGCGGTGCTCCGCGGCGATGCGGTCGGCCAGGTCATCGCGCCCCGCCGCGCGCAGCCGCGGCAGCACATGGCGCTCCTCGTCTTCATGGTGCAGCGGCGCGGCGATGTCGAAATAGCGCAGCACGTCGCGCGCCGCGTCGCGGGCCTGGCCGTCGGCGCCCTGCTGCGCCAGGTGACCGGCCAGCCGCAGCAGCAGCGCCAGGCTGCGCTCGACCCGCTCGTGGCAGGCCTCCAGCATCTCCCAGGGCTGGTCGAAGCCGGCGGCCGGCCCGCTGTGCAGCAAGTTCATGCGTTAGGCCTTTGTGTCGACATGGCGCCAGCATGCCGCAACCGGCGCGGTGCCGGCGCGCGCAGCGCACCAGCCCTTGATGTGAATCAAGCGGGCCCACGCGGCTCTTGAAGCAGATCAAGGAACTGCGGTCGGCGCACGCCCAAGATCGCCCACCATGTCGCCCTCCTCGTCCCCCAGTTGCTGCGTCGGCCTGCGCCAGACCCTGCTGAGCGGCTGGCGCCAGGGCTTCCCGCTGCACCCGTCGCCGTTCCGGCAGATGGCGGCGCAGAGCGGCGCCACGCCGCATGAGCTGCTGGTCACCTGCGCCCAGCTGCAGCGCAGCGGCGCGCTGCAGGGCATACGCCCGCGCTGGGGCCAGGCGCTGCAGCGCGAGCGCTGGCGGCTGGCCTTCCAGCCCGGCCCGCAGCTGGATGCGCTGGCGCGCGCCGTGGCGGCGCTGCCCGGCTGCCTGCGCGTCGAGCGGGCCCAGCCGGACGGCGACCTGCCGACGCTGTGGGCCGAGGTCGAGGCGCTGGACGAGGCCGCGCTGCAGCGCCAGCTGGCGCGCCTGCCGCTGGCCCCTGCCGCGCGGCTGCGGCTGGCCCACCCCAGCCAGCCCGGCGGCGGCCCCTGCGACGACCCGCAGCTGTCCGCCTGCGTGGAACGCGGCCTGCCGCTGTGCGCCAACCCCTTTGCCAAATGCGCTGCGCAGCTGGGCCGCACCGAGCGCCAGCTGCTGGCCAGCCTGCATGCCTGGCAGCGCGCCGGCCAGCTGGACAGCCTGGTGCTGGCGCCGCCGCCGCTGGGCCCGCAGACCGGCATGCTGGCCGTCTGGCGCCAGCTGCCGCCGCCCTCACCGGCGCTGCTGACGGCGCTGCACGCACAGCCCGGCGTCGAGCGGGTGCACACGGCCACGCCGTCGCCCGCCTGGCCCTGGGCGCTGACCCTGGTGCTGCTGGCACCGCCGCCGCTGGCGCCGCAGCGCCTGCGCGAATGCCTGGCCGGCGCGGGCCTGGTGACGCCGCCGGACGTGGCCACGCGCCTGCTGATCGAGCAGCCCCGCGACCCGGCGCTGCTGTTCGCCGCCTGAGCCGCCTGAGCCTGTCAGTTCGGATAGGCCGCCAGCCGCGCCACGCTGGGGATGTGGATGCGCCGGCCATCGACCGTGACGAGGCCGGCCTCTTCCAGCTCGCGCATCACGCGCGAGAAATATTCCGGCGTCAGCGACAGCCGCGAGGCCAGCGTGGCCTTGCTGACCGGCAGCTCCACGACGCTGGCGTCGCTGTCGCCGGCGTCGCGCAGCAGGTAGCCGATGATGCGCTGCACGCCCGACTGCAGCGCATAGGCCTGCACGTCGCCGACCAGGCCGTGCAGCCGCCGGCTCAGGCCGGCCAGCATGCGCAGCGCCAGCCGCTGGTCGGCCTCCATCGCGTCCAGCAGCGCCTGGCGCGGCACCACCAGCAGCTGGGTGTCGCCCAGCGCCTGCGCGTTCACCGGGCTGGGCCGGCCCAGGAACATCAGCGCCTCGGCAAAGCTCTGGCCGGCCGCGACCAGCTCGATGACCTTCTCGTTGCCGTTGGGCGCGATGACGAACAGCTTGACCGGCTGCCCGAGGTTGACGAAGAAGGCCTCGCACACCTCGCCGGCATGCAGCGCCAGCGCACCGCGCTCCAGCACGCGCACGCGCGTGGCGGCCGTGAGGCGGCGCAGCGACTCGGCATCGATCTCGCTGAACAGCGGCAGGCGCTGCAGCCAGCGCTCGGCGTCGATGGGGGCCAGCATGTCGTCAGCCCGGCCGGCCATCGGCGCGCGGGCGGCCCAGCCAGCCGCCGTAGCGCCAGGTCCACACGGCCGCCACGGCGGCCCACAGCGCGGCGGCAGGCAGCAGGCTGTCCAGCCCCAGCGCCGCGGCCAGGCGCAGCAGCACGCCCAGCTGCAGCAGCCCGTACATCGCCCACGCCGGGCCGTCCACGGCCAGCGGCCGGCCGCTGTGGCCGGCGGCCACGCGGGTGACCATCGCGATCAGCGTGCAGCCCAGGTAGCCCAGCGTCAGCGCGTGCAGCGGCGCGGCGCCCAGGCTGCCCTGCCCCAGCGCCTGCATGGCCAGCGAGGCGGCCTGCAGGCCCAGCGCCAGGCCCAGCCAGACGAAGCCGCCATGCAGCATGGCCAGCAGCCGCAGCGACGGCCCGCGCAGGCTGTGCAGCAGGCCCCAGCGCAGCGCCAGCGCCAGCAGCGCCAGCGCGGCCAGGCCCAGCGGCGCGGCCAGCCAGGCCGGTGGCAGCCAGCCGGTCTCGGCCAGGCCGCCCAGGGCCAGCCCGCCCAGCAGCAGCATCAGCAGGCGGTTGGGCTTCCAGGCCTCCAGCTGCGGCAGCGCCGCGGCACTGAAGAACGGCAGCATGCGGTGCGACACGATGACGAACACCGGCGCCACGAAGGCCCACAGGCCCAGCCGCGTGGCGGCGCGCAGCGGCGCCAGGTCCTCGCGCACCAGCGCCCAGCAGGCCAGCAGCAGCGCCGCCTCGCCCACCACGCAGGCGCCCAGCACCCAGCGCGCGTGCAGGCGGTCCTCCACGCGGCTGGCGCGCAGCAGCGCGGCAAAGCGCAGCGTCAGTCGCAGCCAGCCGGCCGCCGCCAGGGCCAGGCCGAAGGCGGCCAGCAGCGCGCCGGCATGCACGCCGGCCAGCACCACCCCCCAGCCCAGCGCGAACTGCGCCAGCGGCGCCAGCAGCGTGGGCGCCGGCACGGCCGGCAGGCCCAGCCAGCGCGGCCCGGCGGTGAACAGGAAGCCCACCATGAAGGCCGGCATGAAGCCCAGCGTGAACAGCAGCCCGTGCGCCTGCGTGGGCGGCAGCGCCCAGCGCAGCTCGATGCCCAGGCGCGGCGCGGCCATCGCCAGCAGCCACCACAGCGCCAGCGCGCTCATCAGCGCGGCGCCGGTGGCGAAGCCCAGCCGGTGCGGCGCGCTCAGCAGGCGTCGTGCCTGCCAGGGCGCGGGCGGCGCCGGCAGCGCGGCGCTGTTCATGCAGGCGTGCCCAGCGCGACGCCCGGCGTCAGCAGCCGCTCCAGCAGCTGGCGCACGCTGGCGATCTGCGCGCCGAAGGGCAGCTCGCCGCGGCCGCGGAAGAACAGCCCCTTGGCCGTGTCGCCGCGCAGCGCGGCGGCCAGGCGCTGGTCGATGCAGAACTGGCCCCAGCCCTTCAGGCCGTCGCGCAGGCCGCACTGGGTCAGGCAGTCGAACGCCATGGTGCAGCGCTGCTTGAGCTGGGCCACCGCCTGCAGCCGCGGCTCGGCCTGCAGGTAGCGCTTCAGCCACGGCGTCATCACCGCGCGGGCCGGCAGGCCGGCCACGCTGGTGAACTCCACCAGGTCCTCGTCGCGGGCGCCGGCCAGCAGCTGCTTGAAATCGGCATGCGCGTCGCACTCCTCGGTGGCGACGAAGGCGGTGCCCAGCTGGGCCGCGTCGGCGCCCAGCGACTGCAGGCGCTGGATGTCCTCGCAGCGCCGCACGCCGCCGGCGGCGATCAGCGGCACCTGGCCGTCCACGCCGGCGTCGCGGATCAGCTGGCGCACGGCCGGCAGCACGGTCTCGAACTCGAAGCGCGGGTCGTTCACGTCGGCCACGCGGGCGGCGCCCAGGTGGCCCGCGGCATGGCCGGGGTGCTCGATGATGATGGCGCTGGGCAGGCGCTGGCGACGCTCCCATTTCTTCCACAGCAGCGCCACGCCGCGCGCGTCGGACAGGATGGGCACCAGCGCGGTGTCGGGATGGTCCTGGGCCAGCTCCGGCAGGTCCAGCGGCAGGCCGGCGCCGACGACCAGCGCGTCGATGCGCTGCTCCAGCGCGGTGCGCACCGAGGCGGCATAGTCGCTGACCGCCCGCATCACGTTGACGGCCAGCACACCGCGGCCGCCGGCGATCTCGCGCGCCTGGGTGATCTCGCGGGTCAGCGCTTCCTGGTTGGCGGCCTGGATGAGCGCCTTCTTCTCGTCGCCGTCGCGCAGGCCCTCGGTGCGGGCCATCAGGTCGGGGTGGTGGCGGCGCAGGTCCACCGAGGCGATGGTGCCCCAGGCGCCCTGGGCGGCCACGCTGCCCGCCAAACGGTGGGCCGAGATGCCCACGCCCATGCCGCCCTGCACGATGGGCAGCAGGCTGCGGCCGGCCAGTTGCAGGGGGCGCAGGCCGGCGGCGCCGATGCGGTCGAGGAGCGAAGGTGCGTTCATGGCGGTGGGTGGGGCGGAAAGGAGCGATGCTGGACCGAACCGGCCGGCCAAACCTTGACGCAGTGCAAAGACAGGCGATTGCGCCGCAAGAATCTGCGCTCAGCCGCCGAGCACGTGCATGTCCGCACGCTCGGCGCCGGCCTGGCGCAGCCGCTCGCGCTGCTCGGAATAGGCGTCGGCGCGCTCGGCCCAGATCGCGGCCAGGCGCTCGCGCAGCGCCGCCTCGCTGCCCTCGCGGGCGCGCAGCAGCCCGCGCAGGTCGTGCCCCCGGGCGGCGAACAGGCAGGTGAACAGCCGGCCATCGGCCGTCAGCCGGGCGCGCGTGCAGTCGCCGCAGAAGGCCTGGCTGACGCTGCTGATGAAGCCGATCTCGCCGGCGCCGTCGGCATAGGCCCAGCGCTCGGCCGTCTCGCCGCCGCGCGCCGGCGGCACGGGCTGCAGCGGCCATTGCGCGGCGATGCGCTCGCGCAGCAGGGCGCTGGGCACCACCTCGCCCAGTTGCCAGCCGTTGTGGCAGCCGGCATCCATGAACTCGATGAAGCGCAGTGCCACGCCGGCGCCGTAGTGCGCGCGGAAATGCGCCGCCAGCGGCAGCACCTGGTCATCGTTGGTGCCGCGGCGCACCACCGTGTTGACCTTGATGGACGTGAAGCCGGCACGCCGGGCCGCGTCCAGGCCGCGCAACACCTCGGCGACCGGGAAGCCGACCTCGTTCATGCGCTGGAACACCGCGTCGTCCAGCGCGTCCAGGCTGACCGTCAGCCGCGCCAGCCCCGCGTCACGCAGCGCCTGGGCCTGCGCGGCCAGCAGGCTGCCGTTGGTGGTGAGCGCCAGGTCCGGCGCCTGGCCATCCGGCGTGCGCAGCGTGGCGAGCTGGCGGATCAGCGCGGGCAAGTCGCGGCGCAGCAGCGGCTCGCCGCCGGTCAGCCGCAACGTGCGCACGCCCAGGCCCAGCGCGACGCGGGCGACCTGGGTGATCTCCTCGAAGTTCAGCAGCTGCGCCTGCGGCAGGAAGCGGTGGCCGGGGCCGAAGCGGCTGCGCGGCATGCAGTAGCTGCAGCGGAAGTTGCAGCGGTCGGTCAGCGAGATGCGCAGGTCGCGCCAGGGGCGCTGGCGGCGGTCGCGCAGCGTGCCGTCGAGCGGCAGGCCGGGGTGCGCGCGGGGCGCGTTCATCCAGTGCACGGGGGCCGGCTTGGGATCCATGCGGCGGATTCTGGGCAGGCGCCGCCGCGCGGCCCATCCGGCCGAGGCAGGAGGCGCAGGGGACCGGCCTAGTTCCTTCGGCCGACCCCGCCCTCCTCCGCCCGCCGTGCCGCCGTGGCCCGGCCTGCCCTAGGCTGTCGACACCGTTGCACATGAGCCCTGCCATGCATCTTGAGCATTTCGACGACCTGCTGGCCGCGGCCCGCGCCCAGCCCGAGCCGCAGCGGCTGCTGATGGTGTTTGCCGCCGCCGAGTGCGAGCCCGACGCCACGCCGGCTCAGCGCGCCGCGCACGAGGCCGGCCACGGCGGCGTGCTGCGCCCGCTGATGTGCGTGGACAAGGACCCGGCCGAGCTGGCCGACTTCGCCGCGCTGGCCGCGGAGGCCCGCCAGGCCGGCCCGGCCTGGAGCCTGATGTTCGCCGGCGCGCTGGTGGGCCACACCACGGCGCCGGAGGTGGAGCGCATGCTGGAGCTGCTGGTCAAGCGCGTCGAGACCGGCGAGCTGGGCGGGCTGATTCCGTTCAACACCGCGGGCGAGGCGGTGCAGCTGGCATGACGCCGGCCGACCTGCCGCTGGTCTACGCCTGCTCGGGCTGCTCCAGCGCCGCGCAGCTGGCCAACCACCTGGCCGTGCGGCTGGACCGCGGCGGCGCGGCCGAGATGTCGTGCATCGCCGGCGTGGGCGGCGGCGTCAAGCCGCTGGTGCGGCTGGCGCAGCGGGCCGCCGAGGCCGGCCGGCCCATCCTGGCCATCGACGGTTGCGCGCTGTCCTGCGTGCAGGCCTGCCTGCAGCGCGTGGGCGTCGCGCCCGGCGCGGTGCTGCGGCTGGACACCCTCGGCGTGCGCAAGGTGCAGCACGGCGACTTCGACCCGGCGCAGGCCGAGGAACTGCTGGCTCTGTGCCGCGACCGGCTGGCCGCGCTGGCCACGCCGGCCACGGGCGGCTGACCCGGCTGACCCGGCTGAACCGGTTGAACCGGTTGAGCCGGGCCCGGCCGCCCCTCAGCGCCCCGGCCCCCACAGCGGGCCGATGGCGTCGAGCGTGTTCTTGAGGATCAGTCCGTACTCGGTGTCGCCCTCCATCACCAGCGCGCCGTCGAAGAACAGCCGGTCGGCATCGTCCTGACCGCGCAGCAGCCGCCACAGCGCATCGGCGCGGGCCCGCAGCCGCAGCCGCGGCGCGCCCTGCTCGCCAGCCGCCCGGAAGCCGCCGGGCGCCAGGCGCAGCCGCACCCGCGCCCCCAGCTCCTGCAGTTCGATCTCCACGGTCTGGCCTTGCAGCGCCGCGCGCTGGCTGGACGTGAGCCGGGGCAGCAGCAGGCGGTCGAGCAGCAGCGCCAGCAGCAGCGACGGCGGCCGGCTGGGCAGCCGGGCGACGCGCTGGCGCCAGGGCAGCGGCAGGCTGGGCAGCGTGGTGTTCATGCCGCCACCTCCGCCAGCCCCGGCGCGCGCCGGGCGAAGCCGTCCACCAGCCGGCCGGGCAGCGGCAGGCTGCGCAGTTCGTCCAGCGCGGTGTCGGCCGGCAGGCCCTGCCGGAACACCGCGTCGAACAGCTCCACGACGCGCAGGAAATGGCTGCCGCAGGGCGACAGCCGCAGCAGGCTGACGCCGGCCGCCTCCAGCGCAGCCGCCTGGCCGATCAGGCATTGCAGCGCGGCGCTCTGGGTCTGGATGCCGTTGAGCGCGAGGAAGTCGTCGCCCTCCTCTGTCTTCAGCAGCAGGCCGTCGGCATCGTCGCGGCAGCGGAACTGGCAGTCGTCCTTCTGCAGCCGGTGGTGGCGCGCCGTGAAGCAGCGCGCCGAGAAGGCCAGCGGCAACCGGCCGAAGCCCCAGGCCTCGGTGGCGAGGGCCGAAGGCGCCGGGTTGACGCGGCCCACCGCGTCCAGCGGCAGCTCGACCGGCGCCACCCAGCGGTCGGCGCCCAGCGCGGCATGCTCGCGCAGCGAAGCGGCGCTGTAGATGTTCAGGTGCGGGCCCAGCGTGAACGGCGGGTGGCCGGCCCTGGCCAGCACCTGCAGCGCGCCGGCGTCCCCCGCCTCGACGGCGAACTCGTCCTGCTCGCAGACGCGGCGCAGCGTGCGCAGCTCGGCCTCGCTCATCACCAGCGCCATGGTCGCCAGCCGCACCTCCTTGCCGGCGCAGCGCAGCTCGCGCGCCAGCGCCAGCCAGTCGTCGAACTTGATCTCGTTGCGGCGCGAGCACACCAGCTCGCCCAGCACGATGCTGCGCACCGGCGCGTCGGCCAGGTCGGCGTAGAAATTCATCAGCGCCGTGCGGGGCCACCAGTACAGCAAGGGACCCACCGAAAGACTCATCATCTGGAACTCACCTTCCTCATTCCTGCGCCGGCGCAAGCCGCGGCGCTCCATCAAGCCTGTCTCTTATACACATCTGACGCTGCCGACGAAGGCTTAGGTGT
>CAXDTK010000057.1:0-22249 GCA_963992225.1 uncultured Comamonadaceae bacterium | reverse complement strand
CGCGAGATGACGCGCCGCAAGGGCGTGCTCGACGGCCTGGGCCTGCCCGGCAAGCTGGCCGACTGCCAGGAAAAAGACCCGGCGATGTGCGAGATCTACATCGTCGAGGGCGACTCCGCCGGCGGCTCCGCCAAGCAGGGCCGCGACCGGAAGTTCCAGGCCATCCTGCCGCTGCGCGGCAAGATCCTGAACGTCGAGAAGGCCCGCTACGAGAAGCTGCTGACCTCCAACGAGATCATCACGCTCATCACGGCCTTGGGCACCGGCATCGGCCGCGGCGCCGGCACCGACGACTTCAACCCCGACAAGCTGCGCTACCACCGCATCATCATCATGACCGACGCGGACGTGGACGGCGCCCACATCCGCACGCTGCTGCTGACCTTCTTCTACCGCCAGATGCCCGAGCTGTGCGAGCGCGGCCACATCTACATCGCGCAGCCGCCGCTCTACAAGGTCAAGGTCGGCAAGCACGAGCAGTACCTGAAGGACGCGCCTGAGCTGGACGCCTTCCTGCTCAAGGTGGCGCTGCAGGACGCCAGCCTGGACACGGGCACCGGTGACACGCTCAAGGGCGACACCCTCGACACGCTGGCCCGCAAGTACGTGGCCGCGCAGGCGGTCATCGAGCGCCTGTCCAACTGGATGGACATCGAGGCCCTGCACGTGCTGGCCAACGGCCTGGCGCTGAAGGTCGACACGCGCGAAGAAGCCGAGGCCAGCGCCGCCAGCCTGAAGGGCCTGCTGCACGACGCCGAGGTCACGGTCGAGACCGACCCGCGCACCGACAAGCTGTTCCTGAAGATCGCCCGCATGCACCACGGCAACGTGCGCGCCAGTGTCATCCATGCCGACTTCGTGCATGGCGCCGACTACGCGGTGCTGGCCGACGCCGGCCTGAGCTTCCAGGGCCTCATCAAGCCGGGCGCCATCGTGCGCAAGGGCGAGGGCGAGAAGGCCAAGGAAGCCAAGGTCGACGACTTCCGCGCCGCCATGGCCTGGCTGATGGGCCAGGCCGAAGGCAGCGTCGGCCGCCAGCGCTACAAGGGCCTGGGCGAGATGAACCCCGAGCAGCTGTGGGAAACGACCATGGACCCGCAAGTCCGCCGCCTGCTGCGCGTGCAGATCGAAGACGCCATCGAGGCGGACAAGGTGTTCACGATGCTCATGGGCGATGAAGTTGAACCCCGTCGGGACTTCATCGAGACCAACGCGCTGCGTGCGGGCAACATCGACGTTTGAGTGCGTGCCGTTGGCCCTAGCGCCACAACACTTGAGACCGAGCCCCAGGTGCAGCACGCGCCATGGGGCTCGATGCCTTTTGGAGCACTTCAGGCAGCCGCGCCCCTTGTCGTGGGGCGCAACGCAAGACGCAGTGCGGCAGGGTCATTCACCCAAGCGGTGGCGCGCCTGCCCAATGCACGTGATGTTTCGGACATTGGCCATTGGGGCACGGGCGACCTGGAGATTGCTCTGAGCACCCTGTCCAACCTGGACACGGCCAAGCCGCTGATCGCTGCGGCATACGAAGGGCGTGTTGCACAGACCGCTGCGGCTTGAGCCCGGCTCTCACTGTGGCCAGGCCACCGGCGCCCTGCAGGACTTCACCCGTTGTTTCCACCCGCCAAGCGGCCCCGGCCGCAGTGGTCGGACAATGGATGACAAGTCCCCCACTGGCTTTCTCAGCAAGCTTCTCTCAATGAACCGTTTCCTGCGCACTTCGGCAGTGCTCCCTTCCCTCCTCGCCAGCGCCATCCTCGCCGGCTCAGTCGTGCCTGCCGAGGCCGCAACGCATGCCAAGCCCAAGGCCCACGCGGCCGCGGCGCGCAAGGCCAAGTCGGCCGCGCCCGCCGAACAGGCGATGACCACCGACGCGAACGGGCAGTCCATCCCGCTGCTGGAGAACAAGGCCTGGGTGCTGATGGACTTCAATACCGGCCAGGTGCTGGCGTCGTCCAACCCGGACGAACCCCTGCCGCCCGCGTCGCTGACGAAGATGATGACCAGCTACCTGGTGGAGCAGGGCTTGAAGACCGGCAAGGTCAAGCCCGACGACAAGGTCACCATGAGCGAGAGCGCCTGGTGCCGCGGCGGCAAGGGCGGCGACAGCTGTATGTTCGTGCCGCTGAACACGCAAGCCACTTTGATGGAGATGCTGCGCGGCGTCGTCATCGCCAGCGGCAACGACGCTTCCAAGGCCCTGGCCGAACACATGGGCGGCTCGGAGGCCGGCTTCGTCACGCAGATGAATGCCGAAGCCGCCAAGCTCGGCATGACGAAGACGCACTTCGAGAACGCGGACGGCCTGCCGGGCCCCAACCACAAGGCCTCGGCAAGGGACCTGGCCGTGCTGGCTGCGGCCATCATCCGCAACAGCGCCGAGTACTACCCGATCTACGCCGAGCGCGAGTTCACCTACAACAACATCAAGCAGGGCAACCGCAACGCGTTGCTGTACACCGACCCGAGCGTCGACGGCCTCAAGACGGGGCACACCGAGGAGGCGGGCTATTGCCTGGTCGCGTCGTCCAAGCGCAATGGCATGCGGCTGATCTCGGTCATCATGAACGCGAACAGCAAGCAGGCCCGGGCCGACCAGACCCGCGTGCTGTTCAACTGGGGCTACGCCCACTTCGAGGAGGCGACGCCGGCTCAAGCAGGTGCGACGCTGGCGAACGCCAAGGTGCTGTACGGCGTGGCGCCCGAGGTGGCGGCGGGCGTGGCCAAGCCGTGGACGCTGGTGGTCCCGAAGGGGCAGGCCGCCGCGGTCAAGACCGAGGTGACGCTGAATCCAGGCCTTGAGGCGCCGATCGCCAAGGGCGCCGTGATCGGCAAGATTGCTGCGGTGGCCAATGGCAAGGCGCTCGGCGAGATGCCGGTCGTCGCGCTGGCCGATGTGGAGCGGGCCGGCTTCTTCCTGCGCATCAAGCAGCGCATCGTGGGCTGGTTCTCGAAGTAGCCTGCGGTCCGGGCGTCAGCGCCCGGTGGCCGCCCACCAGATGCCGCCCCACAGGTGATCCAGGTACCGCTCGTCGCGGTACATCACCCCGTTGTGCCCCAGCGCCGTGACGAACACGCGGCCGTTCTCATACGAGTGCCACCAGCTCACCGGGTGGTCCGCGCCCATGCCCTTGGCGACCTGGCCGGGCCAGATCCTGGTGGGGTCGTAGCTGCGTTCGTCCACGGCCAGCACGGGGTTCACTTTCATGCCGTGCGGGTTGCTGAACTCGTACCACTCGTCTGACCAGATCCACTTGTCCGGCAGGCCGAAGGTCGCCGGGTGCCCCGCGTCCACCTTGCTGACGACGGCCGTCTGCAGCATCGGGTGGATCACGAACGACCGGCCGACGAGCTTCTCGTACCAGGGCCACAGGCCGGGCTTGCTGATGATGGCGCGGTGCACGACGACGGCGTTGCCGCCGGCCTTCATGTAGCGCTCCAGGCCGGCGCGCTGGGCCTCGTCGAATTCCTCGCCCGAGCTGTTCAGCAGCACCACCGCCGCGTACCTGCTCAGGTCGCCTTCGAACGCGTACGGCTGCGCGGCCCAGGTCAGCTCGAACGCGTGCAGCCTGGCCAGCTTCTCGAAGCTGTCGCGCGCCACCGGGATGTACTCGTAGTGGTACTTGGTCGGCATGGCCAGCACGAGGATGGCGAACTGGGTGTCGGCTGCCAGCGCGGGCGTGGTGGCGGCGCCCAGTGCCACGGCGGCGGCGGCGAGAGCGGTCTTGAGGGTCATGGCAAGGCCTTGGCGGAGGACGGCGGCAGGGGCGTCGGGTCCAGGTCCAGGTCGACCCGCTGGCGCACCAGCTCGAAGCCGCCGGGCCGCTCGCGCACGTCGTAGAGCTTGCCACGGGCGTTCTTGAAGGGGCGGTGCACGACCAGCATCCATTGGCCCTCCAGCGTGCGGAACAGCATGCCGTGGCCGCTGCCCTTGGCGAGCCAGACGGGCCCGTGCTCCCAGGGCCCGAACAGGTCGCCGGACGGGGAGCGCGACAGCGTCTGGAAGTAGCCGTCGTCGCCCCAGCTGGACCACAGCATGTGCAGGCTGCCGTCGGCCGCCCGGTAGAGCTGCGGGCCGTCGGTGACGATGATGCCCTGGCCCTGCTGCGGCCGGGCTGCCGCGGAGGCGTCGCCGCGGAACAGCTCGCGCGGCGGGGCGATGGCGCGCAGCTCGTCGTCCAGCGGCACGGCGGCGAAGGCGCCCACGCGCAGCTGCAGCCACTCGTGGGCGTAGACCATCCAGGGCTTGCCGGCAGGGTCGACGTAGAGCGTGCCGTCCAGCGTCATGACCTCCTTGGACACCACCGGTTCGCCGTCGCGCAGCAGCGTGAACGGGCCGTTGGGTCGGTCCGCCACGGCCAGCACGGTGCTGCGGCGGTAGGTGCGCTGGCCCGGCACGGGGCTGGGCTCGGCCAGCGCCAGGCTGTCGTTGTGCACGGTGACGAACAGGACCCACTTGCCGCGCCAGGGGTGCACCTCGGGCGCCCAGCATCCCTCAACGGCCCAGCTGCCGGCGGGCAGCTGGAACACCAGCTCAGCTCTGGCCCAGTGCTTCAGGTCGCGGCTGCGGTAGGCCATCACGCCGATGGCCTTCCTGCCGCTGAATGCCGGGTGGTTCTTCGTGAACAGCCAGTAAGTCTTGCTGGCCGTGTCGGTCACGATGAAGGGGTCGTGCAGTTCCATCTCGGGCAGCGTCATCGCGCCCGCGGGTTGCGCCCAGGCGGGCAGCGCGCCGGCCAGGGCGGCGGTGGTCAGCAGGTCACGCCGCTTCATCGTGCCGCTTCCCTGCTCAGCAGCCCGCGCTGGCGCAGCCAGTCCTCCGCGCGGCGCGGCCAAGCCGAGGCGTTGCCCAGGCCGTCCTGCATCGCGATGCCGTGGCCGCCCTGCTCGAACACGTACAGCTCGGCCGGCACGCCGGCGCGAGTGAGGGCCTGGTAGTACAGCAGGCTGTTGTCCACCGGCACGGCCTGGTCGCCCTGGGTGTGCAGCAGCAGCGTGGGCGGTGTGGCGGCGCTCACCTGCTGCTCCACGGACATCAGCGCCAGCAGCGCCGGGTCGGGCCGGGCGCCCAGCAGCGCCTGGCGCGAGCCGGCGTGGGCGGCGGGGTCCATCATCGTGATGACGGGGTAGACCAGCATCGCGAAGTCGGGCCGGGCGTTCACGCGGTCGAGCGCCGCGCCGGTGCGGCCGTCGGCATGGTCGAACAGCGTGCTGGCGCTGGCCGCCAGGTGGCCGCCGGCGGAGCTGCCCATGACGCCGATGCGGGTCGGCGCCACGCCGAACTCGGCCGCGCGCGAGCGCACCAGGCGGATGGCGCGCAGCACGTCCTGCAGCGGCGCGGGGTGGCCCCATTCCTGCAGCCGGCTCTTCAGGATGAAGCTGGTGATGCCCAGCGTGCTCAGCCAGGCGGCGTACTGGAGGCCTTCGCGGGCATGGGACAGGAACGTGTAGCCGCCGCCCGGGCACAGGATGACGGCCGTGCCGTTGGGGCGGTCCACCGCCGGCGGCACGACGGTCAGCGTGGGCAGCGACACGTTGGCGATGCGGCCGTTCTCCTCCAGGCGCTCCGGGCCGAGGTCGCCGCGCGCGGCCGGTGCGTCGGCGCGGCGGGCGGCGGGCACGCCCTCGGGCCACAGCGGCAGCACCGTGGGCGGGGCGGCGAGGGCCGATGCGGAGAACGAGGTCGACAGGGCGAACAGGTTGAACATGCGGCGCTTCATGGGTTGGACGGGGCCGGGCCCCGCGGCTCGGACGAATGGCGAATGGCGGCGCAGTGTGCCAGCGCGCGGGCGGCTCAGGTGGCCGGGCGGGCGCGCAGCAGGCGCACGATGGTGGCGCCGTTCACCGCCGCCACCACCACCTCCAGCGCGGTGCCGCCGATGGAGCCGGCGATCAGGTTGTTGGCGATCCACAGCCCCGTGCCGCACAGCATCAGCAGCCGCATCGGCACGCCCTGCAGCGTGAACAACGCGACGGTGCCCAGGCAGGAGGCCGCCAGCGGCAGCCAGTCGCTGGCCTGCTCGGCGATGGCCAGGCCGAAGCCGAGGTTGGCGGCGATGACGCCCACCGCGACCCAGCCCGAGCGGGTGTGCAGCGACAGCAGCGAGCGCAGCATGGACAGCGACGAGCTGGCCACGGCGGTGGGGTTGCCCAGCAGCGCGAAGTGCACGACGTAGGCCAGGCATTCGCCGGTCATGAACCACTTGAAGCGGCGGTCGTCGGTCTGCAGGAAGCAGCCCACCCCCAGCACGAAGGCGAGGTAGCCGAAGCCCTGGGCGGGCGAGAACCAGTCGGGGGAGGTCATGCGTAGAGGCGCGGGCGCAGAGGGCGGCCCCCCGAACCGAGGGGGTCGCGGCGGGCGGCTGCGGATTGTCCCGCTGACGCCAGGGCAGCCGCCTTCGTGCGTGGGACAGGCCTCATTCCCGGCGGTTATGCGGGCCGTTCGATCTGGCAGTGCGCGCCCGGACTAACCCGATGGTCGCTGCACAGCCATTTGCAGACCATGCGCCCGCCCCTCCACCTCACGCGACGCCGTCGCCCGCTGCCCATGAACCTCAAGACGCTACTCGCCGGCCTGGCCCTGACGGGCCTGTTGATCGGAGCCCCCGCCCGCGCCGAGCTGCAGCTGCGCGGCAACGGCACCATGGTCTACGACACGCAGACCCAGCTGACCTGGCTGGCCGATGCGGGCCTGGGCGGCCTGCGCACGCAGGCGGATGCGGCGCAGTGGGCCGAGATGCTGAGCTTCGGCGGCTTCGACGACTGGCGGCTGCCCACGGTGGCGCCGGTCAACGGCAGCGCGCTCAACCTGGACTGGTCGGACGACGGCAGCACCGACGTGGGCCAGAACAACGCCGGTGCCCACACCGAGCTGGGCCACCTGTACCACGCCAGCCTGGGCAACACCGCCGCGGGCCTGGCGCTGACGGGGCCGTTCAGCGGCCTGGCCGACCCGGCCGACCCCATCGGCCCGGCCTTCTGGACCGGCACCGCCACCGAGCCGGGTTGGGCGCTGGCCTTCTTCATGGGCATGGGGGCGCAGGACCAGCTGGCCGGCGACACGCTGGCCCGGGCCTGGGCCGTGCGCGTGGGCGACGTGGCCGCCGTGCCCGAGCCCGACAGCCTGGCGCTGGTGCTGGCCGGCGGGCTGGCCCTGGCCGGCGTGGCACGTCGCCGTTCGTTCTGAGGAGGTTCTCCATGAGACAGCTCACCTTTCATGCCCTGCGTGCCGTTCGCGCCCTTCAAGCCGTCGCGGCGCTGAGCCTCGGTCTGGCCGGCGCGGCGCAGGCGGCCTACACCCCCACGCCCAACGACTGGGCCTGCACCAACAAGGTCGGCGGCAGCTGGACCCACGGCCGCGCGCCGTCGGGCTGCGACGCCTCGGCCTTCGGCCCCGACAGCTTCGTGCGCGGCAACTACACCGGCGTGGTGTTCAGCGACGCGTCCGCCAGCCTGGTCGACGAGCGCAAGCGCTACATGCAGGCCATGTACCCGGTCATCCGCGAGGCGAGCCAGCGCTACCTGCTGTCGCGCAAGCCGGCCGTGTCGGCGCGCGAGCTGGAGGCCTTCCAGCGCGGCACCTACGCCACGCTGCGCCAGGAGACGTTCTGGTCGCACTACCGCGACGCGCAGCTCGCCGCCGGCCAGCCCTACGTGCTGAAGATGATGCGTGGCGACAGCGGCCATGGCCACGGGATGATGCAGGTCGACGACCGCTATCACTTCGTCCAGCTCCAGGAAGGCAAGGGCTGGAACATGATGCAGAACTTCACCTACGCGATCGACATCTACTACGCCGCGTGGGAGGCCGCACCCGCCGCCTGCCTGGGCGGCGTGACCACGCCCAGCGGCACCACGGCCGAGGTCGACGCCTACTGGCGCAGCCGCGCCCGCTCGGCCTGGAGCGCCTACAACGGCGGCCCCACTAAGGTCTGCCGCTGGCAGAACAGCGCCGACGTCAACGTGGCCAAGGACAACGGCTACCGCGACAACTACGACAACCGGCTGTGGCTGGTGGACGTGGCCGACACGGCCAAGGCCGCCGCCATCGACGTGGCCTGCCTGATGGACAACGGCCCGTCCTGCCCGGTGCCCACCGGCGGCAGCGTGGAGCCGGGCAAGCTGCTCAAGGTCGGCAGCGCCGCCTGCGTGCTCAACGCCAGCGGCACGCTGGAGTGCGTGGACGACGTGCGCGACGCCGCCTGCCTGGCCGGCCGCGCGCCGTTCGGCGAGGCCAGCATCACGCCCGTCTACGTCGCGCAGACCGCCGGCTTCCCGCGCATCGACCACAACCGCCACCAGCTGTGCCGCGCCCAGGTGGCGGGCCTGCAGTCGCTGGCCAGCGCCATCGCGACGACCCAGCCGCTGGACCTGCGCTCCGCGCCCGACGGCATGGTGCTGGGCCAGGCCGCCGCCGGCAGCTACCAGGTGCTGGACTTCATGGTGGTGGGCGCCCAGCAGCAGCAGCGCCTGTACCGCATCCGCGCGCCGCTCAACGGCGTGCCGACCGACGGCTGGATCGACGCCGGCACGGCCGCCACGCATGCATCGCTGGCCGTCGGCGCGGCCCCGGCCGGCCCGGGCGCCCTCGCGTATCCGGGCGACTGGGTCAAGGTGGTGCCCAACCTCAACATGCGTGCCACGCCCAACGGCGTCGTGCTGATGGCCATTCCCGCCAACTCGGTGGTGCAGGTGAAGGAGGTGTTCGGCACCGCGTCGGCCAACAACCTGTACTACCGCGTCGAGTACACGCACAGCGACGGCGTGCTGCGCGAGGGCTGGGTGTTCGGCGGCAACCTCTACCCGGTGTCGACGCTGGCCAACTGGACGCTGCCGGTCGCCGCATCGTCGGCCGTGAAGCATGCCCACTGCCCCAACGGCACCCGCTACGACCACCACCTGCGCCAGTGCATGAGCGGCACGCAGACCTACGGCCCGTTCACGGCCGCGGCCGTGCAGGCCTGCGTGGCGGGCGGCGGCGGCGCGGTCTGCACCGCCAACCGGCCCACGGTGGTGGACGGCGTCGCGCTGACGCTGCCGATCTGGCCCAGGGCGCTGGCCGCCGCGGCCAACGGCAATGGCGACTGCCCGCGCGGCGCGGCGCGCTCGCTGGCGCACCGCTTCCATTGCACCGAGACGGTCCAGCGCAACGGCGTGGCCGAGACCGATGTCTACGGCCCGTTCGGCACGGCACTGGTCAACGCCTGCCTGGCGCGCAGCGGCAACGCGGCCTGGTGCCGCAGCAACCGCTGGCCGGCCGCGGCCTTCCTGGCGCTGCAGCCCTGAGCGGCGATGAAGGCCGTTGCCGCCATCGCCGCCGCCGTGGCGCTGGCCACCGGGCTGTGGTGGGGCCTGCGCGGTGACGACGCGGCGCGGGTCGCCGTGGCCCCCGGGGCCGTGGCGCCGCCCGCGCCGGCGGCCCGCGCGGCCGGCCCGGTGAGCGCACCGGCCGCGGCGCTGCCGGCCAGCCTGCCGCCGCCCGAGGCGGCCGCCGCCCTCGCCGCGCAGCCGCCCGCCCAGGCACTGCGCGCGCTGGTGCAGTGCCACGCCGCCAACAGCTGCCGGGTCCGCAGCCAGGAGGGGCTGGACGGGCATTTCGAGGTGGTTGCCGCGGTGCTGCAGCAGCTCGAGCGGCTGGCCGCCCAGGGCAGCCCCGCCGAGCAGGCCGCCTGGGCCCGCGAGCTGCTGGCCTTTCCCGACGGCCATGTGCAGGCCGCGGCGCTGGCGCTGGCCGCCCGGCTGCCGCCTTCGGCGGAGACCACGGCCGCCGCGGTCGCCGCACTGGGCAGGACCTACGACGCCGTGCTGCTGGGCAAGGCCTACCCGGTGCTGCAGCAGTGGCAGCAGCTGGGCCTGACCAGCGGCTACGACGACATGTTCATCGGCCTGGTGCACACCGGCGGCTGGCAGGCCGCGCAGTCGGTGGCCGAGCACATCGGCCCCTTCCTCAACGACGGCAACGTGGCCCGCTTCGAGCAGGTAGCGCGGCAGCTGCCGCCGGGCGCCCGCCAGCAGGCGCTGCTGCGCTCGCTGCGCGACCACCAGCTGCAGCGCCAGGGCGGCTGAAGGACGCAACGCCCGCCGGGCGTGAAGTCCGGTGCCCTGCCGGCGCGTCGCGGCAAAGGCACTTGCGGCCCACTAGACTGGCTCGGCAGCACCGCCCCTTCACGTCGCCAGTTCCGAGGCCCCGCATGCGCCCTTCACTCCTCGCCCTTGCACTGGCCCTGCCGCTGGTCGCCGTTCACCCGCCCGCCAGCGCGCAGGCCGGCACCCCGGCTGCGACGGACGCCGCCGGGTGGGGTGTCCTGCCCCTCCTGGCCGGCCAGAAGTTCGTCTGGAACGCCGGCCGCGCGCGCGGCTCGCACGACAAGGAGCTGAGCTTCCATGAGTTCCGGTGGAGCGGCCCGGCCCTGCTGCAGACGCAGTGCAGCTACTGGCCGCAGAAGAACATGCGGCCGGTGTGCGGCACGCATGTCATCGAGAGGCTCGCCGACGGCAGCCTGGTGCTGAAGGCCAACGGCGACACGCCGGTGTTCAAGGGCAGCGTGGCGCCCGACGGGTCGGTGGAGTTCGTCAACAAGACCTGGTTCGGCAGGTTCACGACCCACTTCGTCGTGCAGGCCGACGGCTCCGTGGCCCTGACCCATGGCAACTGGGTCGACGGGACCAGCCTCGCGCCGCTGATCCCCATCGACGCGGCCCGCGAGGCGCAGATCATGGGCGAGCTGGAGGCGGTGTACCAGTCGATCCGCGCGGAGCGGCGCGCCGAGAGCGACCGGCAGTACAACGCGCTGATGGGCGCGCTGGGCGCCTTGAACACCGTGCTGGCCGCCGAAGCGGTGGCCGCGCGCGAGGCATCCCGTGCGCCGCTCGACGCCACCCTCGCCCCGCCCTCCGAGGCGGCGCGACGCCAGCGCCAGGCGCAGGCCGACGCTTCCGCGCCCCCCGGCAGGGCCGGCGGCGCCGCGGTGCAGCCCCAGCGGCCGAGCGCCGTGCCGCAGGGCGCCGCCACCCCGGTCGCGCGCAACGCCGGCGTCGCGGCGCCCGAGCCCGCCGCGCCGGCCGTTGCTACAAAGTCCCCCGCGGCGTCCACCCGCGCCCGGGCCGATGGCTGCGTCGGCCAGCCCGTGACGGGCACCCACCGATGCGACGGCCGCAACGGCCCGACCGGGCGGGTGGTGAACAGTTGCACCGCGCCGGTCGACGTGCGCATGTGCTTCATGACCGAGGCCGGGTGGCGCTGCCAGTCGCGCTACGGGCTGGGCCCCGAGCAGGCCTGGGAGCCGGGCGATTGCGCCGGCACCGGGCAGGTGTTCCGCGCGGTCCGCTACAGCGACAGCAACGAACCGCTGGCGCAGCCGTGAGCCGGCCCGCCAAGGCCCGCAGGCGGTCTGCGCCGACAGGCGGCCGCAGCGCCGGCCGACAGACCGTCGCGGCACGCCTGGCAAGGCTGCGGCCATGCGCTTCCTGACCCACCAGTTCGCCCGCCAGACCGCCCGGGTGCTGCACGACCCCTGGGGCTTCGCGTGGCAGACCGTCAAGGCCTTCCGCGCCAACCAGGGCCTGCTGCTGGCCGGCGCGGTGGCCTATTACGCGCTGCTGTCCATCGTGCCGCTGCTGATCCTCAGCGTGATCGCGCTGTCGCACTGGGTGGAGCCCGCGCGGCTGCTGCAGACGGTGGGGCGCTACCTGGAGTGGCTGGTGCCGGGGCAGTCCGCGGCGGTGGTGGCGGAGCTGGCGCGCTTCCTGGCCCACCGCGAGCTGCTGGGCTGGGTGCTGGTGCTGAGCATGCTGTTCTTCAGCTCGCTGGCCTTCTCGGTGCTGGAGAGCGCGATGTCGGTGATCTTCCACCACCGGCACAGGGTCAGGCGCCGCCATGCGCTGATGTCGGCCGCGCTGCCCTATGCCTACATCCTGTGCCTGGGCGTGGGGCTGCTGCTGGTGACGCTGGTGGCCGGCAGCTTCCAGGCGCTGGGCCAGCGCGAGGTGGACTTCCTGTGGCGCAGCTGGTCGCTGACCGGGCTGTCGGGCGCCATGCTCTACCTGCTGGGCTTTGCCGGCGAGGTGTTCGTGCTGGCCTCGGTCTACATGGTCATGCCGGTGGGCCGGCTGTCGCTGCCGCTGGCACTGACCGGCGCCATCGCGGCGGCGCTGCTGTGGGAGCTGTCACGCCATGTGCTGGTCTGGTACTTCGGCACGCTGTCGCAGATCGGCACTGTCTACGGCTCGCTGACCACCGCCATCGCGGTGCTGCTGAGCCTGGAGGTGGCGGCCACGCTGCTGCTGTTCGGCGCGCAGGTCATCGCCGAGTTCGAGCGCCTGGAACCACCGGCCTGAGGCCGGCGGTCCGGTCCGTCACTGGGCGGCCGGCACCACCTTGACGACGCGGCCGTGGCCTTCCAGCACCAGGTACAGCAGCCCGTCCGGGCCTTCGCGCACGTCGCGCATGCGGCCGGCGTCGGGGAACAGGCGCTCCTGCTCGGCGGGGCGGTTGTCGGCATCCAGCTTGACCCGCTCCAGGTGGCCGAACTTCAGCGAGCCGATGAAGAAGCTGCCCTGCCAGGCCGGGCCGTACTTGGCGCTGCGCAGCTTCACCAGCCCGGCCGGCGCGATGGACGGCACCCACTTCACGGCCGGCTGCTCCATGCCGGCCTTGGCCGCGATGCCGTCGCCGATGCGGCCGCCGCCGTAGTTCTCGCCGTAGGTGATGACGGGCCAGCCGTAATTCAGCCTGGGCGTGATGAGGTTGAGCTCGTCGCCGCCCTGCGGGCCGTGCTCGTGCTCCCACAGCCGGCCCTGCTCGTCGAAGGTCAGGCCCTGGGAGTTGCGGTGGCCGTAGCTCCAGATCTCGGGCAAGGCGCCTGCCGTCTTCACGAAGGGGTTGTCGGCCGGCACGCTGCCGTCCTTGCCCACGCGCACGATCTTGCCGAGGTGGTTGTCCAGCGTCTGCGCGCTCTGCATGCCCTTGTAGCGCTCGCCCAGGCTCAGGAACAGCTTGCCGTCCGGCGCCTCGGCGATGCGGCAGCCGAAGTGCAGCCGGCTGTCCATCTTGGGTTGCTGGCTGAACAACACCTTCACGTCGGTGAGGCGCTTGTTGTCGGCGCTGAGCTTGGCGCTGGCCAGCGCGGTGCCGTTGGTCTTCCTGTCGGCGGCGGGCTCGGCGTAGCAGAGGTAGAGCGTGCGGTTGCGGGCGAAGTCGCTGTCCAGCTGCACGTCCAGCAGGCCGCCCTGGCCTTGCGCGTCGACGGCCGGCACGCCCTGGATGGGCGCCCCCGGCTTGCCACCGGGCCGGGCCGTGCGCAGCGCGCCGTCGCGCTCGGTGATGAGCAGCTGGCCGTCGGGCAGGAAGGCCAGGCCCCAGGGGGTCTTGAGGCCGTCGACGACGGTTTCCAGCCGGGGCGCCTGGGCCTGGGCGGCCGTGCCGGCCAGGGCTGCGGCCAGGGTGAGGAGGAGTCGCTTGCTCATGGGAGGGAGGGCGTGATCGGGCGGGGGCCGCATCATCGCAGCGCGCGCGTCGGCCTGCCGCCGGTCGGCCGGATGACCCCGGCACGCCGTTTGCCGGCCTCTGCGCCATGCAGCGCTATGCCAACCGCAGCGGGATGTCGGGCGTCCGGGCCTTCGAGCTGGGACCGGGCTGGATCCTGGTCGAGTTCACCGAAGGCTCGGTCTACCGCTACGACGCGCAGACGCCGGGCGCGCCGGCGGTGGCCGAGATGCAGCGGCTGGCGCGCGCGGGCGAGGGCCTGAGCACCTACATCAGCCGGCAGGTGCAGGGCCGCTTCGCGCGCAAGCTGCGCTGACGGCGCCGGTGCGCGTCAGCTGTCCCAGAGGCCGCTGAACAGGCGCAGGCCGGCGCTGAACAGGTCCACCGACAGCACCCCGCCCACCGCGCCGCCCGCCAGGCTGCCCAGCGCGATGTCGGCCGGGCGGCGCTCCTCCCGCGCCACGCGGGCGCGCTCCTTCGCGATGGCGATGAGGGCGTCGGCGATGTCGCCGGGCCGGGCCTGCGGCGGGCTGGCGGCACGGTCGTAGTGCTGCAAGGCCTTTTCGACGGCCTGCGGGTCCAGCAGCGACAGCGCCGTGCGGCAGTGCGAGCAGGCGTCCTCCTTGCGCAGGTTCACCGGCGCGCCGCAGCTGCTGCAATGGATGCTGCCGATCTTCTCCGCGATGTCGGCGATCTCGGGCCGGGTCAGCTGGCGCACGAAGCCCTTCTCGATCATGAAGGACGAGAAGCTGCTGAAGCGGCCATGGCGCTGCGGGCAGCGGTGCGTGATGTAGCGGCCGCTGCGCACCACGTCGAAGCCCTGCACCAGCGTGCCGCGGCAGACCGGGCAGGCCAGCCGCCCGGCCAGCGGCGTGTACGGTGCGTCGCGATGCTGGTGCATCTGCCGGAACATGGCGGCGATGGCCTCGGGCGACAGCTTGAGGTTCTCCATCTGGTCGAACCACAGGCCGTGGCAGCCGAAGCACAGGTCGATCTCCACCTGGCCGCCGTACTGGGCCGGCAGCCTGTGCACCTGCAGGGCATCGCCGCAGGAGGGGCAGGGACGGGATGCTGAGGTGAGCATGCCGGGATGGTAGTGGGCCAAGGCCGGGCGACCGGCGCGTTGCGATCGAGGGATGTCGGCGCGGGCGCCGGCCTGCTGCAATGCGCGCCTGTGCAATTTCAGGTCGCACCCCGCGACACGGCCCATGTCCCGTTCCCTCTTCCCGTCCTCCGCACTGGCCCTGGTGCCGGCCCTGCTGTCCGCCGCGCTGGCGCTGCCGGCCGCCGCGTCCCCGGTCCTTGAACTCAAGCCCGGCCTGTGGGCCAACGACAGCGAGATCTGGATCAACGGCCAGTCGCTCAAGCCGGCCCAGCAGGCCCTGCATGCCAAGGTGCGGGCGCGGCTCAGCGAGGCGCAGAAGCGCGAGTACGACCGCGAGCAGGGCGGCGGCCGGCAGGCCTGCCTGACGCCGCAGCAGGCCCGCATCGACCTGGCCCGCTACCTCGAATCGGCCTTCGCCGCCACCGGCGGGCCCTGGCGCTGCGAGACCCAGGCCGACCAGCTGGATGCCAGCGCCGCCGCCGGCAGCTACACCTGCCGCACCGGCGGCGGCGGGCTGTCGCAGGGCAAGTTCTCGGCCAGCTACGGCCCGTCGAGCTACAAGCTCGAACTCAACGGCCGCGGCAACGCGGTGGACGGCCGCACCGGCGAGGCGGTGGGCGGCACGGAGATGACGCAGCGCATGCTGTCCACCGGGCGCTGGCTGGGCGAGTCCTGCTGAAGGGGCCGGCAGGCGCGGTGACCGCCGGGCACCGCGTGGCGGGCCCGGTCGCTGCGGCGCTCAGCCGTCCAGTCGCTGCTGGAACACCAGCCCCGCGTGCTCGCGCAGCGCGTGGAACCTGATCTTGGGCCAGTTGCTCTCGATGGCGCGCAGCTCGGGGGCGTACTCCACCAGCACCGTCGGCGCGTCCACCGCGTCGTAGGCCATGCGGTGGTCGTTGGCGTCGATGAAGCGCTTGAGCTCGGCCGGGTCGTCGCAGGTCACCCAGCGCGCCACCTGGAAGCGGCTGGGCATGATGCGCGCCTTGCAGCCGTACTCGTGCTCCAGCCGGTGCGCCACCACCTCGAACTGCAGCTGGCCCACGGCGCCCAGCAGCAGCACGCTGCCGGCGATGGGCCGGAACACCTGGATGGCGCCCTCCTCGCCCAGCTGCTGCAGGCCGGCCTTGAGCTGCTTGGTTTTCAGCGGGTCGGCCACCTCGACGGCGCGGAACATCTCGGGCGCAAAGAACGGCAGGCCGGTGTACTGCAGCGCCTCGCCCTCGGTGATGGTGTCGCCCAGCTGCAGCACGCCATGGTTGGGGATGCCGATGATGTCGCCGGCAAAGGCCTCGTCCAGCAGCTCGCGGCGCTGGGAGAGGAATGACACCACCGTGTTGGGCCGCAGCTCCTTGCCGCTGCGCACGACCTTCAGCCGCATGCCGCGCTCGAAGTGGCCCGAGGCCACGCGCAGGAAGGCGATGCGGTCGCGGTGGGCCGGGTCCATGTTGGCCTGGATCTTGAACACCACGCCGGTGAACTTGGGCTCCTGCGGCTGCACGGTGCGCTGCATGGCCTGGCGGCTGTCGGGCGCGGGGGCCAGCTCCACTAGCGCGTCCAGCACCTCCTGCACGCCGAAGTTGTTGACCGCCGAGCCGAAGAACATGGGCGTCTGCTTGCCGGTCAGGAAGGCCTCGCGGTCGAAGGCCGGCGCGGCGTCGCGCACCAGCTCGATCTCGCCCTGCGCCTGCTCGTACTGCATGCCGAAGCGCTCGGCGTAGGCCGGGTTGTCCAGGCCGTCCAGCACCTCCTCGGTGCCGGCGGCGCGGTCCTCGCCGGGCGCGAACACGCGCATGCGCTGCTGGCGCAGGTCCATGACGCCGTGGAAGGCCTTGCCCATGCCCACCGGCCAGGTGAAGGGCACCACGGTCATGCCCAGCTCGCGCTCGATCTCGTCCATCAGCGCCAGCGGCTCCTGCACCTCGCGGTCCATCTTGTTGACGAAGGTGAGGATGGGCGTGTTGCGGGCGCGGCAGACCTGCAGCAGGCGGCGGGTCTGCGGCTCCACGCCGTTGGCCGCGTCGATGACCATCAGCGCCGCGTCCACCGCGGTCAGCACGCGGTAGGTGTCTTCCGAGAAGTCCTGGTGGCCCGGGGTGTCCAGCAGGTTGATGACGCAGTCGCGGTACTCCATCTGCATCACGCTGGACGCCACCGAGATGCCGCGCTGCTTTTCGATCTCCATCCAGTCCGAGGTCGCATGCCGCGTTGCCTTGCGCGCCTTCACCGAGCCGGCGATCTGGATCGCGCCGGAGAACAGCAGCAGCTTCTCCGTCAGCGTGGTCTTGCCGGCGTCGGGGTGGCTGATGATGGCGAAGGTGCGGCGGCGGCGGACTTCCGTCTCGATGCGGCTGGCGGTGGTGTCGGACATGGAGTTCTGGAAGCAGGGCTAACCCGCGATTATCCGTGGCGGCCTCCGCCCCCGCTGGGGCGGGTCAACGCGGCGACCCCGGGGCGCGCAGCAGCGGCAGCGCGTCCAGCCGCCGGTCGATGTCGGCCAGCATGCGGCGGTAGGGCGGCGCGTCGAGGCCGCCGTAGGTCGCCAGGAAGTCCTGCCGGCCGAGGAACTCGGGCAGGTCGGCCACGTCGGGCATGACCTCGCTCTCGCGCACGCCCCGTGCCAGCCGCTCCTGCAGCCGCTGCGGTTCGCGCCGGGCCAGCAGGCCCAGGCGCGTGCCGGCACGGTCGGCGGCGATGTCGTTGAAGCTGAACCCGCTGCCGTCGCGCAGGTCGGCCACTTCCTTGTAGACGCCGATGGCGTCCGCCAGCGGTCCGCCGCCCTCCAGCGCCACCACGGCGGAGACCAGGAAGTGCTGCGCGAAGTCCTCGCGGCCGGCCAGCGTCACGACCACGCCCGGCGGCTGGGGGGCGGCCCGGAGGGCCGGGAACAAGTCCGACAGTCGCCGGCCGGTAGCCTGCAGTGCCAGCGTCAGCAGCGCCGCGCGGTTTTCCGCGAGCGCATCGCCACCGCCGGCGCTGCGCTGGCCGGCGAGCGTGAACAGCGGCGGCAGCAGGCGGGACAGCGGCAGCACCGCGCCGCCGCCTGCCGAGGCATGCGCCTGCAGCGCGCCGGCCAGGGCCTGGGCATAGGCGGTCAGGCGCGCCTGCTCCGCGGGCGGCAGCAGCGTGCCGAGCAGGCGTTGCTGGCCGTCGTCGCCCCATGCGTAGACCACTTCCAGCCGCGTCGGCAGCAGGCGCACGTGGCTGAGCATGTCCAGCGCCAGGGCGGCCTCGGGGTTGGTGGCCGTCACCCGCTCGGCCAGGCGCGGCAGCAGCCGCGCGGCCACCCAGCCCGGCACCGGCAGGCGGCCCACGCGCAGGTCGTCCACGGCGGGCAGCCCGGCGGTCTCGCGCAGCGTGGCCGTGATGTTCAGCCAGGCCGCGACCGGGCTGCCCGGCACGGGCAGGCTGGCCTGCAGCCGCGCGCTGCCGCCCCCCAGCTTCAGCTGGGCGGAGGCGCCCGGCGCAAGGCGGCGGGCCAGCTGGCCCAGCAGCAGGTTGGCCTCACGCTCGGAGGCGACCAGCGTGCGGAGCGGCCCGAGTGCCGGCCGGCGCGGGTCGTTGCGCTGCAGGAAGTTGCGCGCCCGCGCGACGTCGGCCGGCGACACGTCGGCCGGCGCGGGCCAGCGCGGCGCGGCCTGCAGCGCCAGCACCAGGGCCAGCAGGCCGGCGAAGGCCAGCGCCAGCACCGCCCAGGCGGCGGTCTTCAGGCCCAGCCGCAGCACGGCGCGCAGGCGGCCCGGGCGGGGCCGGGCGATGTGGCTCAAGCGGGCGCCGCGGCGCGGCCTGCCGCACCGGCGGCGCTCATTCGGCCAACAGGCTGCGCAGCATCCATGCGGTCTGTTCGTGCACGGTGAGTCGCTGCGTCAGCAGGTCGGCGCTGGGCTCGTCGCCGGCCTTGTCGACGACCGGGAAGATCGCCCGCGCCGTGCGCGCCACGGCCTCGTGGCCTTCCTGCAGGATGCGCACCATCTCCATCGCCTTGGGCGGCGTGGCGGGCGCGTCGGGCAGGCCGCTGAGCTTGGCGAACTGCGCGTAGCTGCCCGGCGCCGGATGGCCCAGCGAGCGGATGCGCTCGGCGATGGGGTCCACCGCGTTCCACAGCTCGGTGTACTGGGCCATGAACATCGCGTGCAGGCTGTTGAACATCGGCCCGGTGACGTTCCAGTGGAAGTTGTGGGTGGTGAGGTACAGCGTGTAGGTCTCGGCCAGCAGCCTGGACAGGCCGGCGGCGATGGCCGCGCGGTCCTTGTCGCTGATGCCGATGCCGATGGAGGGGGCGGTGGGTTTCTTGGCCATGGACAGCTCCGGGTTGAGATGAGCCGAGCCTAACGGATGGGCCGGCGGCGCTCACGACAGCCGCGTGACCCCGTTCAGCTGGCAGGCGTAGATGGCGTTGCGCAGCGCCGCGATGGCCTCGTAGCGCGTGAAGCTGCGCCGCCAGGCCAGCACCACGCGGCGCGTGGGCACGGGGTCGCTGAAGGGCACGAAGCGCAGGTGCGGCGTGCGGTCGGCGGGCACCGACAGCCGCGGCACCACGGTCACGCCCATGCCGGACGCGACCATGTGCTTGATGGTCTCCAGCGACGAGCCCTCGAAGCTGCGGCGTATGCCCTCGGCGTCGCTGGAGAAGCGCGCGAACTCGGGGCAGACCTCCAGCACATGGTCGCGGAAGCAGTGGCCGGTGCCCAGCAGCAGCATGGTCTCGCGCTTGAGCTCCTCGGCGCTGATGGTGGCGCGGTCGGCCAGCGGGTGGCTGGCCGGCAGCGCCACGACGAAGGGCTCGTCGTAGAGCGCCGCCGTGGCCAGACCGGCGTCGGGGAAGGGCTCGGCCATGATGGCGCAGTCCAGCTCGCCGGTGCGCAGCATCTCCAGCAGCTTGACGGTGAAGTTCTCCTGCAGCATCAACGGCATCTGCGGGTAGCGCTCGATGGTGTGCTTGACCAGCTCGGGCAGCAGGTAGGGGCCGATGGTGTAGATGATGCCCAGCCGCAGCGCGCCGGCCAGCGGGTCCTTGCCGCGCTTGGCGATCTCCTTGATGGCGCCGGCCTGGTCCAGCACCGACTGGGCCTGGCGCACGATCTCCTCGCCCAGCGGCGTGACGCTCACCTCGCTGCCGCCGCGCTCGAAGATCTTCAGGTCCAGCTCTTCTTCCAGCTTCTTGATGGCGACGGACAACGTCGGCTGCGACACGAAGCAGGCCTCGGCGGCCCGGCCGAAATGCCGCTCGCGGGCGACGGCGACGATGTAGCGCAACTCGGTCAGGGTCATAGGCCCGAACGCTACACTGCGGCCGCCTCGGGGGTGGCCCCAGGGTTTTCCCGCGGAAAGGCTGCGGGCTCTCCATTGAAAGCTGGCCATGACTGACCGCAAGCCCATGACCCTGCCGCGCCTGGCGCAGATGCATGCCAGCGGCGAAAAGATCGCGATGCTGACCTGCTACGACGCGGCCTTCGCCAGCCTGCTGGACGAGGCCGGCGTCGACATCCTGCTGATCGGCGACTCGCTGGGTAACGTGCTGCAGGGCCGCGGCTCCACGGCGCCGGTCAGCCTGGAGGACATGGTCTATCACACGTTCTGCGTGTCGCGCGGCCACAAGTGGGCCTGGATCATTGCCGACCTGCCCTTCGACAGCTACCACGTGTCCAAGGAAGAGGCCTGGAAGAGCGCGGCCGCGCTGGTGAAGGCGGGCGCGCACATGGTCAAGCTGGAAGGCGGCGGCTGGACGGCCGAGACGGTGCGCTTCATCAGCGAGCGCGGCATCCCGGTGTGCGCCCACCTGGGCTTCACGCCGCAGACGGTGAACGCGCTGGGCGGCTTCAAGGTGCAGGGCCGCGACGAGGAAGGCGCGGCGCGCATGAAGCGCGAATCGCGCGAGCTGGTCGAGGCCGGCGCCGCCATGCTGCTCTACGAGATGGTGCCCGCCGCGCTGGCCGCCGAGATCACGGCCGCGTCGCCGGTGCCGGTCATCGGCATCGGCGCGGGCGTGGGCTGCTCCGGCCAGGTGCTGGTGCTGCACGACATGCTCAACATCACGCCGGGCCGCAAGCCGCGCTTCGTCAAGGACTTCATGGCCGGCAAGGATTCGGTGCTGGCCGCGGTGAAGGGCTATGTCGACGAGGTGAAGGCCGGCCGCTTCCCGGTGAACGAGACGCACGGGTTCTGAACATGCAGGTCATCCACTCCATCGCCGAACTGCGCGAGGCCCTCGCCATCCACCGCCAGCGCGGTTTCGTGCCCACCATGGGCAACCTGCACGACGGCCACCTGGCGCTGGTGAAGCAGGCGCGCGAGCTGGTCGGCCCGGCCGGCGCGGTCGTCGCCAGCATCTTCGTGAACCGGCTGCAGTTCGCGCCGCACGAGGACTTCGACACCTACCCGCGCACCTTGGCCCGCGACTGCGAGCTGCTGGAGGGCGCCGGCTGCGACATCGTCTTTGCGCCTTCCGAAAAGGAGCTCTACCCCGAGCCGCAGGGCTACAAGGTGGTGCCGCCGGCCGAGCTGGCCGACATCCTGGAAGGGCATTTCCGCCCCGGCTTCTTCACCGGCGTCTGCACGGTGGTGCACAAGCTGTTCAACATCGTGCAGCCCACGCTGGCGGTGTTCGGCAAGAAGGACTACCAGCAGCTGATGGTGCTGCGCCGCATGACCGCGCAGATGGCGCTGCCCATCGAGATCTACGGCGGCGAGACGCGCCGCAGCGACCAGGGGTTGGCGCTGTCATCGCGCAACGGCTACCTGAGCGACGCGGAAAAGGTCGAGGCGCTGCGCCTGTCGCGCACGTTGAAGGCCCTGATCGCCCGCTGGCAGGCCGGCGAGCGCGACCTGGCGGCGATGGAGGCCGGCGCGCTGCAGTCGCTGCGCGAGGCCGGCTGGGCGCCGGACTACCTGACGCTGCGCCGCCAGCACGACCTGGGGCCGGCAGTGGAGGGTCAGCCACTGGTGGCGCTGGGTGCCGCGCGGCTGGGCAGCACGCGGCTGATCGACAACCTGGAAGTCGTCAGCTGACGCTGACCAGCTCCACGTCGAACACCAGGGCCGCGTTCGGCGGGATGGTGCCGCCACCGGCGCCGTTGCTGCCATAGCCCAGCGCGGCCGGGATGGTGATGGTGCGCTTGCCGCCCACCTTCATGCCGGTGACGCCCTGGTCGAAGCCGGGGATGACCTGACCCGCGCCCAGCTTGAACGTCAGCGGCTGCTTGCCCACCGAGCTGTCGAACTGGGTGCCCTTGGTGCTGGCCACGCGCACGTCGTACAGGTAGCCGGTGTAGTGCACGGCCACGGTCTTGGTGGTGTCCGCCTGGGTGCCGGTGCCTGCCGTGGTGTCGTTGACCTTCAGCGCCGTCACGGCATTCCAGCCGTTAGGGTCGGTGTTGACGGGCGTGCCGCTATCGCCACCGCCGCCGCCACAGGCGGCAAGGCCAAGGCTGGCGCTCAGGGCGAGCAGGAGGGCAAGGCGGCGGGAAGCGGGCAGGGTCATGTCGAGGAACGCAAAGGGTGGCGAGCGTGCCGCTCGTGGCGACGGCGCGGACTATAGCCAGCGCTCGTAAAGGCTTGTAAGCAAAGTCAACAGCGCGCGGCGCCGGCCGTTGAGCCGGGGTCACAGGAGAGGTCCATGCCTGTCTCTTATACACATCTCCGAGCCCACGAGACGGACTCCTATC
>CAXDTK010000056.1:0-22327 GCA_963992225.1 uncultured Comamonadaceae bacterium | reverse complement strand
CCCCCCCCTGGGGGGGGGGGGGGGGCCCCGGCGGGGCGGGGGCGCCGGTGGGGGCGGGGGCGCGGGTGGTGGCCGCCGCCGGGGCGGCGGCGGCGGTCGTGGCCGCGGCCGCGGCGTTGGCGCCGACTCCACCCCCGGCCCAGGACGCCCTGGCCACGCGTGAGGCGCTGGCCAGGGCGGCCCGGCTGAGCAGCAGCCAGGTGGTGCTGATCGAGAAGATCCAGAAGCAGGGCGCACCCGAGCTGGTGGCGGCGGTCAAGGCCGGGGCGATCTCCCTCAACGCGGCCGCCGCCGTCGCCACGCTGCCCGCCGAGGAGCAGGCCGCGGCCGCCGCCGCGGGCGCGGCCGAGCTCAAGGAGGCGGCCCGGCGCGTGCGCGAGGCGCGGCGCCGGCCGGCGCCGGCCGCCGAGCCGCCGGCCGAGGACACGGGCAGCAGCCCCCCGTCGCCGGAGACCGGCGTGGACGCGCTGCGCCAGCGCGTCGCGGCGCTGGAGGCGGAGAACCTGGCCTTGCGCGAGGAACTGGCGGCGCTGCGCGGCCGCCTGGCCTGAAGCCGGCGCCGGGCCCGGCGGGGTCGCGGCCGTCGCTCAGCGGCCGGTGGCGCGCACCGGGCGGCGCTGCCACTGGTCGACCGCGAGCACCACGCGGTCCCAGGTGCTGCGGTCGTAGGTGACGGCGGCGAACAGGTTGTCCTTGCTCGGCTGCTGCCGCACGGCGGTGCGGGCCAGTTGCTCCAGCGGTTCGCGCGCGGCGGCCACGCAGCCGGCCAGGTCGGCGAACGCCGAGCCGACGCGGTGGAACAGCACGCCGCGGTGCAGCTCGGTCGCCTTCAGCGACGCTGCCGCGACGGTGCGCAGGAAGATGCGGGCCTGGCCTTCGCCCAGCAGCTCGACGCAGAACTCGCGGCGCCACCCGGTCAGGGTCTGCTCCGCACTCAACGGGGTCTCGGTCTCATCGATGTGCAATGTCATGGCGGCAGTCTGCACCAGTCGCGGTGACCCCTGTATCCCGATGCTTCGCTGCGGCGGGCCGGTGGGCCGGTTCGCGGCCCCGCGCGCTTGCGGCGGCAACCCGCTGCACGTGCGGGCGCGCGAGACGGGCAGCAGGCAGCCGCGCTACCACCCGTTACGACTGTGGCCGCGGCGCGCAGCGGGCGCTGAACCGGCGCGTGGCGCTGCGTCGTTGACCGCGGCCTGTTCGCTAGGCGTTGACCCGGCGTGGCGCGGCGGGCGCCAGCCGGGCCAGCATCGTCGCCTCCGTCGCCTCGTCCCAGGCCAGCGGATACAGGTTGCGCGCGGCCGCCACCGAGCCCGGGTGGCCGCCCCACAGCGCGATCTGCTCACGCACCGTGGCGAAGTCGATGCTCATCAGCACCGCCGGGGCATTGACGCGCGGGTTGTGCCGCGCCGCCGTGCAGGGCACCAGCCCGAGGCAGCGGCGGTAGAACGGCACGTGGCGCGGGTTCACCTCGATGACCAGGCGCGCGCAGCCCGCGCGGCGGTGGGCGTGCAGGTAGCCCAGGTGGAAGATCTGCGCCAGCACGCGCTTGGGGTCGTGCGAATGCCGGTCCACCGCCAGGCCGCCGAACTCGCACAGCGACACGCCGGCGCGGCGCCAGTCGTCCAGCTCGTGGCAGAACAGCTGGTCGGCATGCAGGCCGCCAGGGCCGTCGAAGCGCACCGACAACGTGCCCACGATGCGCTCGCCGTCGCGGGCGGTGCAGACGATGTCGCCGGCCTCGTTGCGGCTGCTGTAGCGCTCGCGGGTGACGGCCAGGCCGCGGTCGCCGTAGCGGCGCTCCACCAGGCCGAGTGCTTCGCCGTCGAGCGCGCCGAAGCCGCTGTCGAGTTCCAGCGGGGCGGCTGCCGATGTCATCGGTGCCTGGCGCCGCTGCGCCACCACGACTGCTGCTGTCATGTACTTCATCCTCCACGCCCCATGCGCAAGCGGCGCAGTCTAGGGAGGGCATGGGCCCAGATGACCCGTCCTCACAGACCGATACACCGGTAGGAAATTGCGGCGTGGATGTGTCCACCGCATCGGCCTGTAGGACGGCGCCGCATCGCGCCGCAATCAACCGCGTGAGCGATGTAGGACAGGCGCTGCTCGCGGCCGCCACGGCGGCGCTGCCGTCCTTACGATGCCCGGCCCAGCTTCCACCAGCGCCGCCGGCACCGCGGGCGGCTTTGCCGCCCATGAGACCTCCCGCCCCCGCTGCCGACCGCCTCCATCGCCCGCGCCCGGCGCGCGGCGGGCCCGCGGCGCGCCCGTCCCGGCTGCTGTCCGCGCTGGCCTGCGCGGCCGCCCTGGCGCTCGGCGCGCTGCCGCCGGCCCGCGCGGCCGACGAAGCGCCGCCGGCCAGCTGGCGCGACGCCAGCACCGGCCACCGCATCGTGCGTGTGGACGACCGCCCCGGCAACTACGCGCTCTACTTCAACTACAACCCGTTCACCCCTCAGGGCGACCTGATGATCTACCTGACGCCGGAGGGCATCCGCGTCGCCGACACGCGCAGCTGGCAGACCCGGCTGGTGCTGAAGGCCACGGTGGACCGGCTGCTGTTCACCGGCCCGCGCAGCCGCTCGGCCTACTACACGCTGCGCGACGCGGCGGTGGAGGAGGGGGGCCCGTTCTCGGTGTGGGCGGTGGACCTGGACAGCGGCCGCACGCGCAAGGTCGCCGATCTGCCCGGCGGCCGCGTGATGGCCATCAATGCCGACGAGACGCTGCTGGCCGGCGTGCGCGAACTGGCGCCGCCCCCGCCCGAGATCGCCCGCCAGGGCCGGCGCGACCCGGTCACCGGTTCGCCGGCCTATGCCGGCACCGGGCCGGACGGCCGGCCGCTGTCCTTCGCCGCCGCCAAGGCGCAGTGGATGGCCGCGCGGCTGGCGGCGCGGGTGCCGATGGAGATGTACAGCGTGGCCATCGCGACCGGCGAGCGCAAGACCATCCACCGCGCCACCGACTGGCTCAACCACCTGAAGTTCTCGCCGGTCGACCCGACGCTGCTGATGTTCTGCCACGAAGGCCCCTGGCACGAGGTGGACCGCATCTGGACGGTGCGCACCGACGGGACGCAGCTCACCAAGATCCACACCCGCACCATGGCCGGCGAGATCGCCGGGCACGAGTTCTGGGGCCGCGACGGCCGGACCGTCTGGTACGACCTGCAGACGCCGCGTGGCGGCGTGACCTGGCTGACCGGCCGCAACCTGGCCACCGGCGAGCAGTGGCGTTACGAGGTGGCACGCGACCAGGCGTCCTACCACTTCATGCAGTCGCCGGATGGCCGGATGTTCTCCGGCGACGGCGGCAATGCTGGCAAGTGGATCACGCTGCTGAAGCCGGTGCTGCGCGAGCCGCCCGTGCCCGGCCTGATCACACCGGGCCGGCTGGAGAGCCTGCGCGTGGCGGACCTGGCGCAGCACGACTACACGCTGGAGCCCAACCAGCATTTCACGCCCGATGGCAAGTGGCTGGTCTACCGGTCCAACGTGGAGGGCAGGCCGGCCATCTACGCCGTCGAGTTGACGCGTTGATACCGCTTCGTTGACGCGTTACGGGCCGAGCGCCGGGCCGCTCTCAAGCCGGCCCGTCAGGCGATGTGCACGCAGCTCGATGCCGCGTGCATCGCCGCCCCCCGGGGGACCGGCTGGCCGCGCCGCGTTCAGCGCGCGCGGCCGGACGAGGGGCCCCAAACCATTACGGGCCGAGCGCCGGGCCGCCCCAAGCCGGCCCGCTTGGGCGATGTGCACGCGGCTCGACGCCGCGTGCATCGCCGTCCCCTCGGGGGACCGACCCGGCTCGCAGGCGTTCAGCCGCGAGCCTGGGCGAGGGGCCTCAGAACTTATACGACATGCCGACCGCAAACGTGCGCCCGGAATGGGCGTACAGCAGCGTGTCGTCCCGCTGCGAGTCGCGGCCGTAGCGCAGCGGCTCGTCGGTCAGGTTGGCGCCCTCGAAGGTCACGCGCAGGTTGGGCGACACGTTGTACGACATCGAGAAGTCGATGTTGGTGGACGCGTCCACCGTCGTGAAGTCGTGGCCGTTCACGTCGCCCAGCACGTTGAACAGGTACTTGGACCGGTAGGCCGACGACACCCGCGCGCTGAACTGGCTGGCCTCGTAGTACAGCGTCAGGTTGCGGGCGTTGGGCGACATGCCCACCAGGTTGGCCTTCATCGACAACTGCGGCAGCGTGGCCGTGGCGGTGCGGGTGATGTAGTTGATGGTCGACTTCACATGCGTGAAGTTGGCCAGCAGGCCGAAGTTGCGCCAGATGCCGGGCAGGAAGTTGAACGGTGCCTGCAGGTTCAGCTCATAGCCGGTCAGCGGGCCGCCCGGCGTGTTGGCCGCGCGGCTGACGGTCACGACCGAGCTGGGCAGCGTGGGGCAGGCCGGCGTGCCGCCGGTCAGCGAGCAGCCGCCGCCGGTCAGCAGCGCGTCGGGCAGGCCCAGCGTGTTGTAGGCCACGCGCTCGCTGATGCGCTGGATGTAGGTGTCGATCTTCTTGTGGAAGACGCCCAGCGAGACCATCGCGTTCTTGTCGTAGTACCACTCGGCCTGCAGGTCGTAGGTCTTGGCGCGCACCGGGTCCAGCTGCGGGTTGCCGATGCTGACGGTCTGCGCGTTGACGTTGACCGCCGCCGAGGGCGCCAGGTCCACGTACTCCGGGCGCGACAGCGTCTTGCCGGCCGAGAAGCGCAGGAACACGTTGCGGGGCAGCTGCGCGGTCAGGTTGAGCGCGGGCAGGTAGTCGCGGTAGGTCTTCTCGAACGACACCGGCGTCAGCGTGCCGCCGGCATTCACCAGCGCCGAGGCGGCCGCGGTGGTCTCGGCCGCGCGCAGGCCCACGTTGCCGCGGAAGGTGATGCCGCCCAGGCCGTAGTTGAAGTCGGCCGCCAGGTAGGCCGCGTTGATCTTCTCGTCCACGGTGCGGTTGGACTGGCTGAGCAGCTGCAGCTGCGAGCCCGGCACGGCCGCGCAGTTGCACTCGATGTCCCAGACCTGGCGGAACTTGTCCAGGTCCACGGCCACCCACTGGCTGGGGAAGCCCGAGCCCTCCAGCCCGCGGCCGAAGTGGGTGATCGTGCGCGACACGCTGGCGAGCTGGAAGCCGGCCGGGTTGGGCAGGCCGTTCGGCGCGCCCGAGCCGACCTCGTAGTTGCGCCAGGTGTTCTGGCGCGCCGACAGGCCGGTGCGCAGCGTCAGGTGGTCGTTCACGTCCAGGCTGGCGCCGATGGCGTGCGTGGTCAGCTTGTTGCCGGTCTCCAGCCGGCGGCCCACGAACTGGCCGTGCACGGTGCCGTCCGGGTCCACCGGGCCCCAGCTGAAGCTGGCCGGGTTGGCCACGTCGACGCCGAAGTTCAGCGTCGGCACGTTGCGGTTCTGGCGGAAGTCGAACGAGAAGCCGCTGACGTTGGGCGCGTCGAACTGCACGGTGGCGCGCATCGGCGAGTCGAGGTCGCTGCGCGACACGCCGCTCATGAAGTCCAGCTTCAGGCTGTCGCTGAGCTTGTGCGTGCCGCTGAGCACATGCTGGCGGAAGCTGGTGTTGTTGACGTCCAGCAGGCCCTCGGAGCGCACGTCCACGCCGTTGAACTTGCCGTACTCCCAGCTGCCGTTGCCGTTGAACGAGGTCTCGACGATGGAGGTCTGCGGCTTGCCGTTGGCCGCGGCCAGCGTGCGGCCGAAGGAGATGGCCGAGATGTAGTTGTCGTAGCGGTTGTTGTTGAACTGGCCGCCCAGCAGGTCCAGGTTGACCTCGGTGGCCTCGCTGGGCCGCCACTGGAAGGCGGCGGTCAGGCCGGTGCGCTCGTACTCGGCCACCGAGCGGCGGTAGCGCGGGATGCGCGGATGGAAGGCGCCGCTGCCGGCCGCCGGCGAGGCCACTGTGCCGCCGTAGTCGTCGGTGCGGCCGAACACGCTCTGGTAGGCCGCCAGGTTGGAGGTGCGCGGCAGGTTGACGCCGCAGTTCGCCGCGGTCACGCCGCGCTGCGCGTTGTCGGCCGGGCTCTGCGGGCTGTAGCCCGGCGGCGAGCAGAAGCCGCCGTCGGCATTGGCCGACAGCATCTCGACCGCCTCGTAGCCTTCCTCCATCGCGCTGCGCTTGGAGTAGGCGCCCGAGGCCAGGAAGCCCAGCTTGCCGATCGCGGTGTCCCACTGGTTGGCATACAGCGCCGTGGCGCGCGGCGCGGGGCGGTGCGCCAGCGTGTTGTAGGTCTGCTGGGCGCCCACGGTGATGGTCTGGCCCTTGAAGTCGAACGGCCGCGCGGCGCGCAGGTCCACGGTGGCGCCCAGCGAGCCCTCCTCCACGTCGGCCTGCGAGGTCTTGCGCACCTCCAGGCTGTTGAACAGCTCGGCCGCGAACACCGAGAAGTCGAACGCACGGCTGCGGTTGGTGCTGCCGTTGATGTCGGACGCACCGGTGGCTGAGATGGCCTCGATGCCGTTGATGCGCACGCGCGTGAAGCCGGCGTTCAGGCCGCGCACCGTGATCTGCTTGCCCTCGCCGCCGTCACCGCGGGCCAGCGACACGCCGGGCACGCGCTGCAGCGACTCGGCCAGGTTGGCGTCCGGGAACTTGGAGATGTCCTCGGCCTTGATGACGTCGACGATGCCGTCGGCGTTCTTCTTGCTGTTCAGCGCGCTGTTCAGGCTGGCGCGGAAGCCGGTCACGACGACCGCTTCGAGCTTGCTGGACGCGTCGTCCTGCGCGAGCGCGGGGCCTGTTGCCGCGGTGATCGCCAGCGCGATCACGCTCAGGCGCAGGGGGTGGGCAGGGGTGCCGCCTTGAAGCTGCTTCAACTCATGTCTCCTGTGATTTGCTCTGGGGTCCTTCGAGGACCGGCGCAATGCTCGGGGGAGACCGGGGGCGTAGCAACACGGTTTAACAAACACTCATGCGGATGCGCGGCTGCGTGGTCGCCGCGCTGCGCCGGCCGCGATGCGTGCAAGGTATGAAGCCAGACCCAACGTGTCTTGGACCGCGGCGGTCTGCGCGTCCTACGATGCCCGACAGCAGCGAGCCCGTCGCCACAGGCGGGCTCCACACACCCCGGCCCACGGGGCAAGACGCATGGAGACACCCGGCAATGATCAATAAAGTGGTTGCATCGGCCGCCGCCGCGCTGACCGATGTGCGCGACGGCGCGACGGTCATGATCGGCGGCTTCGGCACGGCCGGCCTGCCCAACGAACTGATCGACGCGCTGCTGGACGGGGGGGCGCGCGAGCTGGTCATCGTCAACAACAACGCCGGCAACGGCGACACCGGCCTGGCCGCGCTGCTGGCCGCGGGCTGCGTGCGCAAGATCATCTGCTCCTTCCCGCGCCAGGCCGACAGCCACCATTTCGATGCGCTGTACCGCGCCGGCCGGATCGAGCTGGAGCTGGTGCCGCAGGGCAACCTGGCCGAGCGCATCCGCGCCGCCGGCGCCGGCATCGGCGGCTTCTTCACGCCCACCGGCTACGGCACCGAGCTGGCCAAGGGCAAGGAAACACGCGAGATCGCCGGCCGCATGTACGTGCTGGAGTCGCCGATCCATGCCGACTTCGCGCTCATCAAGGCCGAGCGCGGCGACCGCTGGGGCAACCTGACCTACCGCATGACCGCCCGCAACTTCGGGCCCATCATGGCCATGGCCGCGAAGACGACGGTAGCCACCGTGCACGAGATCGCCGAGCTGGGCCAGCTGGACCCCGAGGCGGTCGTCACGCCGGGCCTGTTCGTGCAGCGGGTGGTGCAGGTGGCGCGCACGGTCACGTCGGCCGGCGGTTTCAAGCGCGCAGCCTGAGGAGACAAGACATGAACACCAGCCTGCAAGGCGTGCGCCGCTGGACGCGCGACGAGATCGCGGCCCGCGTGGCCGCCGACATCCCCAACGGCGCCGTCGTCAACCTCGGCATCGGCCTGCCCACCGCCGTGGCCAACCACCTGGGCGCCGACAAGGAAGTGGTGCTGCACTCCGAGAACGGCGTCATCGGCATGGGCCCGGCGCCCGCGCCCGGCGAGGAGGACTACGACCTCATCAACGCCGGCAAGCAACCCGTCACGCTGCTGCCGGGGGGCTGCTTCTTCCACCATGCCGACAGCTTCGCGATGATGCGCGGCGGCCACCTGGACTTCTGCGTGCTGGGCGCCTTCCAGGTGTCGGCCACCGGCGACCTGGCCAACTGGCACACCGGCGCGCCAGACGCGATCCCCGCCGTGGGCGGTGCGATGGACCTGGCCATCGGCGCGAAGAAGACCTTCGTGATGATGGACTACCTGACCAAGGCCGGCGAGGCCAAGCTGGTGCCGGCCTGCACCTACCCGCTGACCGGCATCGGCTGCGTCAGCCGCATCTACAGCGACCTGGCCGTCCTCGACCTGGGGCCGCACGGCGCCACCGTCATGGCGCTGGCCGACGGCCTGAGCCTGGCCGCGCTGCAAGCCCTGACCCCCGGCGTGACGCTGCACGCCGCTCCTGCCCTGAAGGAAGCCGCATGAGCCGCCACGCCTACATCTGCGACGCCCTGCGCACGCCCTTCGGCCGCTACGCCGGCAGCCTGTCCGCCGTGCGCGCCGACGACCTGGGCGCCGTGCCGCTGCGTGCCTTGATGGCGCGTCATCCCCAGCTCGACTGGGCGGCGGTGGACGATGTCATCTACGGCTGCGCCAACCAGGCCGGCGAGGACAACCGCAACGTGGCCCGCATGTCGGCGCTGCTGGCCGGCCTACCGCTAACCGTGCCGGGCAGCACCGTGAACCGGCTGTGCGGCTCGGGCATGGACGCCATCGGCAGCGCGGCCCGCGCGATCAAGAGCGGCGAGGCCGGCCTGATGATCGCCGGCGGCGTCGAGAGCATGAGCCGCGCGCCTTTCGTGATGCCCAAGGCCGAGAGCGCCTTCAGCCGCGCCAACGCGGTGTACGACACGACCATCGGCTGGCGCTTCGTCAACAAGCTGATGAAGGCGCAGTACGGCGTGGACGCCATGCCCGAGACGGCCGAGAACGTCGCCACCGACTTCCGCATCAGCCGTGAAGACCAGGACCTGATGGCCCTGGCCTCCCAGCGCAAGGCCGTGGCCGCCCAGCAGGCCGGGGTCTTCGACGCCGAGATCACGCCGGTCACCGTGCCGCAGAAGAAGGGCGAGGCCCTGGTCGTGGCCAGGGACGAACATCCGCGCGACACCTCGCTGGAAGCGCTCGCCAAGCTCAAGCCCGTGGTGCGCCCCGACGGCACGGTGACCGCCGGCAATGCCTCGGGCGTGAACGACGGCGCCTGCGCGCTGCTGCTGGCCGACGAAGCCAGCGCCGCGCGCCACGGCCTCACGCCGCGCGCCCGCGTGGTGGCCATGGCCACGGCCGGCGTGGCGCCGCGCATCATGGGCATCGGCCCGGCGCCGGCCAGCGTCAAGGTGCTGGCCCAGGCCGGGCTCACGCTGGCGCAGATGGACGTCATCGAGCTGAACGAGGCCTTCGCCGCGCAAGGCCTGGCCGTGCTGCGCGAGCTCGGCCTGCAAGACGACGATCCGCGCGTGAACCCGAACGGCGGCGCCATCGCGCTGGGCCACCCGCTGGGGGCCAGCGGCGCGCGGCTGGTGATGACGGCGGTGAACCAGCTGCACCGCACGGGCGGTCGGTATGCCTTGTGCACCATGTGCATCGGCGTGGGTCAGGGCATCGCGGTCATCGTGGAGCGCGTGTGAGCCGGTCGGCGAACGCGCTGAGCCTGTCGCGGCCGCGGCTGCACTACCGGCTGGAGCAGCCGCCCGGTGGCGTGGCGGCGCGGCCGCCCGTGATGCTGGGCCATGCGCTGGGCTGTGACCTGCGCATGTGGGACGCGCTGGCCGAGCACCTGCTGGCGCAGGGTCACCCGGTGCTGCGCTACGACCAGCGCGGCCACGGCGGCAGCGACACGCCGGCCGGCTCCTACGGCATGGCCGAGCTGGCCGACGACGCGGCCCGCTTGATCGACGAACTGGGCCTGGCCCCGGTGGTGTGGATCGGCCTGTCGATGGGCGGCATGGTGGGCCAGGAGCTGGCGCTGCGCCACCCCGGCCATGTGGCGGCGCTGGTGCTGGCCAACACGACGTCCGGCTACCCGCCGGAGGCGCAGGCCGGCTGGGCCCAGCGCATCGAAGGCATCCGCAGCGGCGGCCTGGAAGCCATCGTCGACGGCGCCTTGCAGCGCTGGTTCCACGCAGCATTCCGCGCCGAGCATCCCGGCGTGGTCGCGCTGTGGCGCCAGCGCGTGCTGGCCTGCCGCGAGGCCGGCTACATCGCCTGCTGCGAGGCCATCAGCCAGGTCGACACGACCGAGCGCCTGCACCGCATCGCGCAGCCGACGCTGGTGATCGCCGGCGCGCTGGACGCCGGCACGCCGCCGGTCATGGCCGAACGCATTGCCGCCCGCATCCCCGGCGCCGCGCTGACCGTGCTGCCCGAGGCCTCGCACCTCAGCGTGCTGGAGCAGCCCCAGGCCTTCATGGCCTGCCTGGACGGCTGGCTGGCCCGGCTGCCCCGTTGAGCGTGCTCGCGGACCTGCGCCGGGATCTGTCGTTCTCGGCCGTCGCCGCCGGTTTCCTGGCGGTGCTGATCTCCTACGCCGGGCCGCTGGTGATCTTCTTCCAGGCCGCACAGTCGGCGCAGGTGTCGGCGGAAATGACGGCCTCCTGGGTCTGGGCCATCTCGGTCGGCGCCGGCGTGTCCGGCATCGTGCTGAGCCTGTGGCTGAAGGCGCCGGTCATCACCGCCTGGTCGGCGCCGGGCACGGCGCTCTTGATCACGCTGTTCCCCGCGCTGCCGCTGGCCGAGGCGGTCGGCGCCTACCTGACCGCGGCGGCGCTGATCCTCGTCATCGGGCTGAGCGGCAGCTTCGACCGGCTGGTGCGCCACATCCCGCCGGCCATCGCCAGCGGCATGCTGGCCGGCATCCTGTTCCAGTTCGGCGCCAGGGCGTTCAAGGCGGTGGAGCTGGCGCCGCTGCTGGGCCTGGGCATGCTGGCCGGTTTCCTGGTCTTCAAGCGGGTCTGGCCCCGCTACCACATGGTGGCCGTGCTGGCGCTGGGCATCGCGCTGGTGTCGGCGCAGGGCCAGCTGCCCTGGCACACGCTGTCGCTCGGGCTGACGACGCCGGTGTTCATCGCGCCGGCCTGGTCCTGGGCGTCGACGCTGAGCCTGGCGGTGCCGCTGGTGCTGGTCAGCCTGTCGGGGCAGTACCTGCCGGGCATGGCCATCCTGCGCGGCGCCGGCTACGGCACGCCGGCGCGGCCCATCGTCGCGCTGACCAGCTTCAGCAGCCTGCTGACGGCGCCGTTCGGCGGCATCACGACGGTGCTGGCCGCCATCACGGCGGCGCTGTGCACCGGCAAGGAGGCCCATGCCGACCCGTCGCGGCGCTACGTCGCCGGCGTGGCCAACGGCCTGTTCTACCTGCTGGCCGGCAGCGTGGGCGGCAGCCTGATCGCGCTGTTCATGGCACTGCCGCCGGGGCTGATCGCGGTGCTGGCCGGGCTGGCGCTGCTGGGTGCGATCGGCGCCAACCTGACCGCGCTGGTGCAGGACGCCGCGCACCGCGAGGCCGGCGTCATCACCTTCCTGGCCACCGCGTCCGGCATCAGCTTCCTGGGCTTGGCCTCAGCCTTCTGGGGTGTGGTGTTCGGCGCCGCCGCCTACGCGCTGCTGCGGCCGGCCAGGGCCTGAGCGGCCTCGGCCGCCTCGCGTGCGGCGCGCTGCTCGGCGTAGATGTCGTCGATGAGCTGGCGCAGCAGCACGATGTCGGCCGACTGGTCCTGCAGCCGCGTGCTCATGATGATGGGTGACACCGCCTGCGGCTCGGCCAGCGGCCGGTAGACCACCTCGTCGGGCCGCAGCCGGTGCACGCTGGCCGGCACGATGCACAGGCCCATGCCCGAGGCGACCAGGCCCAGCGCCGTCTGCATCTCCTGCGTCTCGTGCACGCTGGCGGGCTCCAGCGCCAGGTCGCGGAACAGCGACAGCACCTGGTCGGCATAGCTGGGGCGCGGGTTGCGGGGGTAGACCAGCAGCGGGTACGGCGCCACCTCGGCCAGCGTCAGCGGGCCCGTGCTGCCGGCCAGCCCATGCTCGGCGGGAATGGCCACGACCAGCCGCTCCTCGCGCAGGATCTCGCGCTTGATGGAGGGGTCGTCCAGCCGCACGCGGCCGAAGCCCACGTCGATGCGGCCGTTCTTCAGCGCCTCGATCTGCTCCACGGTGGACATCTCCACCAGCGCCAGCTCCGTCTGCGGGCAGGCCGCGCGGAACTTGCGCACCAGCAGCGGCAGCGCGCCGTACATGGTGGACGCCACGAAGCCGATCACCAGCCGCCGCTCCAGCTGTGCGATGCGCTTGGTGGAACGCACCGCCTGCGCGGCCTGCTCCAGCAGCCGCGTGGCGTGGCCGTAGAAGAAGCGGCCGGCGTCGGTGAGCTTCAGCGGCCGCGAGCCACGCTCGAACAGCGGCGTGCCCAGCTCCTCCTCCAGGTCCTGGATCTGGCGGCTCAGCGGCGGCTGCGAGATGTGCAGGCGCTCCGCCGCACGGGTGAAGTTCTGCTCGTCGGCAACGGCGACGAAGTACTTGAGGTGGCGGAAGTCCATTTGATACCTGCTGGGTATCGAGGCAGTCTAAAACCGTCTTGGACGGGCAGCAAGGCGCTTCCTACCATTCGGCCAAGTCCTCTCCATGACACCCGCCTCCATGTCCTCCAAGCCCATCATCCAAGCCGTCGAGACCCTGCTGGTGGACGTGCCGACGATCCGCCCGCACCGCCTGTCGGTGGCGACGATGAACCACCAGACGCTGGTGCTGGTGCGCCTTCAATGCTCGGACGGCATCACCGGCTGGGGCGAGGCCACGACCATCGGCGGCCTGGCCTATGGCGAGGAGAGCCCCGAGAGCATCAAGGCCAACATCGACACCTACATCGCGCCGCTGCTGGAAGGCCAGGACGCCAGCGCGGTGGCGATGGCGCTGGCCCGCGTGAACGGCCAGGTGCAGGGCAACCGCTTTGCCAAATGCGCGGTGGAGACGGCGCTGTACGACGCGCAGGCCCGCCGCCTGGGCGTGCCCTTGAGCGAGCTGTTCGGCGGCCGGGTGCGCGACAGCCTGCCGGTGGCCTGGACGCTGGCCAGCGGCGACACCGCCCGCGACATCGCCGAGGCCGAGAAGATGCTGGGCCTGCGCCGCCACAACATCTTCAAGCTCAAGATCGGCCTGCGCGCGGTGCGTGACGACGTGGCCCATGTGGCCGCCATCAAGGCCGCGCTGGGTGACCGCGCCAGCGTGCGGGTGGACGCCAACCAGGCCTGGTCGGTCACTGAGGCGCTGGACGGCATGCGCGCGCTGGCCGATGCCGGCGTGGACATGGTGGAGCAGCCCATCGTGGCCCACGACAAGCTGGGCCTGAAGCGGCTGACCGACGCCAACATCATCCCCATCATGGCCGACGAGGCGCTGCACGGCCCGCGCGACGCCTTCGAGGTGGCGGCCACGCAGGCGGCGGACATCTTCGCGGTCAAGATCAACCAGTCCGGCGGCCTGCGCGGCGCGGCGCGCGTGGCGGGCATCGCCGAGGCGGCCAACATCGCGCTGTACGGCGGCACCATGCTGGAGGGCGCCGTGGGCACCATGGCCTCGGCCCAGCTGTTCAGCACCTTCACCGAGCTGGCCTGGAGCACCGAGCTGTTCGGCCCGCTGCTGCTGACCGAGGAAATCCTGCAGGAGCCGCTGCAGTACCGCGACTTTGCGCTGCAGTTGCCCACCACGCCGGGCCTGGGCCTCACGCTCGATACCGACAAGCTGGCGCGCCTGTGCCGCGCCTGACCCCCACGAGGACGACCCCCATGCTGTTCAAAGTCGAGATGACCGTGCGCCTGCCGGCCACGCTGCCGGCCGCCGAGGCGGATGCGCTGAAGGCCACCGAGCGCGAAGTGGCCCAGGGCCTGATGCGCCAGGGCATCTGGCGCCACCTGTGGCGCGTGGCCGGCCGCTACGCCAACGTGAGCATCTTCGACGTGGACAGCGTCGAGCAGCTGCACCAGCTGCTGTCCACGCTGCCCCTGTTCCCCTACATGGACATCGAGGTGGTACCGCTGTGCCGCCACCCGTCGTCCACCCGCGACGACGACCGCTGACCCCACCGCTTCACTGACACCCCGAGGAGACAACCATGGATATCAAGAGCATCGAAGCCCTGCTGGACCGTTTCGAGACCACCGGCGTGACCGGCCCCGGCAACCCCCGCGTCAAGACCATCGTGCGCCGCCTGATGCGTGACCTGATGCTGGCCATGGAAGAGCTGGACATCCAGCCCGAGGAGTTCTGGGCCGGCCTGAACTACCTGGGCCAGGCGGGCGCCCGCGGCGAGCTGGGCCTGATCGTGCCGGGCGTGGGCCTGGAGCATTTCATCGACCTGCGCATGGACGAGGCCGAGGCCCGTGCCGGCCTCAAGGGCGGCACGCCGCGCACCATCGAGGGCCCGCTGTACGTGGCCGGCGCGCCGGTCTGCCAGGGCGAAGCGCGCATGGACGACGGCACCCAGCCCGGCGAGGTGGTGGTCATGTCGGGCGTGGTGCGCGGCGCCGACGGCCAGCCGCTGGCCGGCGCCAAGGTCGAGGCCTGGCATGCCAATCACCTGGGCAACTACTCCTACTTCGACCCGTCGCAGAGTGCCTTCAACCTGCGCCGCACCATTCAGACCGACGCCAACGGCCGCTACAAGTTCCGCAGCATCATGCCGCTGGGCTACAGCGTGCCCCCGGGCGGCTCCACCGAGCAGCTGCTGAACCTGCTGGGCCGCCACGGCCACCGCCCGGCGCACATCCACTTCTTCGTGTCGGCGCCCGGCCACCGCAAGCTGACGACGCAGATCAACATCGAGTCCGACCCGCACCTGTGGGACGACTTCGCGTTCGGCACGCGTGAAGGCCTGGTGCCGCCGGTGCGCGTCAACAGCGATGCCGCCGCGATGCAGGCGCTGGGCGTGCACAAGCCCTTCCACGAGATCAGCTTCGACTTCGACCTGCTGACCGACGAAGTGAAGGCCCCGGCCACCGACTTCGCCCGCCCCCGCGCGGCGGCCTGACCCCCGGCGGGCCGGCGGCCCGCCTCAAGACCCAGCGCCTGTGCCCTGCCCGCCGGCTCCGCCGGCGTGGCCAGCGGAGCCCTGCGCGCGCCCCACCGAGGAGACACCATGACCCACACCGCAGCCCCGGAAAGCGTCGAGCAGCGCCTGGCCGGCATGCTGGTAGAAGACAAGACCCGGCACGTCTACAAGCTCCACCGCGCCGCCTTCACCGACGCCGAGCTCTTCGACCTCGAGATGCAGCACATCTTCGAGGGCAACTGGATCTACCTGGCCCACGAGAGCCAGATCCCGAACATCAACGACTACCTGACGACCCAGATCGGCCGCCAGCCCATCGTCATCACCCGCAACAAGGCGGGTGAGCTCAACGCCATCATCAACGCCTGCTCCCACCGCGGCGCCACGCTGTGCCGCCACAAGAAGGGCAACAAGGCCAACTTCACCTGCACCTTCCACGGCTGGACCTTCAACAACAGCGGCAAGCTGCTGAAGGTCAAGGACGCCAACGAGGCGGGCTACCCCGAGTCCTTCAACAAGGACGGCTGCCACGACCTGAAGAAGGTGGCACGCTTCGAGAGCTACCGCGGCTTCCTGTTCGGCAGCCTCAACCCCGACGTGCTGCCGCTGACCGAGTTCCTCGGCGAGTCCACCAAGATCATCGACATGATCGTGGACCAGTCGCCCGAGGGCCTGGAAGTGCTGCGCGGGTCGAGCACCTACACCTTCGACGGCAACTGGAAGCTGCAGGCCGAGAACGGCGCCGACGGCTACCACGTCAGCTCGGTGCACTGGAACTACGCCGCCACCACCAACCACCGCAAGCAGAGCGCCGCGGGCGACAACATCAAGGCCATGGACGCCGGCAGCTGGGCCAAGCAGGGCGGCGGCTTCTACAGCTTCGAGCACGGGCACATGCTGCTGTGGACGCGCTGGGCCAACCCCGAGGACCGGCCCGCGTACAAGCAGCGCGCCGAGCTGGTGGAGCGCTGCGGCCAGGCCACGGCCGACTGGATGATCAACCACTCGCGCAACCTGTGCCTGTACCCCAACGTCTACCTGATGGACCAGTTCAGCTCGCAGATCCGCGTGCTGCGCCCCATCGCGGTCGACAAGACCGAGGTGACGATCTACTGCATCGCGCCCAAGGGTGAGCCGGCCGAGGCGCGCGCGCGCCGCATCCGCCAGTACGAGGACTTCTTCAACGCGACCGGCATGGCCACGCCGGACGACCTGGAGGAGTTCCGCGCCTGCCAGCAGGGCTATGCCGGCATCGCGCTGCCGTGGAACGACATGTGCCGCGGCGCCACGCACTGGGTGGAAGGCGCCGACCCGGCCGCCCAGGAGATCGGCCTCAAGCCCGTGCTCAGCGGCGTGAAGACGGAGGACGAAGGCCTCTACACCGAGCAGCACCGCTACTGGCAGCAGACGCTGCTGGCCGCGCTGCAGAAAGAGCCGGCCGCCTGCGACCACGGCAGCGACAGCTGCAGCCACGGTGCCTGAGGAGACGACGAGCATGAGCACGACGATGACCATGGAACAGGTGCAGGCCTTCCTGTACCGCGAGGCCCGGCTGCTGGACGACCGCCAGTGGGACGAATGGCTGGACTGCTACGCCCCCGAGGCCGAGTTCTGGATGCCGTCCTGGGACGATGACGACAGCCTCACGACCGACCCGCAGCGCGAGATCTCGCTGATCTACTACCCCAGCCGCGCCGGCCTGGAAGACCGCGTCTTCCGCATCAAGACCGAACGCTCCGCGGCCAGCATGCCGGAGCCGCGCACCGGCCACAACCTGCACAACATCGAGATCCTGTCGGAGGGCGACGGCGAGCTGCAGCTGCGCTTCAACTGGCACACGCTGAGCTACCGCTACAAGACCACGGACAGCTACTTCGGCACCTCGCACTACACGCTGGACACCACCGGCCCGGCGCCGCGCATCAAGCGCAAGCACATCGTGCTGAAGAACGACTACATCCACCACGTCGTCGACGTCTACCACGTCTGAGGTCCGCCATGACACACCAGATCGCGCTGCAGTTCGAGGACGGCGTCACCCGCTTCATCGACGCCAAGGCCACCGAGACGGTCGCCGATGCGGCCTACCGCCAGGGCGTGAACCTGCCGCTGGACTGTCGCGACGGCGCCTGCGGCACGTGCAAGTGCTTCGCCGAGTCGGGCCGCTACGAGATGGGCGACTACATAGCCGACGCCCTCAGCGACAGCGAGGCCCGCGAGGGCTTCGTGCTGACCTGCCAGATGCGTGCGCAGAGCGACTGCGTGGTGCGGGTGCCGGCCTCGTCGGCCGTGTGCCGCACGCAGCAGGCGAAGTTCGACGCCGCCATCAGCCGCGTCGAGCAGCTGTCGCCCAGCACCATCTCGCTGTCGCTGCGCGGCGAGGCGCTCAACAAGCTGGCCTTCCTGCCGGGGCAATACGTCAACCTGCAGGTGCCGGGCAGCACGCAGACGCGCGCCTACTCCTTCAGCTCGTTGCCGCGCGACGGCGAGGTGTCCTTCCTGATCCGCAACGTGCCGGGCGGGCTGATGAGCAGCTTCCTGACCCAGCTGGCCAAGGCCGGCGACGCGATGACGCTGACCGGCCCGCTGGGCAGCTTCTACCTGCGCGACGTGGAGCGCCCGCTGCTGCTGCTGGCCGGCGGCACCGGCCTGGCGCCGTTCACCGCCATGCTGGAGAAGATCGCCGAGCAGGGCAGCACCCAGCCGGTGCATCTGATCTATGGGGTTACCCACGACGCCGACCTGGTGGAGATGGACAAGCTTGAGGGCTTCGCCGCGCGCATCCCCAACTTCAGCTTCACCGCCTGCGTGGCCAGCCCCGACAGCGCCTGGCCCAGGAAGGGCTACGTCACCCAGCACATCGAACCGGCGCACCTGAACGACGGCGAAGTCGACATCTACCTGTGCGGCCCGCCGCCGATGGTGGAGGCGGTGAGCCAGTACATCCGCGAACGCGGCCTGCAACCCGCGAACTTCTTCTACGAAAAGTTCGCCGCGAGTGCATGAGCCCCTCGCCTGTCTGGCCTCGCTGAACGCGTGCCAGCCCAGTCGGTCCCCCGAGGGAACGGCGATGCACGCGGCATCGAGCCGCATGCACATCGCCATCGCGGGCCGGCTTGGGGCGGCCCGGCGCTCGGCCCGAAAGCCCAAACACTGAGGTGAAGAACATGACTCAGCAACAACGATTCCAGGACCGCGTGGCCGTCGTCACCGGTGCCGGCCAGGGCATCGGCCGCCGCGTGGCCGAGCGGCTGCTCGAAGAAGGCGCCGTGGTCACCGCGGTGGACCGCGCCGACATCGTGCACGAGCTGCGCGCGCTGCCCAACGCCGGCGGCCGCGTGCTGACGCTGACGGCCGACCTGGAGAAATACGGCGACTGCCAGGGCGTGATGGCCAGCACGCTGGAGCGCTTCGGCCGCATCGATGTGCTGGTCAACAACGTGGGCGGCACCATCTGGGCCAAGCCCTTCGAGCATTACGCCGAACACGAGATCGAGGCCGAGGTGCGGCGCTCGCTGTTCCCCACGCTGTGGTGCTGCCATGCGGCGCTGCCGGCCATGCTGGAGCAGGGCAAGGGCGCCATCGTCAACGTGTCGTCCATCGCCACCCGCAGCCTCAACCGCGTGCCCTATGGCGCGGCCAAGGGCGGCGTGAATGCGCTGACCGCCTGCCTGGCCTTCGAGACCGCGCAGCGCGGCGTGCGCGTGAACGCCACCGCGCCCGGCGGCACCGAGGCGCCGCCGCGCCGCGTGCCGCGCAACGCGGCGCCGCAGAGCGAGCAGGAGAAGGTCTGGTACCAGCAGATCGTCGACCAGACCGTGGATTCCTCGCTGATGAAGCGCTACGGCACCATCGACGAGCAGGTCGGCGCCATCCTGTTCCTGGCCTCGGACGAGGCCGGCTACATCACCGGCGTCACGTTGCCCGTGGGCGGCGGCGACCTCGGCTGATCCCCATTCCCCGACAAGCCCCGCACAGACGGGGCTTCCTTTTTTTACAACCCCGGAGACAAGGCCATGAGCCCCCAACCCATCGACGTGTCGCGCGTGGTCGACGACGCGCGCTTCAACCGCTTCCACTGGATGGTGCTGTTCTGGTGCGCCCTCATCATCATCTTCGACGGCTATGACCTCGTCATCTACGGCGTGGTGCTGCCGGTGCTGATGAAGGAATGGGCGCTGACGCCGCTGCAGGCCGGCGCGCTCGGCAGCTATGCCCTCTTCGGCATGATGGCCGGCGCGCTGCTGTTCGGGCCGCTGTCCGACAAGATCGGCCGCAAGAAGGCCATCACGATCTGTGTGGTGCTGTTCAGCGGCTTCACGGTGCTCAACGGCTTCGCTCGCAACCCGACCGAGTTCGGCCTGTGCCGCTTCATCGCCGGGCTGGGCATCGGCGGCGTCATGCCCAATGTGGTGGCGCTGATGAGCGAGTACGCGCCGAAGAAGATCCGCAGCACGCTGGTGGCCATCATGTTCAGCGGCTACTCGGTGGGCGGCATGCTGTCGGCGGGCCTGGGCATGTTGCTGCTGCCCAGCCACGGCTGGCAGGCGGTGTTCTTCGTGGCCGGCATTCCGTTGCTGCTGCTGCCGCTGATCATGAAGTTCCTGCCCGAGTCGGTGGGCTTCATGATCCGCCAGGGCCGCATCGCCGAAGCCCAGCAGGTGCTCAGCCGCGTGGATCCCCGCCACCGCCCGGCGCCCGGCCAGACGCTGACCATGCCGGCACTGAAGGCCGGCGGCGCGCCGCTGCTGGAGCTGTTCCGCGACGGCCGCGCGCTGCGCACCATGATGCTGTGGACCGCGTTCTTCTGCTGCCTGCTGATGGTCTACGCGCTGAACTCCTGGCTGCCCAAGCTGATGAACCAGGCGGGCTACGGCCTGGGTTCGTCGCTGAGCTTTTTGCTGGTGCTGAACTTCGGCGCCATCTTCGGCGCCGTGGGCGGCGGCTGGCTGGGTGACCGCTTCAACCTGCCGCGGGTGCTGGCCATCTTCTTCGCGCTGGCGGCGGTGTCCATCAGCCTGCTGGGCTTCAACAGCCCGAGCTGGGTGCTGTACACCCTGATCGCCGTGGCCGGCGCCACCACCATCGGCTCGCAGATCCTGTTGTATGCCTGTGGCGCGCAGTTCTACGGCCTGGCCATCCGCTCCACCGGCCTGGGCTGGGCTTCCGGCATCGGCCGCAACGGCGCCATCATCGGCCCGGTGCTGGGCGGCGCGCTGATGGGCATGGCCGTGCCGCTGCCGGTCAACTTCCTGGCGTTCGCGCTGCCGGGTGCGCTGGCCTGCGCGGCCATGCTGGTGTTCGTCTGGACCAACGGCCAGGCGCAGCGCGCCGCGGCGCCTGCCCCCGGCCTGCGCGGGCGGGTCGGCACCGTCGCCTGAGCGCGGGTCAGCCGGTCGCCTCGCGCAGCACGGTGGACGCCACGGGCCGGAACTCGCCGGCCGCGGCGTCCATGTCCCAGCGCTCCACCACCGCGCGGCCTGCGCCGGCTCGCACCACGTTGACCGAGTTGGGCACGCCGCCGCGCACGCGCCGGCTCAGCGCGGTGCCGGCCTGCACGGCCCACATCGGCCGGGCCAGCTCGGGCCAGCGCTCGGCCAGCGGCAGTACATAGGGTAGGTGGATGTGGCCGCCCAGCACCGCGTCCGCGCCCGCCTGCGCCCAGCGGTGCAAGGCGCGTTCGTGGCCGCGCAGCAGGTTCTTCACGTCGGCCCGCGTCACCGCCGCCACCGGCTGGTGCACGGCCACCAGTCGCAGCTGCCCCGGCCGCGCGGCGGCCAGCCGGCGGGCCACGCGCTCGACCTGCGCGGCGGACACCTCGCCCTGCTTGTGCCGCCAGCGCCGCGTCGTGTTCAGCGCGATGACCAGCAGGTCGTCGCGCTCGAACTCGCCTTCCAGCGCCGGCCCGAAGGCGCGCACGAAGCGGCCGTAGGGATCGAAGGCGCGCGCCCACAGCGCCCACAGCGGGATGTCGTGGTTGCCCGGCACCACCAGCCGGGCCGGCACGTCCAGCCGGTCGAAGAAGGCGCGGGCCCGGGCGAACTGCGCGGGCCGGGCGCGCTGCGTGATGTCGCCGGTGACCAGCAGCAGGTCCGGGCGCAGCGCCTGGGCGAAGCGCGCCAGCGCCGCCATCACGGCCGGGCGCTCGGTGCCGAAATGTGGGTCCGAGACCTGCAGCAGCACGGTCATGCGGCCGGCTCCATGTCGCCGGCGGCGGCCTGGGCCTCGCGCCGTTCGGCGGCCAGCCCGCGTGGGCGGATCAGCCACAGCGGGTGCGGCGACACCTCGAAGGTCAGCGGCAGCGCCATGTGCAGCACCTCGCCGTCGGTGGCCACCTTGATGCGCCGCGCGCCGAAGCTGCTGGCGGTGACGGTCAGGCGGCGGAAGGCGAAGTTGCGCACCTGCTCGGCCTCGCCCAGCTGGCCGAAGGCGCCGCGGGCCAGCAGCGCCAGCAGCGCCCAGCGGCCCAGCGGCTGCAGCATCACGCCGGCCAGGTGGCCGGCATCGATGGCGCGCGCCTCGGGCAGCCCCACCTGCTCCAGCTGCAGCGCGTTGTTGCCGACAAACAGCGTGGGCGTGCGCACCTCGCGCGCCTGGCCCTGCAGCTCGATGCGCAGCCGCAGGCTGCGGTGGCCGCGCAGCAGCGTCTTGATGCCGGCGCCCAGCGCCACCAGCCGGCTGCGGCCGTACTGCTGCTTCCAGGCCTCGCGGTCTTCCAGCAGCTGCGGGTACAGGCCCAGGCTGGCGTTGACCAGGAAGACGCGGCCATTGAGCTGACCCACCTGCACGGGCACGGCCGCCTCGGTCAGCAGCACCTGCAGCGCGGCGTCCAGCTCGGCGGGGATGCCATGCGTGCGCGCGAAGTAGTTGAAGGTGCCGCGCGGCAGCACGCCGAACGCGCAGCCGCTGCCCAGCACCGCCTGGGCCACGCCGTTGATGGTGCCGTCGCCGCCCGCCGCCACCACGATGCCGCCGGCCGCGCGCGCCCGCCGCACCGCCTCGCGCGCCGTCTCGGGCAGCTGCGCGGGCCGCGTGACGGGCAGCAGCTCGCAGCGCCGCCCGGCCGCGGCGCAGGCCGCCTCCACCGCCGGCGCCACCGCGTCACGGTCGCCCTGGCCCGAGGCCGGGTTGAACACCACGAAGCAGGGGGCGTTGCGCAGCGCGGTGTCGGGCCTGTCTCTTATACACATCTGACGCTGCCGACGAAGGCTTAGGTG
>CAXDTK010000055.1:0-22471 GCA_963992225.1 uncultured Comamonadaceae bacterium | reverse complement strand
AACTCTCGACCTATACCTTGGCAAGGTATCGCTCTACCAACTGAGCTAATCCCGCTTTGTTTCTCTAGCCAGTCAACGATGCAGCTGCCTGTCTAGCGAAGCTGGCATTGTAAACCAACTTTTTGCCGCCTGACAAGCGTGCTGCGTTCAATGCGGCACCGCAGGCGTGACGGCCGCTGCCTCGTCCGGCTTGGCGGCGGCCACGGCCGGCTCCTCATCCGGCAGGGGCGCAGGCATGGACTCCAGGGCCACCTCCAGCACGCGCTCGATCCAGCGCACCGGCACGATCTCGAGCTGGTTCTTCACGTTCTCCGGGATGTCCTGCAGGTCCTTGACGTTCTCTTCCGGAATCATCACGGTCTTGATGCCGCCGCGATGGGCCGCGAGCAGCTTCTCCTTCAGGCCACCGATGGCCGTGACCTCGCCGCGCAAGGTGATCTCGCCGGTCATCGCGACGTCCGCACGCACCGGAATGCCGGTCAGCGCCGACACGAAGGCCGTCGTCATCGCGGCACCGGCGCTGGGGCCGTCCTTGGGCGTGGCGCCATCGGGCACGTGAACGTGCACGTCGCGCTTCTCGAACACCTCATCCTTGATGCCCAGGCGGCGAGCGCGCGAGCGCACCACCGTGCGCGCGGCCTCGACGGACTCCTTCATCACGTCGCCCAGCGAGCCGGTGCGGATGATGTTGCCCTTGCCCGGCATCGCGGTGGCTTCGATGGTCAGCAGGTCGCCGCCCACCTCGGTCCATGCCAGGCCCACGACCTGGCCCACCTGGTTCTTCTTCTCGGCGCGACCGAAGTCGTACTTGCGCACGCCCAGGAAGTCGTTCAGGTTGTCTTCGGTGACGACCACCTTGCCCTCGTAGGTCTTGAGCTGGATGCCCTTGACCACCTTGCGGCAGATCTTGGACATCTCGCGTTCGAGCGAACGCACGCCGGCTTCCCGCGTGTAGTAGCGGATCACGCCACGGATCGCGGATTCGGTGACCTCGAGCTCGTCGTCCTGCACGCCGTTGTTCTTGCGCTGCTTGGGCAGCAGGTAGGTCTGGGCGATGTTGACCTTCTCGTCCTCGGTGTAGCCCGACAGGCGAATCACTTCCATCCGGTCCAGCAGGGCCGGCGGGATGTTCATCGAGTTGGACGTGGCGACGAACATCACGTCGGACAGGTCGAAATCCACCTCGATGTAGTGGTCACCGAAGGTGTGGTTCTGCTCGGGGTCCAGCACCTCCAGCAGCGCCGACGACGGGTCGCCGCGGAAGTCCATGCCCAGCTTGTCGATCTCGTCGAGCAGGAACAGCGGGTTGCGCGTGCCGACCTTGGTCAGCGACTGCAGCACCTTGCCCGGCATGGAGCCGATGTAGGTGCGGCGGTGGCCGCGGATCTCGGCTTCGTCGCGCACGCCGCCCAGCGCCATGCGGACGAACTTGCGGCCGGTGGCGCGCGCCACGCTCTGGCCGAGCGAGGTCTTGCCGACGCCCGGGGGGCCGACCAGGCACAGGATGGGTGCCTTGAGCTTGTCGACGCGCTGCTGCACCGCGAGATATTCAAGGATGCGGTCCTTGACCTTCTCGAGGCCGTAGTGGTCTTCGTTGAGCACATCCTCGGCATTCTTGAGATCGTGCTTGATCTTGGTCTTCTTGCTCCAGGGCAGGTTGACCAGCGTGTCGATGTAGTTGCGCACCACCGTCGCCTCGGCGGACATGGGCGACATCAGCTTGAGCTTCTTCAGCTCGGCGTCGGCCTTCTTGCGCGCCTCCTTGGGCATCTTGGCGGCGAGGATCTTCTTTTCGAGCTCCTCCATGTCGGCGCCTTCTTCGCCGTCGCCCAGCTCCTTCTGGATGGCCTTGACCTGCTCGTTCAGGTAGTACTCGCGCTGGCTCTTCTCCATCTGGCGCTTGACGCGGCCACGGATGCGCTTTTCCACCTGCAGGATGTCGACCTCATGCTCAAGCAGGTCCAGCAGCTTCTCGAGCCGCTTGGCCACCTCGGCCAGATCCAGCACGGCCTGCTTGGCATCGAGCTTGAGCGGCAGGTGGGCGGCGATGGTGTCGGCCAGGCGACCCGGATCGTCGATGCCGCCGATGGACGTGAGGATCTCGGGCGGAATCTTCTTGTTGAGCTTGACGTACTGGTCGAACTGCTGCGTGACGGCGCGGCGCAGGGCCTCGACTTCGGGCGCATGCTCGGTCTCGGGCGGGATGGGCGTGACCTCGGCGACGAAATGCTCGCCCGGCTCGGTGATGGACAGCGTGGTGGCGCGTTGCAGGCCCTCGACCAGCACCTTCACGGTGCCGTCGGGCAGCTTCAGCATCTGCAGGATGCTGGACACGCAGCCGACCTCGAACATGTCCTCGGGCTTGGGCTCGTCCTTGCCGGCAGCCTTCTGGGCCACCAGCATGATCTGGCGGCCGGCCTCCATCGCGGCCTCAAGCGCCTTGATGGACTTGGGGCGCCCGACGAACAGCGGGATGACCATGTGCGGGAACACGACCACGTCACGCAGCGGCAGCAGCGGCAGCGTGATCGGGTCGGCGGGAAGGATGGGATGTCCGGACATGAAGACCTCTCTTTCTCAGGCCGATATCAGGCCTGAGGGGGCAAATGCAAGTTGAGGGCTTGGTGAGTGTTCAGGCGCTGGCCTTGGCCTGCTCGCGGTAGACGAGCAAGGGGCGTGCCGAGGCGTCCTCGATGTTGTGCTCGTCCAGCACGACCTTCTCGACGCCGTCCAGCGCGGGCAGGTCGAACATGGTGTCGATCAGCGACTGCTCCATGATGGAGCGCAGGCCGCGCGCGCCGGTCTTGCGGGCCAGCGCCTTGCGGGCGATGGCCGCCAGCGCCGGCTTGCGGATTTCCAGCTCGACGCCGTCCATCTCGAACAGCTGCTGGTACTGCTTGACCAGCGCGTTCTTGGGCTCGGTCAGGATCTGCACCAGCGCATCCTCGGTCAGCTCGCCCAGCGTCGCGACGACGGGCAGGCGGCCGACCAGTTCGGGGATGAGGCCGAACTTGATGATGTCCTCGGGCTCGACCTCGCGGAACACCTCGCCGACCTTCTTGTCGGTCTTGCTCTTCACCGTCGCGCCGAAGCCGATGCCGGACTTCTCGCTGCGGTTCTGGATGACCTTCTCCAGGCCGTCGAAGGCACCGCCGCAGATGAACAGGATGTTGGTCGTGTCGATCTGCAGGAAGTCCTGGTTGGGGTGCTTGCGGCCGCCCTGCGGCGGCACCGAGGCCATCGTGCCCTCGACGAGCTTGAGCAGCGCCTGCTGCACGCCCTCGCCCGACACGTCGCGCGTGATGGACGGGTTGTCGGCCTTGCGCGAGATCTTGTCGATCTCGTCGATGTAGACGATGCCGCGCTGCGCCCGCTCGACGTCGTAATTGCAGTTCTGCAGCAGCTTCTGGATGATGTTCTCGACGTCCTCGCCAACGTAGCCGGCTTCGGTCAGCGTCGTCGCGTCGGCGATCACGAACGGCACGTTCAGCAGGCGCGCCAGCGTCTGCGCCAGCAGCGTCTTGCCGGAGCCGGTGGGGCCGATCAAGAGGATGTTGCTCTTGGACAGCTCGACGGAGTCCTTGGCGGTGGCCATGTGGCGCAGCCGCTTGTAGTGGTTGTAGACCGCCACGGCCAGCGTGCGCTTGGCGACGTCCTGGCCGATCACGTACTGGTCGAGGCTGGCCTTGATCTCGCTGGGCACCGGCAGGTCGGACTTGCCGGCGCGCGCGGCCGGCGCGGGCGCCGGAATCTCGTCACGGACGATGTCGTTGCAGAGCTCGATGCACTCGTCGCAGATGAAGACCGAGGGGCCGGCGATCAGCTTCTTGACCTCGTGCTGGCTCTTGCCGCAGAACGAGCAGTACAGAACTTTTTCGCTGGAGGTGCCTTTTTTGTCGGCCATGGGTGCTGCTCGGGGGAATGCCAGGGGACAGGCGAGTGCCTGAAATGATGATAGTCCAAACGATCTCGGGGCCCTTGAGGGGATAAGGGCCCCGATTGCGCTACGACTCCGGGGGCCGGTTACAGCCCCTCACGACTCGGTGTCGGGTCAGGGTCGGTGTTCCAGCACCTGGTCGATCAGGCCGTAGCTTTGGGCTTCGGCCGCGGACATGAAGTAGTCGCGCTCGGTGTCGGACTGGATTTTCTCCAGGCTCTGACCGGTGCGCTCGGCCAGGATGCGATTGAGGGCCTCGCGCGTCTTCAGGATTTCACGCGCATGGATCTCGATGTCGGTCGCCTGGCCCTGCGCGCCGCCCAGCGGCTGGTGAATCATGACCTTGGCGTTGGGCAGCGAGAAGCGCTTGCCCTTGGTGCCGGCCGCCAGCAGGAAGGCGCCCATGCTGGCCGCCATGCCCATGCACAGCGTGGAGACGTCGGGCTTGATGAAGTTCATCGTGTCGTAGATGGACATGCCGGCGGAGACGCTGCCACCGGGGCTGTTGATGTACAGCGAGATCTCCTTGTCGGGGTTCTCGCTCTCCAGGAACAGCATCTGGGCGACCACCAGGTTGGCCACCGCGTCGTTGACCGGGCCGACCAGGAAGATGATGCGCTCGCGCAGCAGGCGCGAGTAGATGTCATAGGCACGCTCGCCGCGACCCGACTGTTCGATGACGATGGGCACCATGCCCAGATTGCTGGTTTCGAGCGCGCTCATTCAGATCCTTGCAAAGCAGTGACGGCTGTTATGGGGCCGGATTATGGGGATACAAGAAAGAAGGCGCCGTGCCTCGCGGCGCGGCGCCTTCGTCAGCGTGGGGGCAAATCAGTTGCCGGCGGCCATCAGCTCGTCGAACGGCAGCGCCTTGTCGGTCACCTTGGCCGTGGCGAGCACGAAATCCGTGACGTTGTTCTCGACCACGACGGCTTCCACCTCGGCCATGCGCTCGCGGTCGCTCAGGTACCAGCGCATCACTTCGGCAGGCTTCTCGTAGCTCTGCGACAGCTCTTCGATGTGCGCCTGCAGCTGGGCCGGCTTGGCCTGCAGGTTGTTGGCACGCACCAGCTCGGCGACGACCAGGCCCAGGCGCACGCGGCGCTCGGCCTGGGGCTTGAAGATGTCGGCGGGGATCTCGGCCTTGTCGGCATCCTTGACGCCGCGCTTCTTCAGATCCTCGCGGGCCTGCCCGACCATGCGCTCGGCCTCGCCCTGCACCAGCGCGTTGGGCACGTCCAGCTCGGAGACGGCGACCAGCGCGTCCATGACGGCACCCTTGTTGCGGGCCAGCACGCGGAACTTCACCTCGCGCTCGAGGTTCTTCTTGATGTCGGCGCGCAGGGCTTCGACCGAAGCGTCCTTGATGCCCAGCGACTTGGCGAACGCCTCGTTCACCTCGGGCAGGTGCTGGGCCTCGATCTTCTTGACCGTGACGAGGAAGTCGGCTTCCTTGCCGGCCACGTCCTTGCCGTGGTAGTCCTCGGGGAACTGCAGCGGGAAGGTCTTGCTCTCGCCGGCCTTCATGCCGCGCACGGCGGCGTCGAACTGCTCCAGCATCTGGCCTTCGCCGATCAGGAACTGGAAGCCTTCGGCCTTGCCGCCCTGGAAGGGCTCGCCGTCGATCTTGCCTTCGAAGTCGATGGTGACGCGGTCCCCGGCCTGGGCCACGTCGGCGGCCGGGCGCTGGGCGAAGCTGCGGCGCTGCTTGCGCAGGATCTCGACGGTCTTGTCGATGGCTTCCTCGGTCACGTCGCTGGTGACGCGCTCGACTGCCGCCGTGGCCAGGTCGCCGATCTTGACCTCGGGGTAGACCTCGAACGTCGCGTCGAAGGCCATCTGGCCCTCGGGCGCCTGGTCCTTCTGCTCGATGCGCGGGGCACCCGCGACGCGCAGCTGCGCCTCGTTGGCGGCGTTGTTGAAGGCGGCGCCGAGCTTGTCGTTGACGACCTCGTACTGCACCGAGTAGCCGTAGCGCTGGGCGACGACGTTCATCGGCACCTTGCCGGGGCGGAAGCCATCAGCCTTGACGGTGCGGGCCAGCTTCTTCAGACGGGCTTCGACTTCGCTGTTGATCTCAGCGGCCGCCACGTGCAGGGTGATGCGGCGTTCCAGCTTTTCGAGGGTTTCGACGGTGACGGCCATGATGGACTCGGGAACAGTTGAAGGACAGTGGTGGTGCGCGGGGCCGGACTCGAACCGGCACGCCCGTGAAGGCGTCAGGACCTAAACCTGGTGCGTCTACCAATTTCGCCACCCGCGCAATCTGGGTTGGGCTGCCCGCCTCGGCGGCGTCATCTGCATGACCCCGCGCGCGCCGTGGCAACCCCGTAGGCGATTCGGCAAACCGGCGATTGTAGCGATGCGGCGTGGCCTGCCTGCCGCCCCGAGGCACGGGGCGGCAGAAACCCTGGTCAGCGGGTCAGAGCTGGCTGTGGCGCTCGGGCCGCTCGACGCGGAACCAGGCCGCGTACATGGCCGGCAGCGCCAGCAGCGTCAGCACGGTTGCGACGATCAGGCCGCCCATGATGGCCACCGCCATCGGACCCCAGAACACGCTGCGCGACAGCGGGATCATGGCCAGCACGGCGGCGGCCGCCGTCAGCACGATCGGGCGGAAGCGCCGCACGGCGGACTCGACGATGGCCGACCAGTCCGGCACGCCGCGGGCGCGGTCCTGCTCGATCTGGTCGATCAGGATGACCGAGTTGCGCATGATCATGCCCATCAACGCGATGACGCCCAGCAGCGCGACGAAGCCGAACGGCCGGTTCAGCAGCAGCAGCGCCGCGGCCACGCCGGCGATGCCCAGCGGGCCGGTCAGGAACACCAGCATCGCGCGGCTGAAGCTCTGCAGCTGCAGCATCAGCAGCGTGAAGGTGATGAACAGCATGATGGGCACGCCGGCCGCGATGGACCCCTGGCCCTTGCTGCTCTCCTCCACCGCGCCGGCGATCTCGATGCGGTAGCCGGCCGGCATGCGCTTTTGCAGCTCGTCGAGCTGCGGCCAGACCTCCTTGGTGACCGTCGCGCCCTGCAGGCCCTCGGCCACGTCGCCCTGCACGGTGACGGCGTAGTTGCGGCCCTCGCGCCACATCACGCCGGGCTCCCAGTCGAAGTCGACCTTGGCGATCTGGGTCAGCGGGATGGTGCGGCCCGACGCGGTGGGCAGGTTGGCGTTGGCGAAGTCGGTGATGACGGCCCGCTCGCTCAGCGGCTGGCGCAGCACGATGTCGATGAGCTTGTCGGCCTCGCGGTACTGGCCCACGACGGTGCCCGACAGCAGCGTCCGCGACGCCTGCGCCAGCGCCTGGCTGCTGACGCCGAGCGCCCGCGCCTTGTCCTGGTCGACGGTCAGGCGCAGCGCCTTGACGTTCTCGTTCCAGTTGTCGTTGACGCCGCGCATGTTGGGGTTGGTGCGCAGGATCTCCTTGGCCTGGTCGGCCCAGTCGCGCACCACCTTCGGGTCGGCGCCGCTGACGCGGAACTGCACCGGATAGGGCACCGGTGGCCCGTTGGGCAGCAGCTTGACGCGGCCGCGCGCCTCGGGGAATTCCTCGGCCAGCAGCACCGGCAGGCGCTTCCTCAGCTCCTCGCGCTCCGTCAGGCCCTTGGGCAGCAGGATGGACTGCGTGACGTTGGCCTGCGGGAAGATCTGGTCCAGCGGCAGGTAGAAGCGCGGCACGCCCGAGCCAATCCAGCTGGTGACACTGGCGATGGCCGGGTCCTTCAGCATGCGCGCCTCGAAGCGCTTGGCCAGCGCCTCGGTCTCCTGGATGGTGGAGCCCTCCGGCAGCCAGAGGTCCACCAGCACCTCGGGCCGGCTGGAGTCCGGGAAGAACTGCTGCTGCACCCGCGTCATGCCGACGATGCCCAGCGCGAACACCAGCAGCGTGATGGCGATGGTCATCCAGCGGTGCGTCACGCACCAGCGCACCACCTCGCGGAAGCGGTTGTAGAACGGCGTGTCGAACAGCTCGTGCACCTCGCCGTCGGCCGCATGCCGGCTCTTCAGCAGCAGCGCGCCCAGGTAGGGCACGAAGTAGACCGACACCAGCCAGGAGATGACCAGCGACGCGGCGGTGACCGCGAAGATCGCGAAGGTGTACTCGCCCACCGTGGACTTGGCCAGGCCGATGGGCAGGAAGCCCACCGCCGTGATCAGCGTGCCGGTCAGCATGGGCATGGCCGTCACGTCGTAGGCGTAGGTGGCGGCGTGCATCTTGTCGTAGCCCTCTTCGAGCTTGCGCACCATCATCTCGACCGCAATGATGGCGTCGTCCACCAGCAGGCCCAGCGCGATGATCAGCGAGCCCAGCGAGATCTTGTGCAGGCCCACGCCCCAATAGAACATGGTCGTGAACGTGATCGCCAGCACCAGCGGGATGGTGATGGCCACCACCAGCCCGGGCCACACGTCGATGCGCAGCGGCCGGGTGTGCAGGCCCAGCGAGATGAAGCTGACGGCCAGCACGATGACCACGGCCTCGATCAGCACCTTGACGAACTCGCCCACCGAGGTCGACACGGCCTTGGGCTGGTCCTGGATCTGCTCCAGCTGCAGCCCGGCGGGCAGGTCGCGCTCGATGGCCTTGAGCGTGACGCCGAGCGCCTTGCCCATCGTGATGATGTCGCCGCCCTTGGCCATGGACACGCCCAGCGCCAGCACTTCCTTGCCCTGGTGGCGCACCTTGGTGGCCGGCGGGTCGACGTAGGCGCGCTTGATCTCGGCGATGTCGCCCAGGCGCAGCTGGCTGGCCTGGCCGGTGGCCGGGTTCACCGCGCGGATGGGCACCTCGGCCAGCGCCTGCGCCGATGTGAACTGCCCCTGCACCCGCACCTGGAAGTTGGCGCTGCCGGCGTTCAGCACGCCGGCGCCCTCGACGGCGTTCTGCGCGCCGATCTGGTTGATGACCTGGCCGAAGTCCAGGCCCAGCTGGGCCAGGCGCTTCTGCGAGACCTCGATGAACAGCTTCTCCGGCTGCACGCCGAAGATCTCCACCTTGGCCACGTCCTTGACCTGCAGCAGCGCCTGGCGCACGCGATCGGCATGCTCGCGCAGCTCCTCGCGGCTGAAGCCGTCGGCGGACAGCGCGTAGATGGAGCCGTAGACATCGCCGAACTCGTCGTTGAACACGGGGCCCTGCACGCCCTGCGGCAGCGTGCCACGCATGTCGCCGATCTTCTTGCGCACCTGGTACCAGAGGTCCGGCACGTCCTTGGGCGGCGTGTTGTCCTTCAGTTGGAAGACCGTCAGCGACTCGCCCGGCTTGGTGTACGAACGGATCTTGTCCGCATGGCTCACCTCCTGCAGCGTCTTCTCGATCTTGTCGGTGACCTGGTCGGCCATCTGCTGCGCGGTGGCACCGGGCCAGAAGGCCTGGATGACCATGGCGCGGAAGGTGAACGGCGGGTCTTCGTCCTGGCCGAGCTGGAAATAGGCCACGAAGCCCATCAGCATCAGCACCACCATCAGATAGCGGGTCAGCGCCGGGTGCTCCAGCGCCCAGCGCGACACATTGAAACCGCCGACATGGGGCGTCTTGGTGATCGGGGAGGTCATGCGGGCCCCCGGTTCAGCGCGAGGCGGCCACGGCAGCGGGCGGCGGGGTCGCGCCCGTGGCGCGGGGCGGCACGTAGCGCTTGACTTTCTGGCCCGGGTTGAGCACGTGCACGCCGGCCACCACCACCTCCTGGCCGGCGCTCAGCCCGCCGACGATGACGACCTCGTTGCCTTCGGCGCCGCCCACCTGCACGGCCACCGGCTTGACCGTCATGGACGCGCCGTCCAGCACCCAGACGGAGGTCTTGCCACCCTGCTGAAGCACCGCCGACAGCGGCAGCTTCATGACGCCGGCGCGCTGCGGCAGCGCCAGCACCACCGTGGCCGACTGGCCCAGCTTGACGTCCAGCTTGCCGGCATCGGCCTTGACCAGGAAGGTGCGCGTGACCGGGTCGGCCGCGGCCGCCACCTCGCGCAGCGTCAGCGGGAAGGTCTGCGGGCTGCCCCACAGCCGCACCTGCAGCGCGCCAGGCAGCGACGCCGCGGCCCGCACGCGGGCAACCTGGTCCTCCGGCACCGAGAAGATGAGGTCGCGCGGCCCGTCCAGCGCGACGCGCAGCACCGGGCTGCCGGCGGCCAGCACCTGCCCCGGCTCGGCGTCCACACCGGTGACCACGCCGGCGCCGTCGGCCACCAGCTGTGCATAGCCGGCCTGGTTGGCCTGCACATTGGCCTGCGCCTTGGCCTGGTCCAGCTGGGCCTGGGCGGCCTTGAAGGCCGAATCGCGCCGCTCCAGCTCGGCGGCGCTGATGAAGCCCTGGCGCTGCAGGTCCACGAAGCGCTTGTAGTCGGCCCCGGCCTGGTCGCGTGTGGTGCGCGCGGCCGCGACGGCGGCGGCCGCGGCGGCCTCGGCCAGCTTCAGGTCCTGGCCGTCGATGCGGGCCAGCACCTGGCCCGGCTTGACCGTGTCGCCCAGGTTCACCGAGCGGCTCAGCAGCTTGCCGGGCACGCGGAAGGACAGCCGTGATTCGACCCGCGCCTTCACCTCGGCCGCATACTCATGGCTTGCACTCGCCGTGCCGGCGCTGACCAGCTGGGTCCGCACCGCGCGCTCGGGTTCGGGCGCGGCGGCCTGCTTGCTGCAACCCGACACCAGGACCGTGAGCACAGCCGCCAGCAACAGGGGCGATGCGAGACGCAGAAGATGGGGCATGCAGACCTCGGCAGAAAAGGGAAACCCGCCGGCCCCAGGATTTAATGACCGACGGGTCAGTAATGTATTCAGGCCCGGTCACAACTGTCAAACCACATTGACACATCGGCCACGAGGTCCGTTTGAGCGTCGATCACTACGAAAACTTTCCCGTCGCCTCCTGGCTGTGCCCGCCCGCGCTGCGGCCCGCGGTGGTGGCGCTGTACCACTTCGCGCGCACCGCCGACGACCTGGCCGACGAGGGCGACCTGGCACCGGCCGAGCGCGCCCAGGCGCTGCGAGACTACCGCGCCGACCTGGCCGCCTGCGTTGCCGGCCAGCCGCCGTCGCCCCGCTGGGCCGCCGTGTTCCTGCCGCTGGCGCGCGAGCTGCACCGGCTGCAGCCCGCGCTGCTGCACGACCTGCTGGACGCCTTCGAGCAGGACCTGGCACCGCCGCGCTACCGCGACCGCGCCCACCTGCTGGACTACTGCCGCCGCTCGGCCAACCCGGTCGGGCGCCTGCTGCTGGGGCTGTACGGTGTGGACGACGCCGTCTCGCTGCGGCGCTCGGATGCCATCTGCTCCGCGCTGCAGCTGATCAATTTCTGGCAGGACTTCAGCCGCGACGGCCCCAACGGCCGGCTCTACGTGCCGCAGTCCGACCTGGACGCCCATGGCGTTGCGGCCTCCGACGTGCTGGCCTGCCGCGACAGCCCCGCGGCTCGGGCGCTGATCCGCGACCTGTGCGGCTGGGCCCGGCAGCTGATGCTCGACGGCGCCCCGCTGGCGCTGACGCTGCGCGGGCGCGCCGGCTGGGAGCTGCGCCTGGTCGTGCAGGGCGGCCTGGCCATCCTCGACAAGATCGCCACCCGCGGCCATGACAGCCTGCTGCACCGCCCCCGGGTCGGGGCCCGGGACGTGCCGCGGCTGGCCTGGCGGGCGCTGACAATGCGGCCCACATCATGAGCCCCGAGCAATACGTCCAGCACAAGGCCGCCGCTAGCGGCTCCAGCTTCTACTACGCCTTCCTGTTCCTGCCGCCGCCGCGGCGCGCCGCCATCACGGCCTTCTACGCCTTCTGCCGCGAGGTGGACGACGTGGTCGACGAGACGCAGGACGCCGGCGTGGCCGCCACCAAGCTGGCCTGGTGGCGCAAGGAGGTGGCCGGCGCCTTCGCCGGCCAGCCGACCCACCCGGTGATGCAGGCGCTGATGCCGCACACCGGCACCTACGACATCCGGCCGGAGCACCTGAACGCCGTCATCGAGGGCTGCGAGATGGACCTGCAGCAGACCCGCTACCTGGACTTCCCCGGCCTGCAGCGCTACTGCCACCTGGTGGCCGGCGTGGTGGGCGAGGTAGCCAGCGGCATCTTCGGCCGTACGCAGCCGCAGACGGTCGAGTACGCCCACAAGCTGGGCCTGGCCATGCAGCTGACCAACATCATCCGCGACGTCGGCGACGACGCGCGGCGCGGGCGCATCTACCTGCCGGTCAACGAGCTGCAGCAGTTCGGCGTCAAGGCCGGCGAGATCCTGCAGCGCAGCAAGCCCTGGGGCTACTCCGAGCGCTTCACCGCGCTGATGCAGTTCCAGGCCGGGCGCGCGCACCGGCTGTACGACGAGGCGCTGGCCCTGCTGCCGGACGCCGACCGCGCCACGCAGAAGCCGGGGCTGATGATGGCCAACATCTACCGCGCCCTGCTGGTGGAGATCGAGCGCGAGAACTTCCAGGTGCTGCACCAGCGCATTGCGCTGACGCCGCTGCGCAAGCTCTGGATCGCGATGAAGACCAACTGGCGCGGCCGGTAGGAATGGCCCACCCCCTACCGGCTTCGCCGGCCCCCTCAAGGGGGCACTCCCGACGGCCCGGCAAAGCCGGTTCCGTGGGAGTCGCTCGGTCGTGAGAACAGCCGTTGTCGGGGGCGGCTGGGCCGGGATCGCGGCGGCGGTCACGCTGGCCGATGCAGGCCATGAGATCACCGTCTTCGAGATGGCGCCGCAGCCGGGCGGCCGGGCGCGCAGCGTGGCCGGCTCCGATCCGCGCTGGCCGCACGACAACGGCCAGCACATCCTCATCGGGGCCTACCGCGACAGCCTGGCGCTGATGCGCCGGCTGGGCGTGGACCCTGAACAGGTGCTCAGGCGCCTGCCGCTGGCCCTGCCCTACCCCGGCGAGCCGGGCTTGCGCCTGCCGCCCGGGCCGCCGCTGCTGGCCTTCACGCGCGGCGTGCTGGCCCACCGCGGCTGGCCGCTGGCCGCGCGGCTCGGGCTGCTGGCCGCGGCCGGTGGCTGGCTGGCACGGGGCTTTCGCTGCGACGCGGCCTTGAACGTCGCCCAGCTGTGCGCCGGCCTGCCCGCGGCAGTGCGGCGCGACCTGGTCGAGCCGCTGTGCGTGGCCGCGCTGAACACGCCCGCGGCGCAGGCCAGCGCCCAGGTGTTCCTGCGCGTGCTGAAGGACGCCCTCTTCGGCGGCCCCGGCAGCGCCGACCTGCTGCTGCCGGCCCGGCCGCTGTCCGAGCTGCTGGCCGGGCCGGCGGCGGCCTGGCTGGGCCCGCGGCTGCGGCTGGGCCGGCGCGTGCAGCGCCTGGAGGCGGGCTGGCGGGTCGACGGCGAGGCCTTCGACGCCGTCGTGCTGGCCTGCACCAGCCTGGAGGCGGCCCGGCTGGCAGCCGACATCGCGCCGGACTGGGCTGCCGCCGCGCGCGGCCTGGGCTTCGAGCCCATCGTCACCGTCTACCTGCACAGCCCAGGCAGCGCGCTGCCCGAGCCGATGCTGGCCTTGCGCGAGGGCCCGGAGGCGCCCGCGCAATTCGTGTTCGACCACGGGCAGCTGGGCGGCGCGCCCGGTCGCTTCGCCTTTGTCGTCAGCGGCGCGGCGCCGTGGGTCGCGCGCGGCGACGTGGCCGAGGCGGTGCTGGCGCAGGCGCGGCGCGAGCTGGCCTGGACCACGCCGCCCGCCATCGAGCGTCTGCTGACCGAGAAGCGTGCCACCTTCGCCTGCACGCCGGGGCTGCGGCGCCCGCCGGCGCGCATCGCGCCCGGGCTGTGGGCCGCCGGGGACTACATCGACGGCCCCTACCCCGCCACGCTGGAGGGCGCGGTGCGCTCCGGGCGGGCCGCCGCTCAGGGCGTCGGCGCGGACGCCGGCACCGGCGCGAACGGGGCCGCCAGCGGCTCGCCGACGAACACGCCCTGGGCCGGCCAGGCGACGCTGCGCCAGTAGGCCTCCAGCGCGCTGACGCCCTGGGCGTAGGCCTGGATCAGCGCTTGCGGATGCGGGAACTTCTGCAGGTGGTTGCAGGGTTCGCTGACCGTGCCGTAGCTGGCGGTCGCGCCGGCATCGATCCAGTCCAGCACGTTCATCTGGCCCTCGCCCGGCGGACGCTCCAGCTGGCCGCCGTAGGAGGTCAGGTGGTCGGCCAGCGCACCGGGCAGCCATTCACCGCCCAGCGGCGCCGGTACGCGGGCCAGGCCGGTCTGGTAGACCAGCGTACGGCGCAGCGGCGGCAGCGCGTCGCTGCGCACGCGGGCCACCTCGAAGCCCGCCACCCCCGGCACCGGCCCGGCCGGCGGGAACAGGCGCTCGCGCACGTTGCGCTGCGCATCCGGCGTTGCGGCCAGGTAGGCCATGGCCGGTTCGGCGCTGCCGCCGGCCAGCCGGTGGTCCGACGCGATGCCGCGTTCGATCATCGCCATCGCGGCCGGCACCGACCGGGCCGCCAGCTGCATCGCCGGCCGCAGCCCCACCACCAGCCAGGGCCTGGCGCCGAAATAACCCGCATAGGGGCTGGCCCGCGTCGGCGCGCAGCTGTTGGCGCAGACCTCGGGCTGCAGGCCCGCTGCCAGCGCACTGGTCAGCGAATTGCAGTCCACCGCATAGGGCTGCACCCAGGCCAGCGCCAGGCCGTTGACCTGCTCCGGCATCTGCGTGCGGATGACCTCGTCCAGCGCCTTGAATTCCTCGCGCGTCAGGCTGTTGCGCAGCGGCAGCTGCACGCGCAGCACCTGCCCGGGCGGGATGCCGCGCCGCTGGGCGTAGTACTCGCCCACGGCCACCGAGTACGGGTCGGCCGTGTTGATGACCAGGCCCAGCTCCTGCGCCGTGATGCGGCCATACAGCCGCGGCATGCGGCCCCAGCGCGGCTCGGCGGCCTGGGCCAGGGTCACTCCCGCCATCAAGAGCGCCGCCAGGGCTTGCCACTTGCTGAAGCGTGCTTTCGCCATACAAAACACCCGCAATCTCCCCGACAATCACGCCATGAAATCCAAAGAGGCGCAGCAAACCCCGGCCATCCAGGTGCTGGAACGCATGTTCGCGCTGCTGGACGTGCTGGCCCGGCACCAGGACCCGGTCTCGTTGAAGGCCTTGTCTGAGGCCACCGGCCTGCACCCCTCGACGGCGCACCGCATTCTGAATGACCTGACGCTGGGTCGTTTCGTGGACCGGCCCGAGGCCGGCAGCTACCGGCTGGGCATGCGCATGCTGGAGCTGGGCAACCTCGTGAAGGCCCGACTGGACGTGCGCGACGCGGCGCTGCCGGCCATGCGCGAGCTGCACAAGTTCACCCACCAGCCGGTCAACCTGTCGGTGCGCCAGGGCGACGAAATCGTCTACATCGAGCGCACCTACTCCGAGCGCTCGGGCATGCAGGTCGTGCGCGCCGTCGGCGGCCGGGCGCCGCTGCACCTCACCTCGGTGGGCAAGCTGTTCCTGGCCAGCGACGACAGCGCCCGCGTGCGCGCCTACGCGACCCGCACCGGCCTGTCCGGCCACACCCGCAACAGCCTGACCGACATCGGCGCGCTGGAGCGCGAGCTGGCCATGGTGCGCCAGCGCGGCATCGCGCGCGACGACGAGGAGCTGGAACTGGGCGTGCGCTGCATGGCCGCCGGCATCTACGACGACCAGTCCAAGCTGGTCGCGGGCCTGTCCATCTCGGCGCCGGCGGACCGGCTGGAAGAAAGCTGGGTGGTGCGGTTGAAGGAGACTGCGGCGCAGATCTCGGCGGCGCTGGGCTACCGGGCCTGAACCCACCGGCGCCACCAAGCAAAACGCGGCGCCGAGGCGCCGCGTTTTGATTTCAGCGGGCTGAAGCCGTCACAGCTTGGCCGAGGCCGTGGTCGCCGCTTCGCCCGGCTGGCTGGCCAGCCACTTGCGCATGCGTTCGGCATCGGCAATCCGCGAGGCCTTGCCGCTGGAATCGAGGAACACCATGATCAGCTGGCGCCCGGCCATGCGGGCCTGCATCACCACGCACTTGCCGGCCTCGTTGATGAAGCCGGTCTTCTGCAGACCGATGTCCCACAGCGGGTTGGACAGCAGGCCGTTGGTGCTGCGGAACTGCACCAGGCGCTTGCCCAGCGCCACGCGCGCCTCGCGCGACGTGGAGAGGTCGCGCAGCAGCGGGATCTCGCTGGACACCTTGACCAGCGTGGCCAGGTCCTTGGCGCTGCTCTGGTTGCGGCTGGACAGGCCGGTGGGCTCCACGTAATGCGTGTCGGCCATGCCCAGGCTGACGGCCTTGGCATTCATGGCCGCGACGAACGCCGACAGCCCGCCGGGGTAATGGCGCCCCAGCGCATTGGCCGCGCGGTTCTCGCTGGCCATCAGGGCCAGATGCAGCATCTCGCCGCGGGTCAGCGTGGTGCCGACGGCCAGCCGCGAGCGGGTGTTCTTCTCGGTGTCGATGTCCTCTTCGGTGACCGTCAGCTTCTCGTCCAGCGACAGGCCGGCCTCGACGACCACCAGCGCCGTCATCAGCTTGGTGATGGAAGCAATGGGCAGTACCGCCTGCGGGTTCTTGGAGAACAGCACCTCGTTGGTGTTCTGGTCCAGCACGTAGGCCACGCTGGACTTCAGGTCCAGCGGGTCTTCCACATCGTGCAGGCCGGCCACCTGGCCGAAGGTGGGGACGGCGCGCAGCACCGGGGCCGCGACGACCCGCTTGCGCAGCACGACCGACTTGGCCTTGCGGGTTTGCGTGGCGGTGGCTTTCGCCTTGACTTTGGGGGTAGTGGCGGCCTCGACGGGGCTGCCCGAGACGGACAGCAGGGCGAGGCTCAGGAGCGCGGCGGCAAAAGTAGTCTTCAACGGAGTCCCCAACAGCAGGGCGGCAGTGTAAGCGCCACCAAAAACACTGACAAGATAAGAACTTAAGCAGCAAACCTCAAGTGAACTCTTGCCGGCTTCTGGCCCAGCACCGCGGTCACACCGGCTCGCACGCCTTGCAGCGGTCACCCACGGCCCCAGTAGGCCCTGGCTGACACGACCGGGGAATCGGGATCACCCCGACAACCGCTGCCTGGCGGCGTCGCGCTGCCCGCGATGCCCCGGGCGCAATTCTGCGGGCACGCACCGCCGCGCGAGCCCCAAGCAGCCCCGCCTTTACACGCCAGATTCCACGCCCGGCGCTCGCCGCAGCGCCCAGCGTGACAGGGGTCACGCCGGTTACACCGCCGTCCGGGCCGCTTAGCCCTGGGCGGCCACCCGTTCGGCCTTGCTCTGCAGCTTGTTCAGCGCGCTGAGGTAGGCCTTGGCCGAGGCGACCACGATGTCGGGGTCGGCACCCACGCCGTTGACGACGCGGCCGGCATGCTGCAGGCGCACCGTCACCTCGCCCTGGGACTCGGTGCTGCCGCCGGTGATGGCGTTGACCGAGTACAGCAGCATCTCGGCGCTGGACTGCACGATGGACTCGATGGCCCGCAGCGTCGCATCCACCGGGCCGTTGCCGTCGCTCTCGGCGCGGTGCTCCTGCGCGCCGACGGCGAACACGATGGCCGCGTGCGGGCGCTCGCCGGTCTCGCTGCGCTGCGACAGCGACAGCAGCCGGTAATGCTCCTGCTCGGCCGTCACGGATTCGTCCATGACCAGCGCGATGATGTCCTCGTCGAAGATCTCGTTCTTGCGGTCGGCGAGATCCTTGAAGCGCTGGAACGCCGCATTCACCTCGGCCTCGCTCTCCAGCTGGATGCCGAGTTCCTGCAGGCGCTGCTTGAAGGCATTGCGGCCCGACAGCTTGCCCAGCACGATCTTGTTGGCCGCCCAGCCCACGTCCTCGGCGCGCATGATCTCGTAGGTGTCGCGGGCCTTCAGCACGCCGTCCTGGTGGATGCCGCTGGCATGCGCGAAGGCGTTGGCGCCCACCACGGCCTTGTTGGGCTGCACGACGAAGCCGGTGGTCTGCGACACCAGCTTGGAGGCCGGCACGATCTGCGAGGTGTCGATGCCCACGTCCAGCCCGAAGTAGTCGCGCCGCGTGCGCACGGCCATCACCACCTCTTCCAGCGAGCAGTTGCCCGCGCGCTCGCCCAGGCCGTTGATGGTGCATTCCACCTGCCGGGCGCCGCCGATCTTCACGCCGGCCAGCGAGTTCGCGACCGCCATGCCCAGGTCGTTGTGGCAGTGCACGCTCCAGATCGCCTGGTCGCTGTTGGGCACCTTCTCGCGCAGGCGGCGGATGAAGTCGCCGTACAGCTCCGGGATGCCGTAGCCCACGGTGTCGGGGATGTTGATGGTGCCGGCACCTTCCTTGATGACGGCCTCGCAGACGCGAGCCAGGAAGTCGATGTCGGAGCGGTAGCCGTCCTCGGGCGAGAACTCGATGTCGCCGCACAGGTTGCGCGCGAAACGCACCGCCAGCGTGGCCTGGTCCAGCACCTGCTCGCGGGTCATGCGCAGCTTCTTCTCCATGTGGAGTTCGCTGGTGGCGATGAAGGTGTGGATGCGCGCGCGGTTGGCACCGGCCAGCGCCTCGGCGGCACGGGCGATGTCGCGGTCGTTGGCGCGGGCCAGCGAACAGATGGTGCTGTCCTTCACGGCCGCGGCGATGGCCTTGACGGCCTCGAAGTCACCATTGCTGGAGGCCGCGAAGCCGGCCTCGATGACGTCCACCTTCATACGCTCCAGCTGGCGGGCGATGCGCAGCTTTTCCTCGCGCGTCATGGAGGCGCCGGGCGACTGCTCGCCGTCGCGCAGCGTGGTGTCGAAGATGATCAGCTTGTCGGTCATCGCATGTTCTCCTCTGGGTTGCGCGGGGCCGCCACCGGCGCGCGGGACAGGCCGGACAGGATGGCCTGCATGGACGCACGCACGATGCTGCCATCGATGCCGACACCGTAGCGCGTCATGTCGCCCACGCGCAGCTCCAGGTAGGCCACGGCGCGGGCATCGGCGCCGCTGCCCATCGCGTGCTCGTGGTAGTCCAACACCCGCACCTCCTGGCCCAGGCGCGCGGACAGCGCATTGACGAAGGCATCGATGGGGCCGTTGCCCTCGCCCTGCACATGACCCACCCAGCCGCCCAGCACGACCTCGGCCGACACGCGCATCGCGCCGCCCGGCACCTCGGCCATCTGCGGCTGCACCACCGTGGCGCCGGCATCGCCGATGGCGTACTCGCGCTCGAAGATGGCGTAGATGTCGGCGGCCGTCAGTTCCTTGCCGGCATCGTCCATCACGCGCTGCACCACCTGGCTGAACTCGATCTGCAGGCGGCGCGGCAGCTCCAGGCCGTACTCGGCCTCCAGCAGGTAGGCGATGCCGCCCTTGCCGGACTGGCTGTTGACGCGGATGACCGCGTCGTAGCTGCGGCCCAGGTCCTTGGGGTCGATGGGCAGGTAGGGCATGTCCCAGATATCGCCGTCCTTGCGGGCGGCAAAGGCCTTCTTGATCGCGTCCTGGTGCGAGCCCGAGAACGACGTGTAGACCAGGTCGCCCACGTAGGGGTGGCGCGGGTGCACCGGGATCTGCGTGCAGTGCTCCACGCAGCGGCGCACCTCGTCGATGTCGGAGAAGTCCAGCTGCGGATCGACGCCCTGGGTGTAGAGGTTGAGCGCGATGTTGACGAGGTCCACATTGCCGGTGCGCTCGCCGTTGCCGAACAGGCAGCCCTCGATGCGGTCGGCGCCGGCCATCAGCGCCAGCTCGCCAGCCGCCGTGCCGGTGCCGCGGTCGTTGTGCGGATGTACCGACAGCACGAGGCTGTCGCGGCGCTCGAGGTGGCGGTGCATCCACTCGATCATGTCGGCAAAGATGTTCGGCGTGCTGTGCTCGACGGTGGACGGCAGGTTGATGATGCACTTGCGCTCGGGGCTGGGTTCCCACACCTCCGTCACCGCATCAACCACGCGCTTGCTGAAGGCCAGCTCGGTGCCCGAGAACATCTCGGGCGAGTACTCGAAGCGCCAGTCCGTGCCCGGCCGCGCGGCAGCCAGATCCTTGATCTGCCGCGCATGCGTGGCCGCCAGCTCGACGATGCCGTCCTCGTCCTGTCCCAGCACCACGCGGCGCATGATGGGCGCGACGGCGTTGTAGACATGCACGATGACGCGGCGGGCGCCGTCCAGCGCCTCGAAGGTGCGCTCGATCAGGTGGGAACGCGCCTGCGTCAGCACCTGGATGCTCACGTCGTCGGGAATGTGCCCGCCCTCGATCAGCCGGCGCACGAAGTCGAACTCGGTCTGCGACGCCGACGGGAAGCCGACCTCGATCTCCTTGAAGCCCACCTTCACCAGCTGCTGGAACATGCGCAGCTTGCGGCCGATGTCCATGGGCTCGATCAGCGCCTGGTTGCCGTCGCGCAGGTCGGTGCTCAGCCAGACCGGCGCGCGGGTCAGCACGGCGTCGGGCCAGCGACGGTCGGGCAAGGCGATGGGGGCGAAGGCGCGGTACTTGCGCTGGGGTTGCTTCAACATGGATTCCATCCGAGGGTGGGTGGGAGGCGCAACCGGCAGCCTTTGAATACACGAACGGCCCGCTGCGGTTGCAAACGGGCCGTTGGGGTCAGATTGAGCGTGCGCGCGGCTGACTAGCGAACCCGTGGTTCCTCTAGGGCTAGTAGCAGTTGGGTCGCGGTGCGCATGGGTGTGGAGACTAGCACGAAAGCTATTGATGCAGGCCGCGCTCGTCGGGCTCGTCGGTGCTGGTGGAGATGACGCTGGCCGGCCTGCCCTTGGCCTTGCGCCAGGCGTAGATCGCATAGCCGGACAGCCCGTAGACACAGAAGACACCGAAGAGAACGCGCGCCGGGTCGAGCGCCGCCAGGCCGATGCCCAGCATGATGGCGACCAGCACGATGAAGGGCACGCTGCGCCGGCGGTCGAAGACTTTGAAGCTGTAGAAGGGCGCGTTCGTGACCATCGAAAGCCCGGCGAACAAGGTGATGGCGTAGGCCGCCCAGGCGACCCAGCTGCCGGCCTGCACGCCGGTGTAGTCGGGCCGGTCGACGACCGCCCAGATCAGCCCGATGACCAGCGCCGCGGCCGCCGGGCTGGGCAGGCCCTGGAAGAAGCGCTTGTCGACCACGCCGATGTTGACGTTGAAACGCGCCAGCCGCAGCGCGGCGCCGGCGATGTAGACGAAGGCCGGGATCCAGCCCGGCTTGCCCATGTCCTTGAGCGCCCACATGTAGACGATCAGCGCCGGCGCGGCGCCGAAGGCCACCATGTCGGACAGGCTGTCCATCTGCTCGCCGAAGGCCGACTGCGTGTTGGTCATGCGCGCGACGCGCCCGTCCAGGCTGTCGAGGATGGCGGCGGCGAAGATGGCCACGCAGGCCACCTCGAAGCGGCCGTTCATGGCCATCACGATGGCGTAGAAGGCGCTGAACAGCGCCCCCAGCGTGATGGCGTTGGGCAGCGCGTAGATGCCTTTGCGGCGGGGCCGGACGGCGAGGCTGGGCTCGTCGTCCTCGATGGGGTCAGGGGTCATAGGCTGGCAGGATAGCTGACAGATCCGAGCAAATGCCGTTCCTGGCATTGCCGGAAACGACAGGAGGTCGTCATGAAACTGATCGAGGTCCGCACCTACCGCCTCAAGCCAGGCTGTGCCGAACGCTTCGTCGCGGCCGTGCAGGTCGCCCTGCCGCTGGTGCGCGCCAGCGGCATGGACGTCGTCGCCTTCGGCCGCTCGGACCATGAACATGAGAGCTTCCACCTGGTCCGTGCCTTCGACAGCCGCGAACAGCTGGTGGCCCAGCAGGACGCCTTCTACGGTTCGGCGATCTGGCGCGAGGGGCCGCGGGCGGAACTGGTCGACTGCCTGGACGACTATCTCAACACGCTGCTGTGGCTGCCCGCCGAGGCCGTCGAGGCGCTGCGGGCGAACAACGGGTTCTGACGTGAGCACGCTCGACCGTTTCGTCCGCGCCCAGGAAGGGCACTACGACCAGGCGCTGGCCGAGCTGAAGGCCGGCCGCAAGACCAGCCACTGGATCTGGTTCGTGCTGCCGCAGCTGCGCGGGCTGGGCCGCAGCCGGATGGCGCACGAGTACGGCCTCGACGGCCGGGCTGAGGCCGAGGCCTATCTCGCCCACCCGCTGCTGGGCTCGCGGCTGCGCGAGTGCGTGCAGGCCATGCTGGCGCACCGAGACCGCCCGGCAGCCAGCATCCTCGGCGACATCGACGCGTTGAAGTTCCGTTCCTGCCTGACGCTGTTCGACGCCGTCTCGTCGGAAACGCTGTTCGGCCAGGCGCTGGACGCCTTCTGCGGCGGCGAACGCGACCCCGCTACGCTGGCCCTGCTCTGAAACGAAAAAGGCCGGCACCTTTCGGCACCGGCCCTTGTGGCTCGCGCAGCAGCCGCGATCAGTTCTTGGCCTTGTCGACCAGCTTGTTGGCCTTGATCCAGGGCATCATCTCGCGCAGCTTCTCGCCGACCTGCTCGATGGGGTGCTCGGCGGTCAGGCGGCGGCGGCTGATCAGCGTGGGGGCGCCGGCCTTGTTCTCCAGGATGAAGGACTTGGCGTACTCGCCGGTCTGGATGTCCTTCAGGCACTGGCGCATCGCGTTCTTGGTGTCCTCGGTGACGACGCGCGGGCCGGTCACGTACTCGCC
>CAXDTK010000054.1:0-22544 GCA_963992225.1 uncultured Comamonadaceae bacterium | reverse complement strand
CACCTAAGCCTTCGTCGGCAGCGTCAGATGTGTATAAGAGACAGGCCACCCACTTCGCCGCCCGCACGCCGCGCCACATGGCGGTGGCCAACCGCACGCTGGAGCGCGGCGAGAAGCTCGCGACCCATTTCGGCGCCGAGGCGCTGCGGCTGGCCGACCTGCCCGAGCGGCTGCACGAGTTCGATATCGTCGTCTCCTGCACCGCGTCCAGCCTGCCGCTGATCGGCCTGGGCGCCGTCGAGCGGGCCCTCAAGAAGCGCAAGCACCGCCCGATGTTCATGGTCGACCTGGCCGTGCCGCGCGACATCGAGCCCGAGGTGGCACAGCTGGAGGACGTCTACCTCTACACCGTCGACGAGCTGGCCGTGCAGGTGCAGACCGCCGGCGAGAAGCGCCAGGCCGCGGTCGAGCAGGCCGAGGCCATCGTCGAGACCGGCGTGCAGAACTTCATGCACTGGCTGGACCAGCGCCACACCGTGCCGCTGATCCAGGCCCTGCATGCGCAGGCCGACGACTGGCGCGCGCTGGAGATCGCGCGCGCCCGCAAGCTGCTGGCCAAGGGCGCGGACGTCGAGGAGGTGCTGGACGCGCTGTCCAAGGGCCTCACGCAGAAACTGCTGCACGGCGCCCTCGCCGAGTTGCACGCCAGCGACGGCGAGCAGCGCCTGCAGCTAGCGCAGACCGTCTCGCGGCTGTTCCTGCGCGGCAAGCAGTCTTAGCGGCGCTCCGAGCCGCCGCCCGGCGCAGCCCTTGCGCCGACCCTGACCGCTTCCCCCGATTGCCGCCCATGAAAGACTCCCTGCGCCAGCAGTTCGACCGCCTCGCCTACCGCCTCGCCGAGCTGGACGCCCTGCTCGCCGACGGCAGCATCGCGTCGGACATGAAGCGCTACCGCGCGCTGACGCGCGAGCAGTCCGAAGTCTCCGGCCTCGTCGAGCGCTACCGCCGCTACCAGGCCCACGAGGCCGACCTGGCCGCGGCGCGTGACATGCTGGCTGATGCCACCAACCCGCCCGAGATGGCCGAGATGGCCCGCGAGGAGATCGCCGCCAACGAGGCCGCCCTCGTCGCGCTCGACCAGGAGCTGCAGCTCGCGCTGATCCCCAAGGACCCGGACGACGAACGCAACGCCTTCCTCGAAATCCGCGCCGGCGCCGGCGGTGACGAGTCGGCGCTGTTCGCCGGCGACCTGGCGCGCATGTACCTGCGCTTCGCCGAAGGCCAGGGCTGGCGCACCGAGATCCTGTCCGAGAGCGTGTCGGACCTGGGCGGCTACAAGGAACTGGTCGTGCGCGTGGAAGGCGACGGGGTCTATGGCCGGCTGAAGTTCGAATCGGGTGGCCACCGCGTGCAGCGCGTGCCGGCGACCGAAGCCCAGGGCCGCATCCACACCAGCGCCTGCACGGTCGCCGTGATGCCCGAGCCCGACGAGGCCGAGGCCATCACGCTGAACCCGGCCGACCTGCGCATCGACACCTTCCGCGCCAGCGGCGCCGGCGGCCAGCACATCAACAAGACCGACTCCGCCGTGCGCGTCGTCCACCTGCCCACCGGCATCGTCGCCGAATGCCAGGACGGCCGCAGCCAGCACAGCAACAAGGCCAAGGCGCTGCAGGTGCTGCAGGCGCGCATCCAGGACAAGGAGCGCAGCGAACGCGCCGCCAAGGAGGCCGCCACGCGCAAGGGCCTGATCGGCAGCGGCGACCGCAGCGACCGCATCCGCACCTACAACTTCCCGCAGGGGCGGCTGACCGACCACCGCATCAACCTGACGCTCTACAAGCTCGGGCAGATCATGGACGGCGACCTCGGCGACGTCATCCAGGGCCTGCTGGCCGCACAGGCCGCCGAGCAGCTGGCGCAGCTGGAGGAAGGCCGCGCATGAGCGCCGCTGCCGCGACCGGCCTGACGGTGGATGCGGCGCTGGCGCTGGCGCGCCGGCTGGGCGTCGAGCGCGGCGACGCGCAGGCGCTGCTGGCTCACCTGCTGGGCCGCGACCGCGCCTGGCTGGTCACCCACGGCGATGCGCCCGCAGCCGGCGCCGAGGCCGCGCTGAGGCGACTGGCCGACGGCGAGCCGCTGGCCCACCTGACCGGCTGGCAGCCTTTCCACGGCCTCACGCTGGCGGTCACGCCGGCCACACTCGTTCCGCGGCCCGATACCGAGGTGCTGGTGGACTGGGCGCTGGCCCTGCTCGCCGGCCTGCCGGGCGCGCCGCGCGTCGTCGACCTGGGCACCGGCAGCGGCGCCATCGCGCTGGCCGTCAAGGCCGCCTGCCCACGCGCCGAGGTGGCAGCCGTGGATTTCAGCGCCGAGGCGCTGGCCGTCGCACGCGGCAATGGCGAGCGGCTCGGGCTGGCGGTCGAGTGGCTGCACGGCAGCTGGTTCGCCCCGCTGGCCGGGCGGCGCTTCGACCTGATCGTCAGCAACCCGCCCTACATCGCCGGCGACGACCCGCATCTGCCGGCGCTGCGGCACGAACCGCTCACCGCCCTGACGCCAGGCGGCGACGGCCTGGCGGACCTGCGCGCGCTCATCGATGCGGCGCCGCAACACCTGTCACCCGGGGGCTGGCTGCTGCTGGAGCATGGCTGGGACCAGGCCGATGCGGTGGCGCAACACCTGGCCGCACGCGGCCTGACCGAGGTGACGCTGCGCCGCGACCTGGCCGGCCGGCCGCGCGCCAGCGGGGGCCGAATGCCGGCTTGACGGGCGGCGAACGCCGGGCGCGTCTGCGTGATGTTTTGCCCCCAGTTCTTCATTCCAGGAAGCGGCGGGCCGGCGTAGTATCGAATCCCGGTGCCGTCCGTTGCACCGCGCAGGAGTCGATCATGGCCCGCCTCGCCCGCGCTGCAGTTCTGAGCCTCTCTGCCTTGTTCAGCCTCACGGCCAGCGCCGAAGGCGACGCGCCGCCGCGCTGGCAGGCGCGATTGCAGCTCAGCAGCATCGACCCGGCCGCCGACGCCACGCCCCAGCTGGGCGGCTCGCGCGTCCTCAGCGCCAACCTGCTGGGCGACTACTACCTCACCCGTTCCGGCTTCTCCGGCCTGCAGGGCGGCCTGCGCGCCACCGGCGGCCTGCTGATGGGCCCGCTGTCCATGTCGCAGAGCAGCGGCGGTCTGGCCTTGGGCAGCGGCCCGGTAGCGGCCGGGCGGCGCAGCCTGCCGACGCAGCACATGGACGCCTATGCCCTGGAGCCCAGCGCCAGCCTGTCGTATGTAGGCATCGGCTACACCGGCCGCCTGCAGGGCGGCGGCCTTGCGTTCAGTGCCGACTTCGGCCTGATGTCCGGCAGCATGGGCGGCCTGCGGCTGGGCCGCAGCAGCGCGCAGGGCTTCGAGGACGCGATGCGCGACCTGCGCTTCAAGCCGCTGCTGCAGCTGGGCCTGGCCTACCACTACTGAGCCGGGCCGTCGGCCGCGGCCGCATCGGCGCACAAGGCCCGCCGCGGCGCGGGGGGATGCGCGCCCGCACCACGGCGCCGTCTCGGATAATCCCGGCTTTGCCAACGAATCCGAGATCATCATGAGCGACGTTCAGCAACGCATCGACGACCTGGTCAAGTCCAACCGCGTCATGCTCTTCATGAAGGGCACGGCCCAGTTCCCGATGTGCGGCTTCTCCGGCCGTGCGATCCAGATCCTGAAGGCGGCCGGCGCGACCGACATCAAGACCTTCAACGTGCTGGAAGACGAAGCCGTGCGCCAGGGCATCAAGGACTACGCCAACTGGCCCACCATCCCGCAGCTCTACATCGGCGGCGAGTTCGTCGGCGGCTCGGACATCATGATGGAGATGTACGAGTCGGGCGAGCTGCAGCAGGCTTTGTCGGCCGCCTGATGGCTCAGCGGCTGGTCGTCGGGCTGACCGGGGCGACCGGCGCAGCCTACGCGCTGCGCCTGCTGCGCCGCGCGCGCGAACTGGGCGTCGAGACGCACCTGGTCGCCACGCCCGCCGGCATCCTGAACGCCCACCACGAGCTGGGCCTGGACCGGTCCGCGCTCGAAGCGCAAGCCGACCATGCCTATGCACCCGGCGACATCGGTGCCTGCATCGCCAGCGGCAGCTTCGCCACCGCCGCCATGGTGGTGGCGCCCTGCTCCATGAAGTCGCTGGCCGCGATCGCGCATGGCCTGGGCGACAACCTGCTGACCCGCGCCGCCGACGTGACGCTCAAGGAGCGCCGCCGGCTCATCCTGATGGTGCGCGAGACGCCGCTGAACCTGGCCCATCTGCGCAACATGGTGGCGGTGACCGAGATGGGCGGCATCTGCTTCCCGCCGCTGCCGGCGTTCTACCACCACCCCAAGACCATCGAGGAGATGGTGGCCGAGACGGTCGAGCGCGTGCTGGAGCTGGCCGGCATCCCGACCGCCCAGCCCAGGACCTGGACCGGGCTGTAGGCCCGCCGGCCGGTCCGCGCCTCAGGGCTTCTGCATCACCAGCCCGCGCCGCTGCAGCAGCGGCTCGATGCGGGGCTCGTGGCCCACGAGGTTGCGGAACAGCACCATCGCGTCCTCGCTGCCGCCGCGCGACAGCAGCCTGGCGCGCAGCAGGTCGCCGTTGGCCCGCGTCAGGCCGCCACGCGCCTTGAGCCAGTCCACGGTATTGGCGTCCAGCACCTCGCTCCAGATGTAGGCGTAGTAGCCGGCCGAGTAGCCGCCCATGATGTGGCTGAAGTACGGCGTGCGGTAGCGCGGCGGCACCGGCGCGAAGTCCACGCCCTCTTCCTTCAGCACCCTGGCCTCGAAGGCCATGATGCCGTCCGCCGCCGGGATCTGGCCGGCGCCCAGCTGGTGCAGGCGCTGGTCCAGCAGTGCCGAGCCGAGGTAGGACAGCGTCTTGTAGCCCTGGTTGAAGCGCTTGGCGCGCGACACCTTGTCCAGCAGTTCACGCGGCATGGGCGCGCCGGTCTGGTGGTGGCGGGCGTAGCTGGCCAGCACGCTGGGCCAGTCGGCCCAGACCTCGTTGACCTGCGACGGGTACTCGACGAAGTCGCGCGGCACGCGGGCCAGGCCCGGGTAGCGGCCCCGGTTGAACATGCCGTGCAGCGCATGGCCGAACTCGTGGAACAGCGTCTCCACCTCGTCCCAGGTCAGCAGCGTGGGCTCGCCGGCCGGCGGCTTGGGGATGTTGAGGTGATTGGCCACGACGGGCGAGGTACCTTCCAGCGGGTTCTGGCCCACGTAGGCATCCAGGCACCGCCGCGCTTGCTGGGGCGGGCGTAGAGGTCGGCCAGGAAGATGGCGAGCTGCTTGCCGTTGTCGTCGAACACGTCGTAGACGCGCACGTCGTCACGGTAGACCGGCAGGTCGGTGCGGCGCTTGAAGCGGATGCCGTAGAGCTTCTCGGCCGCGAAGAACACGCCGCGCTCCAGCACGCTGGTGATCTCCAGGTAGGGTTTGAGCTGGGCTTCGTCGAAGCCGTATTTGGCGGCGCGCAGCTTCTCCGCGTAGTAGCTCCAGTCCCAGGGCTGCAGCGTGAAGCTGGGCTGGCCCTTGGCGGCCTGGTCGGCGTCGATGAGCTTTTGCAGCTCCGCGGCCTCCTGCCTGGCCGAAGCCACCGCGGCCGGCGCCAGCTGGCGCAGCAGCGCCGTCGCAGCGGCTGGCGTCTTGGCGGTCTCGTCCTCCAGCACGAAATCGGCCGGCGTCGCATGGCCCAGCAGCGCGGCACGCTCCTGGCGCAGCGTCAGCACGCGGGCCACGAGGGCCGTCGTGTCGTTGGCATTGCCGCGGCTGCCGCGCGCCACCGACGCCTGATGCAGGCGCTCGCGCAGCGCGCGGTTCTGCAGCTCGGTCTCCAGGGGCTGGATGGTGGTGTTCAGCAGCGTCAGCAGGTATTTGCCTTCCAGGCCGCGCTTCTTCGCCGCATCGGCCGCAGCGGCGATCTGTGCGGGGCTGAGGCCCGCCAGCTCCTCGGCGCGGTCGACGACGACGGCCGACTCGTTGACCTCGGCCAGCACGGTCTTGCTGAAGCGCGCGCCCAGCGTCGCCAGCTCGGCGTTGATGGCCTTCATGCGCGCCTTCTGCTCGTCGTTCAGCTGCGCGCCGGCACGCACCATGTCGCGGCGGTAGCGCTCGATCAGGCGCCTGGCCTCGGCATCGGGTGCGGCCTCGTCACGCGCGGCATACAGCGCCTCGACGCGGGTGAACAGCCTGGGGTTCAGCAGCACCGCGTCGCGCTGGGCGGCGAGCCGGGCGGCGTAATCGCTCTGCAGCTGCTGGCGGGTGGGGTTGGTGTCGGCGCCGCTGAGGCTGGACAGCAGCGTGTTCGCACGGGCGAGCAGGCGGCCGCTCTTCTCCCACGCGAGGATGGTGTTCTCGAACGTCGGTGCCGCCGGGTTGTCCGCAATGGCCTGGATCTCGGCCAACTGCTCGGCCATGCCCTGGTCGAGTGCGGGCGTGAAATGCTCGTCGCGCAGCTTGTCGAACTGCGGGTAGCGCAGCGGCAGCGGGCTGACGTTCAGCAGCGGGTTGTCGGCGGTCTGGGCGCCGGCCAGGCCGGTGGCCAGCAGGGCGGACAGGAGCAGGGGCGCGAAGCGGTAGGCAGCGGGCATGGAGCGGTTGTCTTGTGGACGAAACCGCGAAGGCTAACCCGGCCGGTCCGCGCTGCCACAAGCCACGCCGGGAAACCCCGGCCTTACTTCTCGCCGGGCAGCAGCCACTGGCGCCGCGAGGCGAACACGGCGTTCGGATACTCGGCCCGGCCGCGGCTGCCGTTGTAGCGGCCCAGCGCCAGGAACAGGTCGCCCCGCTCGATGTCCAGGTAATGCCGCAGGATCACGCAGCCGAAGCGCAGGTTGGTCTGCATGTGGAACAGGCGCGAGGCGTTGCCGTCACCGATGCTGCGCGCCCAGAACGGCATCACCTGCATGTAGCCCCGCGCACCGGCCGTGCTGATGGCGTACTTGCGAAAGCCGCTTTCCACCTGGATGAGGCCCAGCACCAGACTGGGCTCCAGCCCGGCGCGCTTGGACTCGTACCAGACCGTCTCCAGGAACTCGATGCGGATCTGCGTCTCGGTCTTGCGCTTCTTGAGCCGCTCGCTCATCGCGCCCAGCCAGCGCAGGTAGGCGATGCGGGCCTCGCTGTCGTCGAAGCGCGGCCGCGGCGGTGCGGACTGGGCAATGGAGGCGCTCAGCGCGGAGCGGATGGCGTCCGCCAGCGGCTCCTCGCGCTGCGCGCCGGCCCGCGCCTGGCCGGCCGGCAGCAGCGCAGCGGCGACGGCGCCCAGCAGCGCGCGGCGCGCCAACGGCGCCCCGGCACGGGACGGCAGGTGCTGCTCGGCTTTCATCTCGACAACCAGGCCTCCAGCGGCAGCCGGCCCCGCCAGCGTGGCGCCAGCGCCAGCCACGCCGCCCAGTAGAGCAGCGAGGCCAGCACCAAGGCGGCCGTGCCCAGCGGCAAGGCCAGGCCCGCGCCGCCGAGCACCGCCAGGCTCAGCAGCGAGCTGCCGATGTACAGGCTCAGCGTGTGCCGCCCCAGCGCCGCGAGACGCTGCGTGAGGGCCGCACCGCGCTGCGCGGCCAGCACCAGCGCCGGCACCAGCCCGGCCAGCAGCGGCATGGCCACGTAGAAACCGAAGGCGTAGATCGCCTGCGACCCGGCCTGCAGGCCCGCCTGCAGCGCCTGCCACAACGCCAGGCCCCACAGCAGGTTGAGCGCCAGACCCGGCCACAGCCAGCGCCGCGCCCAGCGCTGCAGCGCCGGCCGCCAGCGCGGGTGGCTGAACAGCCGCAGCCGCGCCGCCAGCAGGCCGGCCGTCATCACGCCCAGCGGCAGCAGGAAGCCCAGGCACAGCAGGGCCACCTGGCTGGTGAGGTAGCCCCAGGCATTCAGCGCCAGCCAGCCCGGCCAGTCGCTGGGCGTGGCCAGCGACGGCGCCGGGCCCGGCCCCTTGCCGTCGTCCATGAACAGGATGGCCACCGAGACGCCCGCGATCAGCGCCAGCGACACCGACAGCAGCACGGCGCTGCGCCGCCACAGCAACCGCGGCCGCAGCCGCGACCAGCCCAGCATGAGCAGCCCGCAGGCGGCGTACAGCGTCAGGATGTCGCCCGCATAGACCAGCGCGCCATGCAGCACACCCAGCAGCAGCAGCTTTTGCATGCGGCGGCGGCGCACCGCCTGCGCGTCGGTGCCGCGCGCCCGGCGCGACAACCCCTGGCCGTAGCCGAACAGGAAGGTCAGCAAGCTGATGCCCTTGGCCGCCAGCAGCGTGGCGACGGCGATGAGGCCGGCCTGCGCCCACCAGGAGCCCGCCGGCGTCGCGGCGGCCAGCGGCCCGCCATCGGGCAGCGCGGCATAGCCCGCCCAGTTCACCGCGACCACCGGCAGCAGCGCCAGCGCCCGCAGCGCGTCCACCGCCACGTCACGCGGCGGCTGGCGCCGCGCACCGGTCACGCCAGCTTGTGCTGCAGGTGGGCCACCACGTCGGCGACGGCCAGCTTGGTCGCGGCCTCGTCGCGGCGGCCCTGGTACTCGACCTGGCCTTCCTTCAGGCCGCGGTCGCCCAGCACCACGCGGTGCGGAATGCCGATCAGCTCCCAGTCCGCGAACATCGCGCCCGGGCGCTCGCCGCGGTCGTCCAGCAGCACGTCCACGCCCAGCGCCTTCAGCTCGTCGTAGAGCTTGTCGGCAGCGGCCTTGACGTCGGCGCTGCGGTCCGCGCCGATGGGGCAGATGACCACGGTGAACGGCGCGATCGAATCCGGCCAGATGATGCCGCGCGCGTCGTGGTTCTGCTCGATGGCCGCACCCAGGATGCGCGTGACGCCGATGCCGTAGCAGCCCATCTCCATCAGCCGGGGCTTGCCGTTCTCGTCCAGGAAGGTCGCGTTCATCGCGGCCGAGTATTTGGTGCCGAGATAGAACACATGGCCCACCTCGATGCCGCGCTGGATGGCCAGCTGGCCCTTGCCGTCCGGCGAGGGGTCGCCGGCGACCACGTTGCGGATGTCGGCGACGACATCGGGCTCGGGCAGGTCGCGACCCCAGTTCACGCCGGTGAAGTGGAAGTCCGCGTCGTTGGCGCCGCAGACGAAGTCGGCCATGTTCGCCACCGTGCGGTCGGCGACGATCCTGAGCGGCTGCTTCAGGCCGATGGGGCCCAGGTAGCCGGGCCTGCAGCCGAAGTGGGCCTCGATCTCGCCGACGGTCGCGAAGCGGAAACCGCCCTTCAAGCCCTCGATCTTGCCGGCCTTGACCTCGTTGAGCTCATGGTCGCCGCGCACCAGCAGCAGCCAGACCTGGCTCTTGGCAATGTTGCCATCCTTGTCCAGCTCGTCGGTGGCCAGCACCAGCGACTTGACCGTCTGCGCCAGCGGCAGGCCCAGCAGTTCGGCGACATCGGCGCAGGTGCTCTTGCCGGGCGTGGGCGTCTTCGCCAGCGTCTGCGTCGCCGCGCCGCGTGCGGGCGTCAGCGCGACGGCCTCGGCCAGCTCGATGTTGGCGGCGTAGTCGCTGGTGGGGCAGTAGACGATGGCGTCCTCGCCGGTCTCGGCGATGACCTGGAATTCGTGCGAGCGGTCGCCGCCGATGGCGCCGGTGTCCGCCGCGACGGCGCGGTACTGCAGACCGAAGCGGTCGAAGATCTTGCAGTAGGCCGCGTACATGTTGTCGTAGCTGCGGCCGGCGGCGTCCACGTCACGGTCGAAGGAGTAGGCGTCCTTCATCGTGAACTCGCGTCCGCGCATCAGGCCGAAGCGCGGCCGGCGCTCGTCGCGGAACTTGGTCTGGATGTGATAGAAGTTTTTCGGCAGCTGGCGGTAGCTGCGCAGCTCCTGGCGGGCGATGTCGGTGATGACTTCCTCGCTGGTCGGCTGCACGATGAAGTCGCGGCCGTGGCGGTCCTTCACGCGCAGCAGCTCCGGGCCCATCTTGTCGAAGCGGCCGGTCTCCTGCCACAGCTCGGCGGGCTGGATGACGGGCATCAGGCATTCCACCGCGCCGGCCGCGTCCATCTCCTCGCGGATGATCTTCTCGACCTTGCGGATGACGCGAAGCCCCATCGGCATGTAGTTGTAAATGCCCGCGCCCAGGCGCTTGATCAGCCCGGCGCGCATCATCAGCTTGTGGCTGACGACCTCGGCATCGGCAGGCGCTTCCTTGAGGGTGGAGATGAAGAACTGGGAGGCTTTCATGGGCTGAGCGAAAAACGAAAGCCGGGTGAAAACCCGGCCAAGTCACGACAAATCGGGGAGAACTCTTCGGGTTAGCGAGGGCGCTGCCGCAATCGCGGCCCGATGCAATAATCGAACCAACTAGAGATTTGAGGTTGATTATGCTCGACCGTGAAGGCTTCCGCCCCAACGTCGGCATCATCCTGCTCAACCAGCGCAACGAGGTGTTCTGGGGCAAACGCATCCGGACGCACTCGTGGCAGTTCCCGCAAGGGGGCATCAAGCACGGTGAAACGCCTGAGCAGGCGATGTTCCGAGAGCTCCACGAAGAGGTGGGGCTCGCGCCAGAGCATGTGCGCATCCTCGCCAGGACGCGCGACTGGCTGCGCTACGAGGTGCCCGAGCACTTCATCCGGCGCGACGCACGCGGCCATTACCGCGGCCAGAAGCAGATCTGGTTCCTGCTGCAGATGCTGGGGCGCGACTGCGACATGAACCTGCGCGCCACCGACCACCCCGAGTTCGACGCCTGGCGTTGGAACGAATATTGGGTGCCGCTGGAGGCCGTCATCGAGTTCAAGCGCGGCGTCTACGAGATGGCGCTGACCGAACTCGCCCGCTACCTGCCGCGCATCAACCACCACAACCGCTACCTGCGTGCCGGCATGCGCCCGGCGCACAGGGAGCGCCACAGCGGCCCGGTGCCGCTGGAAACCGCGGTACCGCCCGACGGCGAACAGACCTGAGCGCTGCCACAGCGGCGGCGCTGCTAGCGCAGCACCAGGTTGTCGCGATGGATGAGTTCCGGCTCGGCCGCGTAGCCGAGCACCGCCTCGAACTCCGCCGACGGTTTGCGCGCGATCAGCCGCGCCTCGGCGGCGGAGTAGTTCGCCAGCCCGCGCGCCAGCTCCACGCCCTCGGCCGTCTGCACCGAGATGACGTCGCCGCGGTGGAAGTCACCCTGCACGTCGGTCACGCCGATGGGCAGCAGGCTCTTGCCTTCATCGCGCAGCTTGGTCACGGCACCGGCGTCCACCTTGACCGCACCGCGCAGTTGCAGGTGGTCCACCATCCATTGCTTGCGGGCCGCCAGCTTGGGCGTGGCGGCCAGCAGCGCGGTACCGATGGCCTCGCCGCCGGCCAGGCGCAGCAGTACGTCGGGCTCCCGGCCCCAGGCGATCACCGTGCCGGCACCGCTGCCCGCGGCTCGCTTGGCCGCGAGGATCTTGGTGAGCATGCCGCCGCGGCCGATGCTGGACCCGGCGCCGCCGGCCATGCGCTCCAGTTCGGGGTCGCCGGCCTGCGCCGTGTCGATGAAGCGCGCGCCGGGGTCCTTGCGCGGATCGGCGGAGTACAGGCCGCGCTGGTCGGTCAGGATGACGAGTGCATCCGCCTCGACGAGGTTGGCGACCAGGGCGCCCAGGGTGTCGTTGTCGCCGAACTTGATCTCGTCGTTGACGACCGTGTCGTTCTCGTTGATGACCGGCAGCACGCGGTGCGCCAGCAGCGTGAGCAGCGTCGAGCGGGCGTTGAGGTAGCGCTCGCGGTCGGCGAGGTCGGCATGGGTCAGCAAGACCTGGGCGCTGCGCAGGCCGTGGGCACTGAGCTGGCTCTCGTACATCTGCGCCAGGCCCATCTGCCCCACCGCGGCCGCCGCCTGCAACTCGTGCAGCTCCTTGGGCCGCGTCGTCCAGCCCAGCCGCTTCATGCCCTCGGCGATGGCGCCGCTGGACACCATGACCAGCTCACGCCCTTCGTTCGCCAGCGCCGCCAGCTGGCGGCTCCAGTTCGCGATCGCCTCGGCGTCCACGCCGCGGCCCTCGTTGGTGACGAGGCTGGAACCGACCTTGACAACGATGCGGCGGGCGCTGGACAGCAGGCTCATTCGGCGGGGTTGGGGGTGTCGAAACGGATGTCGGGCTCTTCGAGCACACGCTGCTCGGCAGCGACATGGTCGTAGATGGCGTGGATCAGCGGCTGGCAGCCTTCCCGGGTGAGCGCCGAGATCTCGAAAACCGGCCCCTTCCAGCGGTAGCGCTTGACGAAGTCCTTCACGCGCGTCGCGCGCTCGTCCTCCGGCACCATGTCCAGCTTGTTCAGCACCAGCCAGCGCGGCTTGGCGTGCAGCTCGGGGTCGTACTTCTTCAGCTCGGCCACGATCGCGCGCGCCTCCTTCACCGGATCGACCTCGGGGTCGAAGGGCGCCAGGTCGACGACATGCAGCAGCAGCCGCGTGCGCTGCAGATGGCGCAGGAACTGATGGCCCAGACCCGCGCCTTCGGCGGCGCCTTCGATCAGGCCCGGAATGTCGGCCACGACGAAGCTCTTTTCCGGCGCGACGCGCACGACGCCCAGGTTGGGATGCAGCGTGGTGAAGGGGTAGTCCGCGATCTTCGGCTTGGCGTTGGAGATCGCCGTGATCAGCGTGGACTTGCCGGCATTCGGCTGCCCCAGCAGGCCCACATCGGCCAGCACGCGCAACTCCAGCCGCAGCTTCTTGGCTTCACCGGGCCAGCCGGGCGTCTTCTGACGCGGCGCACGGTTGGTGCTGGTCTTGAAGTGCAGGTTGCCGAAGCCGCCATCGCCGCCCTTGGCCAGCAGGATGCGCTGCCCGGGCTCCAGCAGCTCGCCGATGACGGACTCGGTTTCCAGATCCGTGATGATGGTGCCGACCGGCATGCGCAGCACGATGTCGTCCGCCGCGGCGCCAAAGCAGTCCGAACCGCGCCCCGCTTCGCCGTTGCGGGCCTCGTGGCGGCGCGCATAGCGGTAGTCGATCAGCGTGTTCAGGTTGCGGTCGGCCTCGGCCCAGACGCTGCCGCCCTTGCCGCCGTCGCCGCCGTCGGGCCCGCCGAACGGGATGAACTTCTCGCGACGGAAGCTCGCGCAGCCGGCACCGCCGTTGCCGGCGGCGATGTCAATGGTGGCTTCGTCAACGAATTTCATGGCGGAACAGCCATCGTACTGGCTGGGTTGCGGCAGGCCCGCTGCGATTCGGCGCGGCGGGCTTTCCAAAAAACAAACCCGGCGGGGCCGGATCAGAAAAGCGCAAGTCCGGGCGAGCCGGACCGGAAAAGCAAAAGCCCCGGGCGAGCCGGGGCTTGGCAGTGACCGGGCGGTGGACCCGTCCGGATCACGCAGTCATCAAGCCGCCAGCGGCGTGATGATGACGGTCTGGCGGTTCTTCTCGCCCTTGACGGCGAAGGAGACGTGGCCATCGACCAGCGCGAACAGCGTGTGGTCCTTGCCCATGCCGACATTGGTGCCAGCATGGAACTTGGTGCCGCGCTGACGCACGATGATGGAACCGGCCGAGATCACCTGACCGCCGTAAGCCTTGACGCCCAGCATCTTGGGCTTGGAGTCGCGGCCGTTCCGTGTGGAACCGCCGCCTTTTTTCTGTGCCATGAGTTAGCTCCTCAAAATTAGCGAAAGACGGCTGGATCAGCCGTTGACCGCGCTGATTTCCAGCTCGGTGTAGTTCTGGCGATGGCCCTGGCTCTTCTTGTAGTGCTTGCGACGGCGCAGCTTGAAGATACGAACCTTGTCGTGCTTGCCATGGCTGACGACCTTGGCGCTGACCGTGGCACCGGCGACCAGCGGTGCGCCGACCTTCAGTTCACCACCGTTGCCAACCGCCAGCACCTGGTCAATGGTGACCTCGGCGCCGACTTCCGCGTCGAGCAACTCGACCTTGATCTTTTCGCCGGCTGCAACCTTGTATTGCTTGCCGCCGGTTTTGATGACCGCGTACATGTAGTTCCTTTCGCACCTGGGAGGTGCACTCACCCGGCTCCAGCGGCTGAGCACCGACCCGAAGGTCAAGCCGCCGCCCTCGTCGGGCCTTTTTGTCGGTTTTGTTCTCCCGCAGCACGCACGCAGCACGCACGAATTGCAAAGAGCCCGCGAGTATACCCGGAGTTCTCCCAAACAGGCAACGACACGCCGGCGCGCCCGGTGGGGCCTCGTTGCGAGACCACGGCGCGGGAAGCCGTCAGGCAACTGCATGAAGGCCGTTTCTATAATCATGGGATTCCCATCCCGAGAGTCCAGAGTGCGCGTCGAGACAGCCTCGCCCCCGTCCCAAGTTGCCGAGGCGCTCGCCCTGCTGGCCCGCGAAATGGCCCAGGTCGACGCCGTCATCGCGCAGCGCCTGAGCTCGCAGGTGGCGTTGATCGACCAGATCGCCCACTACATCGTGCATGCCGGCGGCAAACGGATGCGGCCCAAGCTGGTGCTGCTGTTCGCTAACGCGCTGGGCTTCGACGGGCCGGCACGCTTTGAGCTGGCCGCCGTGGTCGAGTTCATTCACACCGCCACGCTGTTGCACGACGACGTCGTCGACGAGTCGTCGCTGCGGCGCGGCAAGCCCACCGCCAATGCGCTGTTCGGCAATGCGGCCAGCGTGCTGGTGGGCGACTTTCTCTATTCGCGCGCCTTCCAGATGATGGTGTCGGTCAACCGCATGCGCGTGCTCGACGTGCTGGCGGAAGCGACAAATGTCATCGCCGAGGGCGAGGTCCTGCAGTTGATGAACATGCACGACCCCGACATCAGCGTCGAAAGCTATTTGCGCGTCATCCGCTTCAAGACCGCCAAGCTGTTCGAGGCCAGCGCACGACTCGGCGCCGTGCTGGCGGACGCACCGACCGATGTCGAGGAAGCCTGCGCTGCTTATGGCCGCGCCCTGGGGACGTCGTTCCAGCTCATCGATGACGTGCTGGACTACGAGGGCGACGCTCAGGAGCTGGGTAAGAACATCGGCGACGACCTGCGCGAGGGCAAGACCACGCTGCCGCTGCTGATCGCGATGGAGCGCGCCACTGCGGAACAACGGGCGCTGTTGCGCCATGCCATCGAGCACGGCGAGCAGGAGCGGCTGCAGGAGATCGTCAGCATCGTGCGCTCGACGGGTGCGCTCGAATCGACGCGCGAGGCCGCTCGCGCTGAAGCACGCCATGCCAGCGAATGCCTTCAGATGCTTCCACGCAACAAGTGGACAGAATCTCTGCTAGAATTCGCAATTCAGTCGGTTGAGCGTCATTCGTAAGACGCTTCAACGGAAGACATCGGGGTGTAGCTTAGCCTGGTAGAGCGCTACGTTCGGGACGTAGAGGCCGGAGGTTCGAATCCTCTCACCCCGACCAAGTCTTCTCCCTCGGGACGAGGGATCGCTGGCAAACCGGTCAGGAACCGGGCGCCAACGCTGAAATCCTGCCGTTATCCCTGCAATCCACGCGCTTGGTGCCTGGCTCTTGGCTGGCACAATCGTTGGATTGACTCTCACCGTCGTCGACGCAACTGCACGTGGAAACCACGCTCGCCGAGCCGCTCCAGTCCTCCCTGTCCGGGGTTGCGCGCATGCTCGTGCACGCCGGCAAGCTCCAGGCCAAGACCGCCGAGGATCTGGTCAGGCAGGCGCATGAGAAGAAGACCAGCTTCGTCAACGCGGTGATCGCCAGCGGACAGGTGTCCGCGTTCGATCTGGCCCACACGCTCTCCAGTGCGCTGGCGCTGCCGCTGCTGGACTTGGCTGCGATGGACGTGCAGCGCATGCCGCAGAACGTCATCGACGCGAAGCTGGCGCAGCAATACCAGGTGGTGGCCCTGTCGCGGCGGGGCAGCCGGCTGTTCGTCGGCGGGGCCGACCCGACGGACCTGGAGGTCATCGAGCGCATCAAGTTCGCGACCCAGTTGCAGCCCGAGTGGGTCATCGTCGAGCACGACAAGCTGGTCAAGATGCTGGCCGCCAGCGGCGCCACGGCCGCCGAGACGCTGGAGTCCATCGCCGGCGGTGACTTCGACTTCGACATCGCTGAAGAAGAGGCGACACCGCAGCAGGAATCGACGGAGTTGGGTGACGTGGAGGACGCGCCGGTTGTGCGCTTCCTGCAGAAGATGCTGGTGGACGCGATCAACCTGCGCGCCTCCGACCTGCATTTCGAGCCCTACGAATTCCACTACCGCGTGCGCTTCCGCGTCGACGGCGAATTGCGCGAGATCACGCAGCCGCCCATCTCCATCAAGGACAAGCTGTCCTCGCGCATCAAGGTCATCTCGCGCCTGGACATTGCGGAGCGTCGAGTGCCCCAGGACGGGCGCATGAAGCTGAAGTTCGGGTCGAAGTCGATCGACTTCCGGGTCAGCACGCTGCCCACGCTGTTCGGCGAGAAGATCGTGATCCGTATCCTGGACTCGTCCTCCGCCAAGCTGGGCATCGACGCGCTGGGCTACGAGAAGATCGAGAAGGAACGCCTGCTTGCGGCCATCACCCGCCCCTATGGCATGGTGCTGGTGACGGGACCGACCGGCTCGGGCAAGACGGTGTCCCTCTACACCTGCCTGAACATCCTCAACCAGCCGGGCGTCAACATCTCGACCGTCGAGGACCCCGCGGAAATCAACCTGCCCGGCATCAACCAGGTCAACGTCAACGACAAGGCAGGGCTGAATTTCTCGGCCGCCCTCAAGTCGTTCCTGCGCCAGGATCCGGACATCATCATGGTGGGCGAGATCCGCGACCTGGAGACGGCCGACATCGCGATCAAGGCCGCCCAGACCGGCCACCTGGTGATGTCGACACTGCACACCAACGACGCGCCGAAGACGCTGACCCGCCTGCTGAACATGGGCGTCGCGCCGTTCAACATCGCCTCCAGCGTGCTGCTGATCACGGCCCAGCGGCTGGTGCGCCGGCTGTGCGAGAACTGCAAGCAGCCGGCGGAATATCCCCGCGATGCGCTGCTCAAGGCAGGCTTCGTGGAAGAGGATTTCGACGGCAGCTGGAAGCCCTACCGCGCCGTCGGCTGCAGCAACTGCACAAATGGTTACCGCGGGCGTCTCGGCCTTTACCAGGTGATGCCCATCACGGAAGCGATTCAGCGCATCATCCTGTCCGAGGGAACGGCGATGGACATCGCCGAACAGGCCAAGAGGGAAGGCGTGCGTGATTTGCGTCAGTCGGGACTGATCAAGGTCCGCGGCGGCGTCACCACGCTCGAAGAAGTCCTGTCGGCCACCAACGAATAAATCAGTCGCGAGGAGAGCGCATGGCCACTGCCACCGCTGCAGCAAAAGGCGTCAAGGAATTCGTCTTTGAGTGGGAGGGCAAAGACCGCAACGGCAAGATCGTCAAGGGCGAACTGCGCGCCGGCGGCGAAGCCATGGTCAGCGCCAGCCTGCGCCGCCAGGGCATCCTGGTCAACAAGGTCAAGAAGCGCCGGGTCAGCGGTGGCTCGGCCATCAAGCAGAAGGACATCGCCGTCTTCACCCGGCAGCTGGCCACCATGATGCGCGCCGGCGTGCCGCTGCTGCAGGCCTTCGACATCGTCGCCCGGGGCGCCACCAACCCTCGCCTCACCCGGCTGCTCAACGACATCCGCCAGGACGTCGAGACCGGCACCAGCCTGTCGGCATCCTTCCGCAAGCATCCGATGTATTTCGATGCGCTGTACTGCAACCTCGTCGAGGCCGGCGAGTCGGGCGGCATCCTGGAAGCGCTGCTGGACCGGCTGGCCGTCTATCAGGAGAAGACGGTCGCGATCAAGAACAAGATCAAGTCGGCGCTGACCTACCCCATCGCCGTGATGGTGGTGGCCTTCATCGTCGTCGCGGTCATCATGATCTTCGTGGTGCCGGCGTTCAAGGACGTCTTCAGCTCCTTCGGCGCCGATCTGCCCGCGCCGACGATGATGGTCATCGCGATGTCGGAGTTCTTCGTCAGCTACTGGTGGGCCATGTTCATCAGTGTCGGTGGCGGTGCCTATTTCTTCATCCAGAGCTGGAAGCGCTCCGAGAAGATGCAACGGCGCATGGACCGCATCCTGCTGAAGATCCCTATCTTCGGCGACCTCATGTACAAGTCCGCCGTCGCTCGCTGGACGCGCACGCTGTCGACGATGTTCGCCGCGGGCGTGCCGCTGGTCGAGGCGCTGGACTCGGTGGGCGGCGCCTCGGGCAACGCCGTGTTCCAGGAAGCGACCGAGCAGATCCAGCGCGACGTCTCGACCGGTGCAGCCCTGACCACCTCCATGCAGGCGACCGAGATCTTCCCGACCATGGTGCTGCAGATGGCCTCCATCGGCGAGGAATCCGGCTCGCTGGACCACATGCTGGCCAAGGCCGCCGAGTTCTACGAGGACGAGGTGGACGAAGCGGTGAAGGGGCTGTCCAGCCTGATGGAGCCCTTCATCATCGTGATCCTGGGCGGCCTGATCGGCGGCATCGTCGTGGCGATGTACATGCCCATCTTCAAGCTGGGCCAGGTGGTCTGATCCCGGGCGGGCGGAATGCGGGTAGATTCCCGCCCGCCACAAGTCCACCTGAACCGACACCATGCCCCTTGCCTCCATCGACTGGTCTGTCTGGCTTTCCCCCTGGGTGCTGGGCATCTTCGGCCTGTGCATCGGCAGTTTCCTGAACGTCGTGATCCACCGGCTGCCGCTGATGATGGAGCGCCAATGGCTGCATGAGTCGGCAGCGCAGCTGACCGATGCGCCGGCCATGGCGCGCGTGACGGGGCTGCCCCAGCCCGAGATGGACAAACTCGCCAAGTCCGTCGACGCCTTCGGTACCCGCATCGAGGCACTGCCTCCCTTCGGCATCTCCAAGCCGCGCTCGCGCTGCCCGCACTGCGGCCACCCACTGCGCTGGCACGAGAACCTGCCGCTCGTCGGCTGGCTGCGGCTGGGGGGCCAATGCGCGTCCTGCAAGGCCCCCATCTCCAAGCGCTATCCGCTGGTCGAGCTGGTCACCGGCCTGGCATTTGCCGCGCTGTCCTGGCGCTTCGGCGCCCAGCCGACGACGCTGCTGTGGTGCGGCTTCGTGGCGGCGCTGATCGCGCTGGCGCTGATCGACTGGGACACGACGCTGCTGCCCGATGCGATCAATCAGCCGCTGCTGTGGGCCGGCCTGCTGGCGTCGCTGATGGGCTGGACCCTGCCGCTCGACAAGGCGCTGATGGGCGCCTTGGCCGGCTACCTGTCGTTGTGGTCGGTCTACTGGCTGTTTAAGCTGGCGACCGGCAAGGAGGGTATGGGCTATGGCGACTTCAAGCTGCTGGCCGCGCTCGGTGCCTGGCTGGGCTGGCAAATGATCCTGCCCATCGTGCTGGGCGCCTCGGCCATCGGCGCGGTCGTCGGCATCATCATGAAGATGAATGCCGGCCTGCGCGAGGGCCGCTACGTGCCGTTCGGGCCCTTCCTGGCCGGCGGCGGCCTGGTGGTGCTGTTCGCGGGCCAGCAGACCGTGCTGGGCTGGCTGGGCTGGGCCTGAACCCGGCATGCGCATCGGCCTGACCGGTGGCATCGGCAGCGGCAAGAGCACCGTCGCCGGCTTTCTGCGCGAAGCCGGCGCCGCCCTCATCGACACCGACGCCATCTCGCGCGCGCTGACGCTCCCCGCTGGCCCCGCCATGCCCGCCATCGCGGCCGAGTTCGGCGCCGGCTTCGTCGCGGCGGACGGCGCGCTGGACCGCGACCGCATGCGCGCCCTCGCCTTCTCCGATGCGGGCGCCAAGCGCCGGCTCGAAGCCATCCTGCACCCGCTGATCACCGCACAGGCCCTCGCCGAGGCGCAAGCCGCGGACGCCGCGCGGGCACCGCTGGTGGTCTTCGACGTGCCACTGCTGGTCGAGTCGGGCCGCTGGCGCGCGCGCGTGGCCCGGGTGCTGGTGGTGGACTGCTCGGCCGACACGCAGATCGCACGCGTGCTGCAGCGGCCCGGCTGGACGCGCGAGCGCGTCGACGGCGCGCTTGCCGCTCAGACAAGCCGTCAGGCCCGGCGCGCCGCGGCGGACGCCGTGCTGGTGAACGAGGGCATCGCACTTGTCACGCTCAGAAACGAGGTGCTGAGCCTCGCTGCGCGCTGGGGCTGTGAAACAATGACGGCGCCCTGACTGAAACCCGCGCCGTGGTCCTGTACGAGTACCCGTTCAACGAGAGCATCCGCACGATGCTTCGCCTCGAACACCTGTTCGACCGCCTCGGCGCGCTGATGGCGCGGGAGACGGCACTGGACCACCACTTCGCGCTGGTCACGCTGTTCGAGATCCTGGACGTGGCCTCCCGTGCCGACCTCAAGAGCGACCTGCTCAAGGAGTTGGAGAAGCACAAGGCGCAGTTCAACGGCTACCGCGGCAACCCGGGCGTCGAGGAAGCAAGGCTGGACGAGGTCGTGGCGCGCATCGACGGCGCCTTCCAGCGCCTCAATGCGGTGGCAGGCAAGACCGGCACGGCCCTCACCGCCAACGACTGGCTGATGAGCATCCGCAGCCGCATCAGCATCCCTGGCGGCACCTGCGAGTTCGACCTGCCCGCCTACTACAACTGGCAGCAGCTGCTGCCGGTGCGCCGGCGCAAGGACCTGATGACCTGGGCCCAGACGCTGATGCCCATGGCCGAGGCGCTGCAGCTGCTGCTGGGGCTGCTGCGGGATTCGGGCGCGCCGCACAAGGTCGCGGCCGCCGCGGGGCAGTTCCAGCAGAGCCTGCCGCCCGGCCGCGTCTACCAGCTGCTGCGCATGCGCATCGATCCCAGCCTCGGCCTCATTCCCGAGATCTCCGGCCACCGCCTGATGGTGTCCATCCGCCTGATGCGCCAGGACGAGGAAGGCCGCCTCAAGCAGGCGCCGGAAGACACCGCCTTCGAACTGACTCTCTGCGCATGAAGACCAACGCCCAAGGTGAGCGCATCGTGCGCTGCCCGCAATGCGGCGGCGACAGCGTGTTCGCGCCCAGCAACAAATGGCGGCCGTTCTGCAGCGAGCGCTGCCGGCAGATCGACCTGGGCGCCTGGGCCAGCGAATCCTTCCGCGTGCCCGCCGCGCCGCCCGAGGACCCCGATGAACTCGGGCCGGGCGGCGAGCCGGTCAGGCATTGAGCAGCCGGCGCGACACCAGCTCGCGCCGCGCACTGGCGGCATCGGTGAACAGGAAGGCCTGCCAGTCGCGCGCCAGCGCCGCCTCCACGTTGACCGGGTGATCGTCCAGGAACAGCAGCTCCTCGGGCCGCGCCCCGAAGCGCCGCTCCGCCATCGCAAAGACCTCCGCGTTCGGCTTGATCTGCTTCACATGGCCGGAGAACAGCCCGGAATCAAACCACTCGGCCAGCGGGTAGCTGCGGCTCAGGTGCTCGGCGAACGGCACCGGCATGTTGGACAGGAAATGCAGGCTGTGCCCCGCCGCGCGCAGGTCGCGGATCAGCACCACGGTGGCCGGGATGGGCATCAGCTCGTCCGGCACCGCGCGCACGACGGCGGCGACATCGCTGGCCGGCCAGCCGGTGCGCGCCGCGATGCGGCGCACGACCTCGTCCGCGCCGATCAGCCCCTGGTCAAACAGGCCCCAGTCGCCGCCGTAGTTCTGGAAGAACTGCCGGGCCGCGTCGGCGCCCTGCTCCAGCGTCTCGATGCGGTGCGGCCACATGCGGGACAGGAAGCTGGCCGGATGCCAGCGGAACACGACACCGCCAAAGTCGAAGACGATCTTCATGCGGCCACCAGGCGGGCCAGCAGGCCGGCGGTCGAGCCGTCCAGGCCGGCCGTGTCGCCGCTCTGCAGGCGCGGCAGCAGCTGGTTGCACAGGGCCTTGCCCAGCTCCACGCCCCATTGGTCGAAGCTGTTGATGCCCCACAGCGCGCCGGTCACGAACACGCGGTGCTCGTAGAGCGCGATCAGCGCGCCCAGCGAGCGCGGCGTCAATGCGTCCAGCACCAGCGTCGTGCTGGGCCGGTTGCCGGGGAAGCTGCGGTGGCGGGCCAGCACCTCGCGGTCCAGCGTGGCCGACGCGGTGGGCGCCTTCTCGGTCAGCGCCTCGGCGGCGGTCTTGCCCTGCATCAGCGCCTGGCTCTGCGCCAGGCAGTTGGCCAGCAGCTTGCGATGCTGGTCGGCGAGCTTGTCCGCGAGTTCGCCGCTGACACCGTGGTTGGGACGCTTGACGGCGATGAACTCCACGGGAATGACGTCCGTGCCCTGGTGCAGCATCTGGAAATAGGCATGCTGGCCGTTGGTGCCGGCCTCGCCCCAGACGACGGGAGACGTGCCCACGGCCAGCGCGTTGCCGTCCAGGTCCACACCCTTGCCGTTGCTCTCCATCTCCAGCTGCTGCAGATAGGCCGGCAGGCGCCGCAGACCCTGGTGGTAGGGCGCCACGCTGCGGCTCGTGAAGCCGTGGAAGTTGCGATACCAGATGTCGAGCAGGCCCAACAGCGCGGGCAGGTTCTTGTCCAGCGGCGTGGACGCGAAATGCTGGTCCATCGCATGCGCGCCGGCCAGCAGGTCGCGGAAGTTGTCGGCGCCCACGGCGATCGCGATGGGCAGGCCGATGACCGACCACAGCGAATAGCGCCCGCCCCCCCAGTGCCAGAAGCCGAACGCCGTGTCGCTGGCGCAGGCCCCCGCCCCCCCGGGGTTGGGGCGGGTGGCCACCC
>CAXDTK010000053.1:0-22600 GCA_963992225.1 uncultured Comamonadaceae bacterium | reverse complement strand
CGCGCCGCAGCGACAGCGTGAGGCGTGCCTCCTTGGCGGCCTTGTTGCGCCACATCCAGCAGTAGTCCTGCGGCGCGGCGACCTTCAGGCTGCCGCTGGCCTGGCTGACGCCGGCCCGCTTCTCGGGGTACTCGACCTTCTTGCCTTCGTGGAAGTGGATGTTGAAGTCCAGCGGGGCCGCGGCGTCGAAGCGCCAGGCCACGGTGGCGTTGGCCGCCAGCTTGCCGCAGACCTCGGCGAACTTGCCGGCCGGCACGGTCAGCTCGCGCTCGAAGCTGCCGTCGGCGCGCCAGTCGATGTCGATCAGGTCGCTGGCCGGGGCCGGGTTGGCGAGCAGCAGCAGCGCTGCGAGCAGGGGGGCGGTGCGGAGGATGTTCATGCGCCCACTCTACCGGCCGGCGTCCTCGCGCAGCGCCTGCCGGGTCGGCTCGTCGGCCGGGAACAGGTGCTCCACCTTCAGCGAGGCCAGCGTGATGTCCAGCGGCGTGCCGAAGCTGGTGACGGTGGAGAAGAAGCTCAGCACCCGCCCGTCGGCCGCGCGCAGCCGGAAGGCCAGCACCGGCAGGTGGCTGGCGGCGGCCTCCACGGCGGCCCAGGGCCGCAGCGTGGTGCGCAGCTCGTCCAGCAGCGCCTGCAGCCGCGGCAGGTGCTGGGCCTCGCGGCAGGCCCGCGCCCACATCTCGTTGCACAGCCAGGCCTCGTCCACGCACAGCTCGCGCAGGCCGCCGGGCGCGAACACCGCGCGCAGCAGGTTCAGCGGCTGGCCCAGCAGCGCCTCGGCCGGCAGGCCCAGCAGCGCCAGCAGCCGCGCCAGGCCGGCGTTGGCCATCACGACGTTGTACTCGCCGTCCAGCACCAGCGCGGGCGCGGCGCCCTCGGCGTGGATCAGCTGCTCCAGCGCGGCGCGGGCGGGGGCCATCTCGGGCGCGTCCAGCGCCCGCTCGGCATGCGCGGGGGCGTAGCCGGCCGCGAGCAGCGCCTGGTTGCGTTCTTCCAGCGTCGCGCCCAGCGCGTCCAGCAGCGCGATCAGCGTCTCGCGGCCGGCGCGGGCGCGGCCGGTCTCGATGCAGCTGAGGTGGCGTTGCGAGACGCCGGTGCGCAGCGACAGCTCCAGCTGGCTGAGGCGGCGCGACTTGCGCAGGGCGGCGAACGTGGCGGTCATGCGCCGCATTCTGGGCCGCGGCGGCGCCGCGCGGCGATGACCTCGCAGGTCATTGCGGCGCCGCGCCCGGGTGCCGAGCATGGCGGCACCCTAACCCCCTGGAGATCGCCATGCGACCCGTACTGATCCTCGTCCTCGCCGCCTTCGGTGCCTTCTCGCTGTACGCGATGTGGCAGGTCGGCTATGTCGGCATCTGGCAGGCCGGCCTGAGCAGCGTGGGCGCGCTGCAGGTGCTGCTGGACCTGGTCGTGATGTCCTTCATCGCGCTGGGCTTGCTCTGGCGCGACGCGCGTCGCACCGGGCGCACGCTGTGGCCCTACGCGGTCATCACGGTCGCGGCCGGCTCGTTCGGGCCGCTGCTGTACCTGCTGCTGGCGCCGCGCGAGGCCGGCGCGCGCACCGGCCGCGAGGCCACGGCCTGAGGCCCGGCGAGGCCTGCCGCAGGTCGCGGCGGGCCCCTGCCCGCGAGGATCGCGCCGCGCTTCCCGCCCAGGCCCGGCCCAGCAAATCTCCCTCGGTCGAGCAAACCTGCACGTTCACACGCTGTATCAACCTTGCCCGTCAACCACGGCGCCGCCCCGCCGTTTAAAAACGAGGCCGATGGCCTTTGCCCATCGAATCTTTGACGGAAGTACCGATCATGACCACGCTGACCCTCACCTTCCAAGGCGTCCCCGGCGAAGCCCGCAAGGCGCTTGGCGGACTGCTGCAACGCTACCGCTCGGCCCAGTTCGTCGAGCGCAGCAGCAACGAGTACGCGGTCACCGCCGACGAGGCCACCGCCGCTGAACTCGCCCGTCAGCCACAGTGGTCCAGCCGGCCCGTGCCGGCATCCGGCGAGCGCTGAGCGCCGCGCACCGGGGCGCGCCTCACGGGGCGCGCTCGCGCTCCTGCAGCGCGCGCCACATCACCTTGCCGGCGCCGCTCTTGGGCAGGCTGTCGACGAAGGCGATCTGCGCGGGCACCTTGTAGGCCGCCATGTGGGCCTTGCACCAGTCGCGCAGCTCGGCCTCGGTCAGCGCCTCGTGGCCGCTGCGCTTCACGACCACGGCCTTGACCGTCTCGCCGCGGTAGGCGTCGGGTGTGGAAATGATGCAGGCCTCGGCGATGCCGGGGTGGGCGTGCATCAGGCTTTCCACCTCGCTGGGCCAGACCTTGAAGCCGCTCGCGTTGATCATGCGCTTGAGCCGGTCGGTCATGAAGAAGTAGCCGTCGGCGTCGACGTAGCCGATGTCGCCGGTGCGGAAGAAGCGCCGGCCGTCGAACACCATGAAGGCGGCGGCGGTGGCGTCCGGTCGGCCCCAGTAACCGTCGAACACCATGGGGCCGTGGACGATGATCTCGCCGGTCTCGCCCGTGGGCAGTTCGCGCCCGGTGTCGGGGTCCACCACGCGGGCGTCGCAGCTCAGGTAGGGCACGCCCAGGCATTGCTGCTTGGGCGCGTCGTAGGGGTTGCTGTGGCTGGGCGCGGCCGTCTCGGTCAGGCCGTAGCCCTCCATGTAGCGCAGGCCCCAGCGGGCCAGCAGCCGCTCGGCCACGGCCTGCGGCATGGCCGCGCCGCCGCCGCCGATGGACACCAGGCTGCCGAGGTCGAAGCGGTCCACCTCGGGGCTGGCCAGCAGGTCGATGACCATGGTGGGGATGTTGGTCCAGCGCGTGACGCGGTGCTCGGCAATCAGCCGTGCGGCGTACTCGCGCTGCCAGCGCGGCATCAGCACCAGCGCCGCGCCGCTGGCCAGCGTGCCGTGCATGACGACCACGATGCCGGTGATGTGGAACATCGGCACCACGCCCAGCACCACGTCCTCGTGGTTGCCGTTGGCCCACAGGCCGCCGGCGAACACGTTGTGCTGCAGGCTGCGGTGCCGGTGCATGCAACCCTTGGGATGGCCGGTGGTGCCGCTGGTGTAGGGCAGCAGCGCCAGGTCGTCGGCGCCGACGCTGGTGACGGGCGGCGCCGCGCTGCAGGCCAGCGCGTCGGCCCAGGGCGTGGCGCCGGCGGGCAGGGCCAGGTCGGCGTTGAGCCAGTCGGCCCAGCCGGGCGGCAGCCGCGGGTCGTCGGCCCGGCCGCCGGGCAGCACCTCGGCCAGCCGCGTGACGAGCAGGTCGCGCGCGGCCATGCCGGCGGCCAGCCATTCGGCGCTGAGATCGGCGCTGGTGATGGCCAGCACGGCGCCGCTGTCGTCGATGAGGTGCTTGAGCTCGGCCGCGCGGTTCATCGGGTTGACGGGCACGACCACCGCGTTGGCGCTGTGGATGGCGTAGTGGGCGATGACCAGCTGCGGGCAGTTCTGCAGGCCCACCAGCACGCGGTCGCCCGGCCGGATGCCGCGCTGGGCCAGCCAGGCGGCCAGGCGCGCCACCTGCGCGGCCAGCTGGGCATAGGGGGTCGTGTGCCCCAGGAAGATGAGCGCCGGCCGGTGCGGAAAGCGGCGCGCGTTGACCCACAGGTTGTCGGGCAGCGCCGTGGCCGGCGGCTCGATGGCGTGCGGCACGCGGGCGGGCCAGAACTGGTGATGCGCTCTCGTCGTCATGCGGTCTCCGGTTTCCTCGCGACGACCAGGTAGACGCCCAGCAGCGTCACCCCCATGCCGGCGATGGCTTGTGCGCCCAGTGTCTCGCCGAACAGCAGCCACGCCATCACCGAGGTGACAGAGGGCACCAGGTACATGGTGCTGCTGACGGCGGTGACGCGGCCGTGGCGCAGCATGTAGAACATCAGGCTGATGCCGCCGGCCGTCAGCACCAGCACGCTCCAGGCCATCGCGGCCAGCACCTGGCTGTTCCAGGTGATGCGCATGGGCTCCAGCCACCAGGCCATCGGCAGCGTGACAGCCAGCGCGGCGGCGAACTGCACGACCTGGCCGGTGCGCAGGTCGAACTGCGGCACGAAGCGCTTCTGGTACAGCGTGCCGGCGGTGATGGCCAGCAGCGCCAGCAGGCACAGCGCGAGCGGCGGGCCGTAGCTGGTGCCGAGGTTGAGCTTGTGCCAGATGACGAGCAGCACGCCGCCCAGGCCCAGAGCCACGCCCAGCCACTGCCGCGCCGTCACGCGCTCGCCGATCAGCGGCGCCAGCGCCGCCACCAGCACCGGCTGCAGGTTGACGATCAGCGCCGCCGTGCCGGCCGGCAGCCCCTGGCGGATGGCCACCCAGACGCCGCCGAGGTAGAGCGCCTGGATGCCGATGCCGGCCACCGCCAGGTGCAGCATGTCGCGCCGCGACGGCCAGCGCGCCCGCGCGACCAGCGCCAGGCCCAGCATCAGCACCAGCACGCCGGCGTAGCGCCAGCTCAGGAAGGTCAGCGGGTCGGCGTAGGGGGCGGCGTACTTGGCGACGATGTAGCCGGTGGCCCAGATGAAGATGAACAGGGGCGGGGCGAGGCGGTCGAGGAGGCGCATGAGACCGGCATCATGCCCGCGCCGCCGGCGATGTCGCGCAAGCATGCGACACACAGGCAGCCCTGCCAGCGTGCCGCCACCCAGGCGCGCTGCGCATCGTCCAGCGCGATGCCGAAGCAGTCGCAATGCCCGGCCGCCGCACCGCACAGGAAGGGGCCGCCGCAGCGAGGGCAGCGGTCGGGGCCGGCGTCACTCATGCGGCCCCCTGGCCGGCAGGCCGGTGCGGCGCGCGGCCTGGCAGGGGCAGGCAGTCGGGTGGTGAGGTCGCCATGCGGGCCTTCTCAGGGTCAGAGCGGCGATTGTGGATCGTCGTCGGGCGGCGCCAGCGGCGTGGCGCGGGCCAGCGCCATCCAGGTGGCGAAGTCGGGCTTGCAGGCCCGCCTGGGTGCCTGGCGGGCGAGCTCGAGGTGGTGCTCGTGCCCGACCAGCACGCCGTATTCCGGCGGGATCTCCTCGGGCCGGGCGATGCCGGCCCGGATGACGAACCAGCACTGGCCGCACAGTGCCCGGTAGGCGGCCGACTTGGCCGGGCGGCGCAGTTCGCCCAGCAGGTCGGCGCGGCTGACCTTGATCTCGTGGATGGCGGGCTCGAGGTAATCCTCCACGGTGCTGTGGCGGATGGAGTAGACGTCGGGCATGGCGTTGACCCATTGCATGCGGCCGTCCTCCTGCGGCAGCCCGGCGCGCAGCGCGAGGCCGCGCCAGGCGATGCGGCCGGCGCGCTGCATCTCGGTGGCGACGCGCTCGACCAGCGCCTCGTGCGCGTCACGCGCGGCGCGGTTGCGGGTCAGCGAGGCGGCAATCAGCGCCACGCCGGCGTCCGTCACGCGCAGGCGCTCGCGGCCATCGGGCTCCTGCAGCCGTTCCACCCAGCCGGCGGCCAGCAGCTCGATCTCCACGAGGTCCTGGCAGGGCCAGCCGGCGCTGCGCCAGAGCTGGCGCAGCCGCTGCAGATGGAAGCGGGTGGGGTGAGCCATGGGGCGATCTTCGCGCGGCCATGAAAAAAGCCCCCGGCCGGTGGCGCGGGGGCTGGCTGCGGCGAGGCCGCGGCTTACGGGCGCTCGCGCTTGGGCAGGGCGGTGAAGCCGGCGATCGGCGACGTCGTCGTGGTGCCCGAGGTGGTGGGCACCGCGAAGAAGGTCCACACGCTGTTGGACGGGAACACCAGCGAGGTGTTGGTGTAGATCGTGCCGGCCGGCATGGTCAGGTCCACCTGCACGCCGGTCGTCGACGACGTCGTGGTGCCGAAGGTGGAGGCGCTGCCGGCCGCGACGTTGGAGGCCACGGAGCCGAACGCCACGTTCAGGCCGGCGCCCGAGGTGGGCAGCGCGTTGACCAGGCGGACCTTGACGTCACCCGACACGGTGGGCAGGCGGTTGTCGTCGTCCAGCACGGCCAGCTTCGGGTCGGCCGGGTCGCCCCAGACCAGCAGCGTGGTGTCCTTGCCGGCGACCAGCGTCGGTGCCGTGAAGGTGCGTGCCGTGCCGTTGACGGCGATGCTGAACTGCGTCGGCGCGCCGGAGGCGGTGGCGATGTAGTCGCTGATCAGCGGGCTGATGGCGCTGTTGAACATCGACTGGCCGTTGACCGACGAGGTCACCTGGCCGGCCGCGCTCAGCGCGGCGACGGTGCGCACGCGGCTCAGCGTGTTGGCGAAGTTCTTGACCGCGCCCTTCTGGACCATGGTGATGCCGTTGACCAGCACGCCGCCTTCGGAGGCCGTCAGGATCAGCGTGTTGACGCTGGCCGAGTCCAGCGTGACGGCCGGGATCTCCAGGCGCAGGTCGCTGCGCTTGTTGTAGCCGGTCACGCAGACGCGGAAGGTGCCCGAGTTGACCTGGATGTAGCCGCTGCCGGCGCCGCCCTGCAGGTTGGTCGTCAGCGCGGTGTCGGAGGTCAGGGCGCAGTTGGCGGCCGTGGTGATGTAGGCGTCCAGCGCGCCGGCATCGGGCGCCAGGTTCAGCACCAGCAGCTTGGCCTTGTTGGCCTCGGGCGCGGTCTGGCTCTCTTCCAGCAGCGAGGTGCGCACGGAGCCGGCGAAGCCGTAGGTGATGTAGGTGTAGTTGCTGCCGCCGGTCAGCGTCGGCGTCGTCGCGGAGATGCTGGTGCCGGTGTCGCTGGCCAGCACGCGCGTGGCTGTGGCGTTGGTGTCGACGCTGGCGTACTCGCCGGCGCTGGCATAGGCGACCTTGCTGTTGATGGTCTTGTCGTTGACCGACAGGTCCAGCTGGGCGTAGGAGCGCGTGGCGTTGAGCAGGCGCACCTGGGTGTTGCTGTCGCCACCACCGCCGCCGCCGCAGGCAGTCAGGAATGCCGTGGCCGACAGGCTCAGCGTCAAGGCCAGCCGGGTGGCCGAGGGGGTGAATCGCATCGAGAACTCTCCGAAAAAACCAAACCGCCGGGCTGAAACCCTGAACACGCGGACTCGCGATTAGAACTCAAGCGGAGGATGTCACGGTTTGCCGCCTTGGGGGTGCCGGGTGAAGAACTGTTGCCAGGGTTTGCCCCGCTGGGGAGACCACTCCAATTCGGCGCGGCGGGCCATCGTTAGCATCCGCCGATGACCTACCCGCACCTCCTCGCGCCCCTGGACCTCGGCTTCACGACGCTGAAAAACCGCGTGCTGATGGGCAGCATGCACACCGGCCTGGAGGACGGCCGCAAGCATTTCGAGCGCATGGCGGTGTTCTTCGCCGAGCGGGCGCGTGGCGAGGTGGGGCTGATCGTGACCGGGGGTTTCGCGCCCAACATCGAGGGCTGGGCCAAGCCGTTCGCGGGCACGCTGGCCACCTCGGGCGCGGCGCGGCGGCACCGGCTCATCACCGACGCCGTGCATGCCGAGGGCGGCAAGATCGCGCTGCAGATCCTGCACACCGGCCGCTATGGCTACTCGCCGCTGTGCGTGGCGCCGTCGCGCATCCAGAGCCCGATCACGCCGTTCACGCCGCGCGAGCTGAGCGCGCGGGGCATCGAGCGCCAGATCCGCGCCTTCGTGCGCTGCGCGAAGCTGGCCCGCGAGGCCGGCTACGACGGCGTGGAGGTGATGGGCAGCGAGGGTTATTTCATCAACCAGTTCCTGGTCACGCACACCAACCAGCGCACGGACGGCTGGGGCGGCTCGTACGAGAACCGCATGCGGCTGCCGCTGGAGATCCTGGCGCGCATCCGCGAGGCGGTGGGGCCGGACTTCATCGTCATCTACCGGCTGTCCATGCTGGACCTGATTCCCAACGGCAGCAGCTGGGACGAGGTGCTGGAGCTGGCCCGGCGCGTCGCGCGCGGGGGCGCCACGATCATCAACACCGGCATCGGCTGGCACGAGGCGCGCATCCCGACCATCGCCACCAGCGTGCCGCGCGCGGGCTTCGCGTGGGTGACCGCCAAGCTGCGCACCCAGCTGCGCGCCGAGGGCATCACCACGCCGCTGATCACCAGCAACCGCATCAACACGCCGGAGGTGGCCGAAGGCGTGCTGGCCGACGGCTCGGCCGACATGGTGTCGATGGCGCGGCCCTTCCTGGCCGATGCCGACTTCGTGAAGAAGGCCCGCCAGGGCCGGGCCGACGAGATCAACACCTGCATCGCCTGCAACCAGGCCTGCCTGGACCACACCTTCGCGCAGAAGATCTCGACCTGCCTGGTCAACCCGCGCGCGGCCTACGAGCAGCAGATCGTGCTGAAGCCGGTGGCGAGCGGCGCGAGCAAGCGCATCGCCGTCGTCGGCGCCGGCCCGGCCGGGCTGGCCGCGGCCACCACGCTGGCCGAACGCGGCCATGCGGTGACGCTGTTCGACGCGGCGGCCGAGATCGGCGGCCAGTTCAACATGGCGCGGCGCATCCCGGGCAAGGAGGAGTTCAGCGAGACGCTGCGCTATTTCCGCCGCCGCATCGAGGTCACCGGCGTGGACCTGCGGCTGAACAGCCGCGCCGAGGTCGACACGCTGAAGGGCTTCGACGAGGTGCTGCTGGCCACCGGCGTGACGGCCCGCGACCCGAAGATCCAGGGCCAGGCCGAGGGCGAACGGCGCGGCCAGGTGCTGAGCTACATCGACGTGCTGCGGCACGGCAAGCCGGTGGGCGGCCAGGTGGCCATCGTCGGCGCGGGCGGTATCGGCTTCGATGTGGCGGAGTATTTGCTGGAGGCCGGCCATTCGCTGACGCTGGACCCGGCGGCCTGGCGCCGCCACTGGGGCGTGGGCGACCCCGAGCAGGTGCGGGCCGGCCTGCTGCGGCCTGCGCCCGAGGCGCCCGCGCGCCGCATCACGCTGCTGCAGCGCAAGGCCGGCAAGCCCGGTGCGGGCCTGGGCAAGACGACCGGCTGGATCCACCGCGCCGCGCTGAAGATGAAGCAGGTGGAGATGCTGGCCAGCGTGAACTACGAGCAGATCACGCCCGAGGGCCTGTGGGTCAGCTACGGCGAGCAGCGCAAGGACGCGCAGCTGATCGAGGCCGACACCATCGTGCTGTGCGCGGGCCAGGAGCCGCTGCGCGAGCTGGAGGCGCCGCTGCGCGCGGCCGGTGTCAGCGTGCACCTGATCGGCGGCGCGCTGGAGGCCGGCGAGCTGGACGCCAAGCGCGCGATCCTGCAGGGGACGACGCTGGCCTGCACGCTGTAGCCGCCGCCGGCCGCAGGGCCGGGCGTCATTGCTGCGACAGGTCCCACAGCTGGTAGAGCGTGTCGTTGTCCTCCTCCGACACCTCCAGGCCGCGGGCCAGGTCGAAGCTGGAGTCGTACCAGCCGCAGGGCTCCGGCTTGCCGGCCGCGTTGAGGCGGGCGCCCGCTTGGGCCGTGACCGCGGCCGGCAGCTTGGAGTTGGCCCAGGGGAACTGCGAAGAGCTGAAGAATTGCATGGCGGGCTCCGGTGCGAAGGTGGTCGACGTCGTGGAAAACGTCACACCGTCAGCATCGGCGCCGGCCCTGTTTCGCGACATCACCCAGAGGGTGGGACGAAGGGGGAGAGCGGCCCGGCGCATCCCCCATGCCACCCCCGAAAGAGGGATGAAAAACGGGGTCAGAGTCTTTTGAAGACGGTTTTGCCGGCGTTTCGGCCACCGTCGCGGCCGCGGCGGTGCACTCAGCGCGGCTCGCAGCGCGCCAGGAAGCCGGCCATGCCCATGCGCTCGAATTCGGCGCGGGCCAGGTCCAGCGCGGCGGGCCAGCGGTCGTCCAGGCGCAGTTCGGCCTCCAGCAGCGCCGTGACGGCGGCCTCGTGCGCCGAGTTGCGCTGCGCACCGGCCCGGCGCGCCAGCGCCAGGTAGCGGCCGGCGCGCGCCACATCGCCCTGCTGGCAGGCCAGGCGGGCGGCGGCGCGGTAGGCCATGGCGCCGCCGATCCAGTCATGCTGGCGGCCGCGCTTGAGCGCCAGCGCGACATGGCGCCGCGCCGCGCCGGCCTCGCCCTGCGTCGACAGGATGTCGGCCAGCCAGCCATGGTTGAAGCTGCTGTACAGGCCGCCGCCGCGCGGCGCCAGCCAGGCGGTGGCGTCGAGGATGTGCTGGCGCGCCGCCGGGTCCGCCTGGTGCATCCAGGCGCCATAGGCGCCGGCGGCATGGCCCATTGCGCAGGTGAACATGCTGCGCACCTGGGCGCCGACGCGGTGGGCCACGGCCGCGGCGTCGCGCGCCTCGGCCCAGCGGCCCTGCCACAGCAGCACGGCGGCCCGCCAGCCCTGGATGCTGGCCTCGACCGCATGGCCGCTGCCGTCGAACGGCGCCAGCGCCTCGGCAAAGATCTCGTGGGCCTGCGCGAACAGGCCCTGGTCGCCCAGCACATAGGCGCGGCAGCACAGCGAGTACGACAGCCCGATCTGGTTGGCCGGGCTCTTGCTCGCGCGCTGGCGCTGGCGGGCGATGGCCAGGTCCAGCATGGGCAGGGCTTCGGCATAGTCGGCGGCGGCGGCCTGCAGCTGGCCGACGGTGCCGGGCAGCTGGGCCAGCAGCGCGTGGTCGCCGCAGCGTTGCGCGGTGTCGACGGCGGCGCGGGCATGGGCCAGGCTGTCGCGCGTCTCGCCGAGCGCGTAGCCGACGTAGGCCAGCCAGTACTCGGTGCGCGCGATCAGGCCCGGCTCGCCGTCTTCATGGGCCAGCGCGGCGGCATGCCGGAGCACGCGCAGGTCGTCCTGCGACGCGTCGAACACGCAGGCCATGCCGAGCCGCTGCGCGATGCCGATCCAGCGGCGGCGCCGCTCGCGGGAGGTGGCGTCGTCCTCGTCGGGGCCCTGCAGGAACTCCAGCGCGGCCAGCGCGGCGCGGTACTGCTTCTTGGCGCGGTCCAGCGCGGACGCGGCCAGCGCCTGGTCGCCGGCGGCCTCGGCATGGCGGGCCGCCGCGGGCCAGTCGTGCGCGGCGGCGTCGTGGTAGGCCAGCTGCTCGTGCAGCTGGTCCTCGCCACCGCCGCGGGCGCCCAGTTCGCGGCTGATGCGCCGGTGCAGCGCCTGGCGGTCGTGCAGGCCGGTGGCCTCGTAGACGACGTCGCGCGTGATGCCGTGCTTGAAGCGCAGGTGGCCGGGGTGCTGGTCCGGGAAGATGAAGTCCTGCGCGGCCAGCGCCCGCACCGCCGGGTGCTGCTCGCCGCAGCCCGACAGCGCCTCCAGCAGCCACACCGGGATGACGTTGCCGATGACGGCGGCCAGCCGCACCAGGATGGCCTGCTCGGGCGGCAGGCGGCCGACGCGGGACTCGACCAGCGCGGCCAGCCAGGCCGAGCTGCTCTGGCCCTCGACCGGCTTCTCGCCGGCGTCCGCGGCGGCATGGCACAGCTCCTCGATGAACAGCGGATTGCCGCCGGCATGGCGCTGCACCTCGGCGGCGATGAAGGGGTCGATCTGCGGCAGCAGCTGCTGCACCGCGCAGGCGGCCTCGTCCTCGGTCAGCGGCGGCAGCTCGATCAGCTCGGCATGCTCGTCGTGGGCGCCGGGCAGGTGGACCGCCGGCGGGCGGCTGGCGCTCAGCAGCAGCAGCGGCAGGCGCTGTGCCGCCGCCCCCGCGCGCAGGCGGTGCAGCAGCCGCAGCGAGGCGTCGTCGGCCCACTGCAGGTCGTCGATGAAGACCAGCTGCGGCGTGCGCTGCGCCAGCGCCAGCAGCAGCGCCAGCAGCGCGTCGGCGCGCTGGGCGGGGGCGCTGTGCTGGGCGGCGGACAGCTCGGGGGGCGCATCGGCCATGCCGTCCATCGCGCGCAGCATCTGCAGGAAGGGCTGCAGCGGCTCGGCGCTGAGATAACTCTCGCAGTAGCCGCGGTGGATGCGGCAGGGCTGGTCGGCCGCACGGCGCAGGAACTCCTCGGTGAGCCGCGTCTTGCCCACGCCGGCGCCGGCGCGCAGACCCACCCACAGGCTGTGGCCGGCCAGTGCGCGGGCCAGCGCCGCGTCCAGCAGCGTCAGCTCGATGTCGCGCCCGACGAACGGCGCCAGGCCGCGGCGCATGCTGGCCTCGAAGCGCCGCCCCACCGGCGCGCGGCCCAGCACGCGGTAGACGGCCAGCGGCGTGGCGCGGCCGCGCAGCTGCAGCGTGAAGCGCGGGCCGGTCTCGAAGAACTGGCTCTGCAGGCCCAGGCTCTCGTCGCTGGCGATGATCTCGTCGGCCCGCGCCGCCTCCGACAGCCGCGCGGCGATGTTGGGCGCGTTGCCCAGCAGCTCGAAGCGGCCGCGCATCTGGTCGCCCTCGTTGACCAGCACGATGCCGGCGTGGATGCCGCTGTGCAGCGTCAGGCCGGGGAAGCCGGCCGGCCGCGGCCCCGGCGGCTGCAGGCCACGCACGGCGGCGTGCAGCTCCAGCGCCGCCTCGGTGGCGCGGCGGCCGTCGTCCTCGCGCACCTCGGGGTGGCCGAACACGGCCAGCATGCCGTCGCCCTGGATGCGCGCGATGACGCCGCCGTGGTGGGGCACGATGCGTTCGTACAGCGCCCGCAGCGTGGCCAGCATCGCGGCGTAATGCTCCGCCTCCAGCCACTCGGCCATCGCGGTGGAGCCGCTGAGGTCCACGAACAGCAGCGTCAGCAGGCGCCGCTGGCCCGACGCGCCCGGGCCGGCAGGCGCGGCGGGCGCGGCAGCCGGAGCAGGCGAGGCGGTGGAGAAGGCGGGGAGCTCGGTCACGGCGCCGGCCATCCTAACTTTGCGCTCCGCTGGACTTGCACAAGCACGGCGGTTCTGGAGACCCTGCTCTACCGCAGTGCGGCCTGGCGCTGCATCAGCCCTGCAGCGGCGCGAAGTCGGTGTCCGCCACCGTGCGCGGCGCGTCCGGCGGCAGGTCTTCCTCGCGCAGGCCCAGGTAGATGGGCTCGCCGTTGCGGCGGTGGATGTTGATCTTGGCGTTGTAGACGCGGTGGATCAGGCCATGCTTGTCGGCGATCTGGTACTCGCTGATGCCCCACAGGCCCTGCTCGTCGCGCCGCCCGGTCAGGTAGCAGGCGATCTCGTCGACTTCGGAGCCTGCCAGCTTCAGGCCGTTGAGGCTGCGCAGCGGCGCGCGGGTGCGCTCGACGAAGTCCAGGCTGTCGATGCGCACGTCCGCGCCGCTGGCCTCGTCGTGCATCAGCGTGTTGAACTTGCCCACCAGGATCTGCCCCGGCTGGGCGTTGTCGATCATGCGCGCCAGCTCGATGGTCACCTGGCCCACCAGGTAGCTGAACGAGGTCGGGTTGAGCCCTTCGGACTGGTAGAACTCGTAGTGCGAGCCGACATGGAAGCAGGCGCGCAGCCGCGGCACCGACTCCGGCCGCGTCGCGCGCTCGTGGGCGATGGCGTTGTCGGCCAGGATGAACTGCATCAGCTGGTACAGCTCCACGTTGGCCACGACGCCGCGCATGCGGTTCCAGATGTAGAAGCCGTCGCCCGTGGTGGTGCGCGCGAAGTTGATGTTGATCTCGCGGTCCAGCAGCTTGGCGTAGGCGGCGTTGACCGAGCAGGACAGGCTGTTGAGCTGCACCACCTGCTGCAGCGGCGTGAGCAGTGAGAAGCCGACCGCGTCGAACAGGATGACGGCGCGGTCTTCCACCAGCCGCACGCCGTAGCGCGCGGCGATCGCGGCGATCAGCGGCAGGCCCAGCCCGCGCGCGGGGCTGAAGGGCAGCGCGATGCTGCGCGGCGCCACGCCCAGCGCGGCGGCGACGGCGTCGAAGGCCTGGGCATCCAGGTGCTCCTGGTTGGACAGCAGCTTGTCCAGCAGCCGCGCTCGGCGCGTCAGCTCGGCGCCGGGCAGGCTGCCGTCGCCGAGCGCGAACTCGGTCAGCATCTGGTGCGGTGCCACCAGCACGCGCAGGCCGCGCGGCTCGGGTGTCCAGCCGTAGATGAGGTTGTCGCCCAGGTTCCACAGCGCGTACAGCGCCTGGTCCAGCAGGATGATGTTCTCGCGCAGCTGGGTTTCACTCAGGCCGGTGGGCGCGGGATAGGCCATGAAGCCATCCAGCCAGGACCGGCGTTTGCGCAGCTCTTCTTTCACAAGGGGGCTCCGATGAAGAAGCCCGATTGTCTTTCAGACCTGTGACAAAGCGTTGCACCAAGCCGACTCGTCGGCGCAGCGGCGGCCACCGGCCTGCTGCGCCGGCGACTCGGCTCGGGAGGTCTGCGGGGTCATGCAGCGCATGCGGTGCTCAGGCGCGACGGGTGGCGGACTTGGCGGCGGCGAGGGTCTGCTGGCGCAGCAGCGTGGCTTCGCTGACGCCCACCACGGTCACGCGCGGCAGCTGCGCCACGTCACGCTGGGCATACCCGGTGACGACCACGCGCGGCAGCTGGGCGACATCCTGCACAGCCTTGCCGGTGATGACCACACGCGGCAGCGTCTTGACTTCCCGCGGTGCGGCGTGAGCCGCGAAGGCGGTGAACGCGAAGGCGGCGACGGCGGCGGCTTGGATGAGGACGGTGGCTTTCATGATGCTTCCTTGGGGTTCCGACCGGCGGTATTGCTGTGTCGATGGAAGCAGTTTCGGCAACCGGACCGCGCGCCGCCAGGGCGCTGCGATGAAGCGTCGGAGCCGCGCCGCGAGCTGCAGGCGGCGTGGATGAGCCGTCAGTTGGCGGGCGCGAGGTGCCGGGCCAGGAAGCGCTCGACGCGGCCCCAGAAGTCTTCGTTCGTCTGGAGGTTGAACCAGCCATGGCCTTCGTCCGGGTAGACCACCCATTCGATCTCCTGGTCGGGGCGCAGCGCGGCTTTCATCTCTTCGCCATGCTTGATCGGCACGCGGCGATCCAGGCCGCCATAGGCCATCAGCAGTGGCATGCGGATTTCCTGGGCGCGTTGCAGCGGCGAGGTCTTGCGGATCTGCTCGGCATCGGAGACAGGGTCCGCCACCAGCCGCTTCATGCCGTACTGCTTCCACTCCTCGGAAATGTCGCTCCAGTGGATGCTGCTCAGCAGGCCGAGGTCTGTCACACCGACCCAGTTGACGGCGCACTTGAACAAGTTGCCCTGCGCGACGGCGCCCATCATGGCCGCATAGCCGCCGTAGCTGGCGCCCATGATGCAGGCGCGCTGCGGGTCGGCCCAGCCCTGCTTGGCGGCCCAGGCCAGCGTGTCGGCGATGTCGTCCTGCATGGCCAGGCCCCACTGTTTCCAGCCGGCCCGGAACAACCGCCAGCCATAACCGGTGCTGCCCCGGAACTCGGGCTCCAGCACCAGGTAGCCGCGGCTGGCGAGGAACTGGGCGTCGGCATCCCAGCGCCAGTGCGTGCCGCGCACGTAGGGGCCGCCGTGCACGAGCAGGACGGTGGGCATCCTGCCCTTCACGCCGCCGGCCGGCTGGGTCACGAGAACAGGAAGCTCCAGTCCATCCCGCGCGGTGATGCGGTGGTAGTCCCGCTGCCCCATGCCAGCTGCGCGGAGCTCGGCCGGAGCCGCCAACAGGCGTTGCAGGCTCTTGTCCGCCGACTTGTAGAGGTAGTAGGCCAGGGGCCGCTGGTCCGACACCGCCGTGACGACCAGGTGCGTGGCGTTCAGGCACCGCTGGCATTCGATCAGGTTGACGGTGCCTGGCAGCCGGGCATCGATGTCGGCCTGAACGGCCTTCATGGCCGGGTCCAGCCACGCGGTGCCCGGCGCGTCGGTCTCGTAGCGGACGCCCAGCAAACGGCCCGCATCGGGGTCGAACACGAGCTCGCCGTGGTAGTCGTAGCCGGGGGTGGTGACCAGAGGCTCCTTGTGCGCCTCGCCCGTCGCCGGGTCCAGCTCGAACAGCGCGGTGAACCCGTTGTGACTCTTCTCGCCCACCATCTGCCCATCGGGGCTGATCCAGGTGGGCACGGGATGCCGCCGGTTGTAGCCGTCATCCTCGAACCACGCCTGCCAGCGGCCTTCGGCGTCGCGCTTGTAGAAGCGGCTTTTGCCGCCTTGGAAGGCCTGCACGGCGTAAGGTTCGCCTCGCCAGTCCAGCAGCCAGTCGACCACGTAGTCAGGCAGGCCCGCGCTGAGGTTGCGGGTCAGGCCCGAGCGCGTATCCATCCTCGCCAGCTGCGCGCCGGTGGCTTCGGACTCCGAGCCCCAACGTCGACGCATGACGATGACGTCGTGGCTGCCGTCCGCCGGGACGCCGTGCAGCGTCCAGTTGATGTCCAGTCGCCGGTCGCTGACAAGGCTCACGTCGTTGGTGATGAATGACTTGTAGCTGTTGATGAGCTGGCGGCCGTTCTTGCCGTCCCGGTCCACGGCCCAGAGACCGCCGGGCATCACGCGGGTGCTGCCGTCGGGCGAATTGGAGATGCGGAACACCAGCCGCTCCTCGTTGAGCCACCGGTGGCTGGCAATGTCGGCATCGCTGAAGCCGGCCACGAAGCGGGGCTCGGCCATCGTGTGCAGGTCGATCACGGCCAGCTTCATGCGGTCGTTGCGGCCAGCGGTCTGGATTGCCAGATAGCGCCCGCTCGGGCTCAGCTTGGGTTCGCGCACCTGGGGGCGCTTGAAGAACGCCTTGATGGCCGGGGGCTCGGCGGCGGCCGGCGCCGACAAGCCGCACAGCGACAACACCAGGATCGCGGCGCGCAGAACCATGGACATCCGTCGCTCCGGTTGTTTCGTGCGCCGGATTGTGGCCACCTATCATGGCCGGTTCCCTTGTGAAAACTGCCATGGCGCTTCCCGATCTGCCTTCCCCGCCCGAGTCGAAATTCATCCGCGTGCGCGGTGCGCGCACGCACAACCTGAAGAACATCGACGTCGACCTGCCGCGGCATGCACTGGTGGTCATCACCGGGCTGTCGGGCTCGGGCAAGTCGTCGCTGGCGTTCGACACGCTGTATGCCGAGGGCCAGCGGCGCTATGTCGAGAGCCTGTCCAGCTACGCGCGGCAGTTCCTGCAGCTGATGGACAAGCCGGACGTGGACGTCATCGAAGGCCTGTCGCCGGCCATCTCCATCGAGCAGAAGGCCACCAGTCACAACCCGCGCTCCACCGTCGGCACGGTCACCGAGATCCACGACTACCTGCGGCTGCTGTACGCCCGCGCCGGCACGCCCTTCTGCCCGGACCACCACCTGCCGCTGGAGGCGCAGTCGGTCAGCCAGATGGTGGACGCCGTGCTGGCCATGCCCGACGAGAGCCGGCTGATGCTGCTGGCGCCGGTGGTGCGCGACCGCAAGGGGGAGTTCGCCGAGCTGTTCGCCGACCTGCAGGCGCAGGGCTATGTGCGCTTCCGCGTCGATGGCGCCACGGTGGAGGTGCCCGACCTGCCGGCGCTGAAGAAGGCCGAGAAGCACGACATCGACGTGGTCATCGACCGCATCAAGCTGCGCCACGACGCCGCCGACAGCCTGCGCCAGCGGCTGGCCGAGAGCTTCGAGGCCGCACTGCGGCTGGCCGACGGCCGGGCGCTGGTGGTGGACATGGACCAGCCGACCCACGCCGCGACTTTGTTCTCCAGCAAGTTCGCCTGCCCGATCTGCTCCTACTCGCTGCCGGAGCTGGAGCCGCGCCTGTTCTCGTTCAACTCGCCGGTGGGTGCCTGCCCGAGCTGCGAGGGCCTGGGCCAGGTCACCGTGTTCGATGCCGACCGCGTGGTGGCCTTCCCCACGCTGAGCCTGGCCAGCGGGGCGGTGAAGGGCTGGGACCGCCGCAACCCCTACACCTTCACGCTGCTGGAGTCGGTGGCCGCGCATTACGGCTTCGACGTCGAGGCGCCCTGGGAGAGCCTGCCCGCCGCGGCGCAGCAGGTGCTGCTGCACGGCTCGGGCGAGCAGGAGATCGCCTTCACCTACCAGGCCGAGAGCGCCTCGGGCAAGAAGCGCAGCGTCAAGCGCCACCATCCCTTCGAGGGCATCCTGCCCAACCTGCAGCGCCGCTACAAGGAGACCGACTCGGCGGCGGTGCGCGAGGACCTGGCCCGCTACATGGCTGCCAAGCCCTGCGTGGCCTGCGAGGGCTCGCGGCTGCGGCGCGAGGCGCGCCACGTGGTGCTGCAGCCGGCCGATGCGCCGGCCGGCTTCAAGGGCCGACCCATCTACGAGGTGGAGCATTCCACGCTGCGTGAATGCCTGGACTACTTCGAAGGGCTCAAGCTCAAGGGCAACAAGGCCGAGATCGGCGACAAGGTCATCCGCGAGATCGCGTCGCGGCTGCGCTTCCTCAACGACGTGGGCCTGAACTACCTGAGCCTGGACCGCAGCGCCGACACACTGTCCGGCGGCGAGGCGCAGCGCATCCGCCTGGCGTCGCAGATCGGCTCGGGCCTGACCGGCGTGATGTACGTGCTGGACGAGCCCAGCATCGGCCTGCACCAGCGCGACAACGACCGCCTCATCGCCACGCTGCGCCGGCTGCGCGACCTCGGCAACTCGGTGCTGGTGGTGGAGCATGACGAGGACGCCATCCGCGCGGCCGACTGGGTGCTGGACCTGGGGCCCGGCGCCGGCGTACATGGCGGCCGCATCATGTCGCAGGGCACGCCGGCCCAGGTGGCGGCCGACCCCAACTCGCTGACCGGCCGCTACCTCAGCGGCGTGGCCTGCATCGAGGTGCCCCCGCAGCGCCACAGGCCCGCCGACGACCAGAAGCTGCGCATCGTCAACGCCCGCGGCAACAACCTCAAGGGCGTGACGGTGGAGATCCCGGTGGGCCTGCTGACCTGCGTGACCGGCGTGTCCGGCTCGGGTAAGAGCACGCTGGTCAACGACACGCTGTACACCGCCGTCGCCAAGAAGCTCTACCAGAGCCATGCCGACCCCGCGCCCTACGACGAGATCGAGGGCCTGGACGCGTTCGACAAGGTCATCAACGTCGACCAGAGCCCCATCGGCCGCACGCCGCGCTCCAACCCGGCCACCTACACCGGCCTGTTCACGCCCATCCGCGAGCTGTTCGCCGAGATGCCCACCGCCCGCGAGCGCGGCTACGGGCCCGGGCGCTTCAGCTTCAACGTGGCCGGCGGCCGCTGCGAGGCCTGCCAGGGCGACGGCGTGCTGAAGGTGGAGATGCATTTCCTGCCCGACGTCTACGTGCCCTGCGACGTCTGCCAGGGCCGGCGCTACAACCGCGAGACGCTGGAGGTGCTCTACAAGGGCAAGAACATCACCGACGTGCTGAACATGACGGTGGAGGACGCCTTCAACCTGTTCAACGCCGTGCCCACGTTGGCGCGCAAGCTGCAGACGCTGCTGGACGTGGGCCTGGGCTATGTGAAGCTGGGCCAGAGCGCCACCACGCTGTCCGGCGGCGAGGCCCAGCGCGTCAAGCTGGCGCTGGAGCTGAGCAAGCGCGACACGGGACGGACCCTCTACATCCTCGACGAGCCCACCACCGGCCTGCACTTCGCCGACATCGCGCTGCTGCTGAAGGTGCTGCACCAGCTGCGCGACGCGGGCAACACCATCGTCGTCATCGAGCACAACCTGGACGTCATCAAGACGGCCGACTGGCTGGTGGACATGGGCCCGGAGGGCGGCGCCGGCGGCGGCATGCTGCTGGTGGCCGGCACGCCGGAGGAGGTGGCGGCCTGCGAGGCCAGCCACACCGGGCGCTACCTGGCGCCGCTGCTGAAGAAGGCGCGCTGATCAGCGCCGGCGGCGCAGCCGCTGGCCGATCAACAGCAGGCCGGCGCCCAGCAGCGCCCAGCTGTGGGGCTCCGGCACGGCCGGCGTGACGGTGGGCAGCTCCGGCAGCGATTCGGCCGGGCGCACCGTGCCCGGCGGCAGCGCCGGCATGCCGAGGCTGGCCAGCGGCGGCGGCCGGCCGCCTTCGCCGGCCTGCGGGCCCGGCGCACCACCGGCCAGGCCGGCGAAGCTGCCCGGCGAGGCGGCCGCGCCGCCGCCGTCCAGCGAAGGCGTGCCGGACTGCTGCGCAAAGCTGTCGGGCGCCGCGGCCGCCATGGGGCCGGCGGCCGGCGGGTCGAACTCCAGCGGGCTGTTGTCCTCGCCCTCGCGGGGGGCCGACGCAACGCGGCCCGCCCCCTCCCCGGCCGCCGCGGCGGGCTGGTCGAGGCGGCGGATGCGGCTGACGTTGCGGCACACCGTGGGCACCAGGATGCAGTGGCCGTCCTCGCAGTAGACGAGGCCGCGCTCCTGCATGGCCGCCGTCCAGCGCAGGCGCGTCACGCTGGCGCAGACCGCGCCGGCGCCGAAATGCATGTCGCGGATCTCCGGCGCGTAGCCGGCCTGGCCCTGGATGGCGTCGCGCGTGATGACGGCGATGTCGTCGTAGCGGCGTGCCTTCATGCGCGCCTTCAGCTTGTCGCGCGTGGCGGCCGGGATGTCGCGGTAGCGGTCCACCGCCGCCACCACGTCGCCCATGAACGGGTCGACGCCGGGGCGGTCCCAGCTGCAGTGGGGCAGCGTGGCACCGGCGGAGGCAAGGGCGAGGGAAGCGAGCAGCGACATCGGGGTCCAAGACATGAAAGCGCCCGAGGCCGAGCGCATGGACCAGATGTTAGGGATTGTTACGGTCGGTGCAGTCGGCTAACCGCCCAAAGCGGGGGTGGGCGGATGGTGACGGAATTCACGGCCGGGGCGGCCGTGCGCTCAAGCCTGGGCTGGGTCCCGGGGGCGGCGCCAATGCTGCTATCGTGCCGACGCTCTGCAGTACGCCCCGAATCCCATGCCCCACCGCGCCGCTCCGCGGGTGCTCTACGTCGAAGACGACCGCATCCACTTGATCCTGATGGAAGAGGTATTCCGTCTGTTGCCGGGCTGGGAACTGCTCATGGCCGAGACCGGTGCCGAAGCGCTGGCGACGCTGGCCGCCAGCCCGCCGGCGGTAGTGCTGGTGGACATGAACCTGCCCGACATGACGGGCCTGCAGCTGCGCGAGCGCGTCAACGCCGATGCCGCGCTGACCGCCGCGCTGCAGGGCACGCGCTGGGTGGCGCTGTCGGCCGACGACCCCGGCGCGCTGGTGCGCGCGGCGCGGGCGGCCGGCTTCGACGACTACTGGCTCAAGCCCATCGACGTGCCGCAGCTGCAGGCCGAGCTGCAGCGGCTGGTGGGCTGACCGGCGCGCTGCCGGCACGGCCAAGAAAAAAGCCCGGCCAGGCCGGGCTTTCGTTCGACGGGCCGCGGCGTGCGCGGCGCCATCTCACTTCAGGTGGCTGTTGATCAGCTTGGTCATCTCGAACATGTCGGCCTTGGCCTTGCCGAAGATTTCCTTCAGCTTGGCATCGGCGTTGATGACGCGCTTCTGCAGCTCGTCCTGCAGCTTGTTCTTCTTGATGTACTCCCAGACCTTCTTGGTCACGTCGGTGCGCGGCAGCGGTGCTGCGCCGACGATGGCCGCGAGGGCGCTGCTGGGGGTCAGGGCCTTCATGAAGGCGGCGTTGGGCGTGCGCTTCTTGGCGGGCGCGGCGGCCTTCTTGGCCGGGGCTGCCTTCTTCGCCGGTGCGGCGGCCTTCTTGGCCGGCGCTGCTGCCTTCTTCGCTGCCGGCGCCTTGGCGGGCGCTGCCGCCTTCTTTGCCGGTGCCGCCTTCTTCGCCGGTGCTGCCGCCTTCTTCGCGGGCGCGGCCTTCTTCGCAGTTGCCATGTCGATTCACTCCATCAAAGGTTGTTGATGTGCCGGGCCCGGGTGAAGGCCGCGTAAGCCTTCATTTCTCTCTAGCACCCTGCGGCGGCGATGGTACTGCGCTCGCTGGGGAAAAAGAAGGCTTTCTCCCAGGAGGAAACGCGTATCCGCCCAGGAAACATCGGGGTTGTCGCGGCCTCGCGTCAGAAGAGGCCGATCAGCACGGCCTTCTCAGCCGATGTCGCCCGCCTCGGGCGCGCGCTTGCGGCCGTGCAGCATGGCGCCGACGAGGTGCTCGCGATGGCGCCGGCCGGTCATCGCGACGCCGCCCAGATGCGCGCCGATGCAGGCCGCGATCAACCAGCCCAGCGCGGCATGCAGGTCCGCCAGCCAGCCGTAGCCCCACAGCCAGTCGGTGGTGTAGAGCCAGCCGGTGAGGGTGAGTGCCACCGCGCAGGCCCACAGCAGCAGTGCCATCCAGCCGCCCAGCGGGTTGTGGCCGATGTGGCGCGGCGCATGGCCGGCGCGCAGCGCGCGGGCGTAGGCCAGCACGGCGCGCGGCCCGCGCACGAAGCGCGACAGCCGCGCATGGCCGCCGCTGACGCAGCCCCAGCCCAGGCGCAGCACCACGGCGGCCAGCGCGACGTAGCCGGCGCCGTGGTGCACGGCGTCGAAGCTGGCGGGCTGCCAGTGGCCGCTGATCCAGGCGGTGAGCACCGCGGCGGCCAGCGTCCAGTGCAGCGTGCGCACCAGCGCGTCCCAGACGCGTACCTGCGGCGTGCCGGCCATCACCTACTTCGCGGGCGCGGCGGGCTGCTCGCCCTCGGGGTAGACGCGCTCGAAGGTCTTGGGGTGGAAGAAGGCCTCGGCCTTCCTGCCGGCGCCGTCGAAGCCGTAGACCTCGTAGCAGCCGTTGTAGTGGCGCACCTGGCGCACCTTCCAGCCCTCGGCCTCCAGCTTGCGCTGCAGTTCCATCTGCGGCTTCTTTTCTTCCTTGGGCAGGGCGGGGCAGGACACGTTGCCGTGGGCGCAGGCGGCCGAGGCGACGGCGGTGAGGGCCAGCGTGGCGAGGAGGCGTTTCATCGCTGTCTCTTATACACATCTGACGCTGCCGACGAAGGCTTAGGTGTA
>CAXDTK010000052.1:0-23147 GCA_963992225.1 uncultured Comamonadaceae bacterium | reverse complement strand
GATAGGAGTCCGTCTCGTGGGCTCGGAGATGTGTATAAGAGACAGCCGCATCAGCGTGGGCGCGGTGGCGCTGACCTGGCGACGCTTCTTCAGCCACAAATACAGGCCACTGCCCAGCACGAAGAGGGTCGCCACATCCAGCAGCGCCCACAGGATCTTCATCGGCAGGCCGCCGTAGTCGCCGAAGTGCAGCGGCTGCGACAGCAGCAGCGCCGTCAGGTACCACGGCAGGTCGGGCGCCACGGTCACCTCGGCGCTGCGCGCGTCCACCAGCACCGGGCGCAGCAGCTTGGCGGTCAGCGGCGTGTTGCCCTGCATGAAGAAGGTGACATGGTGCGGGCTGGAGAAGGCCGTGCCGGGGAAGGCGATGAACAGCAGCTTCTTGTCCGGCTGGTACGCCTGGGCGGCGGCCAGCGCGCGCTGCATGGGTGCGCGCTCGGCCTCGGGCACCAGCGGCTGGCCCTGGTAGGGCGCCAGCAGCGCGCTCAGCTGGTCGTGCTGCCAGTACTTGACGAGCAGGTCGGCCCAGGTGTTGACGACGCCCGTGGCGCCCACCACCAGCGCCCACACCAGCGTGACGATGCCCAGCAGGTTGTGCAGGTCCAGCCAGCGCGTGCGCGGGCCGCTGGCCCGGCGCACCGTGCCGAAGTCCAGCTTGCGCATGAAGGGCGCGTAGAGCACCACACCCGACACGATGGCGACCACCAGCAGCAACCCCATGAAGCCGAGGAAGAGCTTGCCGGCCAGGCCCGCGAACAGGTCGATGTGCAGCCGCGCCATCCAGTACATGAAGCCCTCGTCGAAGCGCGGCTCGGCGACCACCGTGGCGCTGCGACCGTCCACGGCCACCGAGCGGTAGTCGTCGGTCACGTCCGGGCGCGGCGTCAGCGTCACGTACCACAGGCGCGCGTCCTCCTCGTCGGGCGAGGCGTACTGCACGATGCGGTCGGGGTGCCGGGCGCGGCCGGCGGCCAGCACCGCGTCCAGCGGGGCCGGCGCGGTTTGCAGCTCGGGCTGGGGCAGCTCCACCGCCTTGCCGGTGAGGTGGGCGATCTCGTGCGCAAAGATCAGCGGCAGGCCGGTCAGGCACAGCAGCAGCATGAACAGCGTGCAGACCAGGCTGCTCCACTTGTGCACCCAGGCCCAGGCGCGCAGCGCCCGCGCGCTCATGGGGGCGCCGGCGCTCATGCCCGCCTCCCGAAGCCGTGGCGGCCGATGACCGCCAGCGGCAGGCCCAGCGACAGCCAGGCCCACACATCGCCCCAGCCGTCCGAGACGAGCGCGCTGAGCAGGCCGGACATGCTGAAGACGGCGATGAGCAGGGGCCAGGTCCAGACCCGGCGGAAATGAGCTGACATGGGGGTTCCTCGATGACGGCGGCCACACGATCCGGCCGCCGTCATTTTATGCGCATCTACATGCGACTCATTCGCATTTGCATCTATGATTTGAAGCGAAACATCGTCGTTCCACCCGCGCTCACCCCGTCAACGCCTTGCCAGGCACGGCGGCCAGCGCCCTTTCCCCAGGTTCTCCATGTCCCACCATTTCCTGATGAACGCCTGCGCCGCCGCTGCGGCCTGTGCGGTGATGAGCCCCGCCCGCGCCCAACCGCCCGCACCCGCGCCGACGCAGCAGATCGAAGCCGTCGTCGTGACCGGCAAGCGCGCCAACCGCATCTCCAAGGGCGCCACCGGGCTGCCGATGTCGCTGAAGGACACGCCGCAGACCATCAGCACGCTGGACAAGGAGGACATGGCCGACTTCGGCCTCACCGGCAGCAACGAGGCGCTGGGGCTGGCCACCGGCATCAACGTCGAGCAGTACGAGACCAACCGCGCCACCTTCAATGCCCGCGGCTTCGAGATCCAGCTGACGCAGCTGGACGGCCTGGGCATGACCAACGCCTGGGGCACGGTGGTGGGCCGCGAGGACACTGCGCTGTTCGAGAAGATCGAGCTCATCCGCGGCGCCAACGGCCTGCTGACCGGCGTGGGCAACGCGTCGGGCACCATCAACTACGTGCGCAAGCGCCCCACCAACCAGGACGGTGGCGAGGTCCAGTTCGCGCTCGGCTCCCACGGCCGCAAGCGCGCCGCGCTGGACTACAACCGGGTGCTCAGCGCCGATGGGGCCTGGGCCGGCCGGCTGGTGGTCGCGCATGAGGACAAGGACTCCTACCTGCGCGACCTGCAGGACCAGCGCACCACGGTCTACGGCGTGGTCGATGGCCAGATCGGCAGCCAGGGCGTGCTGACGGCCGGCATCACGCTGGCGGACAGCCACCAGGACTCGCCCATGTGGGGCTCGCTGACGCTGCGCCGCGCCGACGGCACGCAGGCCCGCTTCGACGTCGGCGCGTCCACCTCGCAGCGCTGGACCTACTGGGACACCCGCAGCTACGGCGGCTTCGTGGAGTACGCGCACCGGCTGGGCCAGGACTGGGAGGCCAAGGCCACCTACACGCAGCGGCACAGCGACGAGTCCACCCGGCTGCTGTATGCCTACTCGCCCAGCGGCACGCTCAACGCCGACGGCACCGGCCTCGTCGGCTGGCCCTACCGCAGCGAGGGCAGCGCCACGAACCGGGTGCTGGACATCAACCTCAGCGGCGCGTTCCAGGCCTTCGGCCGCCGGCACAGCCTGCTGGTGGGCGTGAACCGTGCGCGCGAGACCACCCACACCGACACCTTCGCGGCGCTGGACAACAACTTCCTGCCGCTGCCGGCCTTCCCGTACGGCGGCGATGTCTACCCGGAGCCGCGCTGGGGCGAGCGCGCGCCCAGCACGGCCGGCGAGCAGACGCTGACCCGCCTGTACGCGGCCTCGCGCCTCGCGCTGACCGACAGCCTCCACACCATCGTGGGCGTCAACGCGGTGCGGCTGGTGCGCGGCGGCGGCTCGCGCTACGGCAGCGGCGGCCAGCTGCTGGACCCCAGGACCGAGAAGCTCAGCCCCTACCTGGGCTTCACCTACGACCTCACGCCCGACCTGCTGGGCTATGTGTCGTACTCCGACATCTTCCTGGCCCAGGAGCAGGCCGACCTCGGCGGCAACCTGCTGGCGCCGGTCAAGGGCATCAACACCGAAGCCGGCCTCAAGGCCGAGTGGCTGAACAAGGCGCTGCTGACCACGGTCGCCGTCTTCACCGCCAAGCAACAGGGCCTGGCCACCTATGGCGGCGTGCGCGCCGACCAGACCTACTACTACGAACCCAAGGACGTGAAGTCCCGCGGCTTCGAGCTGGAGGCCACCGGCCGGCTGGGCCGCGACGCCAAGCTGACCGTCGGCTACACGCGCCTGATGCTCACCGGCCCCGACGGCCAGGACATCTACGAATGGGTGCCGCGCCACACCGCGAACTTCCGCGTGGACAGCCGCGTGCCGCAGCTGCCGGCCCTGCGGCTGGGGCTGGGCGGGCGCTGGCAGTCCGAGGTCAGCAAGGCCGGCAGCGCCACGCAGGGCGCCTACCTGCTGGCCAATGCCTTCGCGGCCTATGAGGTCAACGACCGCACCACGCTGCGCCTGAACGTCAACAACCTGTTCGACAAGCAGGCCATCGGCGGCCTGGCCTATGGCGCCCTCTACCAGCCGCCGCGCCAGCTGGCGGTGTCGCTGGACTACAAGCTCTGAGCCACCGGTGGGCGCCCCGGCCGTGAGGCCGGGCGCCCCACCCCGTCAGGCCGCGGGCACCGCCTCCGCGGCGGCCTGGGCCAGCGCGCGCTCGAAGGCGGTGCGGCTGGGGGTGTCGACGAACACGCACAGCTTGCCGTGGCGCTTGCAGTGGTCCTTCACGCGCCAGTAGGCATCGTGGCTGATGCAGCCGGTCTGGCAGATGACCAGGTCGGCCGCGGCCAGCTGGGGTTCCAGCTGCGCCGGCTTGTGCTCGCTGCCGCCGTCGTGGTGCAGGAACTGCGCGCCGCAGCCCTCCACCGCCTGGCGGTACTGCGGCACGCTGCCGCCGCGCCCGCCGACGCACAACACCACGCGTTGCTCCAGCTGCACCAGCCGTACCGGGTCGACGTCGGGCGCCGCCGGTTGCGCCGCTCCGCCGGCATCACCCGGCCCGCGCGGTTCGCACGCGTCCACCACCGGCGCCGGACGCGCAGCCAGCCGGTTGAGTTCGCGCTGCAGGGCCTGGTTGCGCGCCAGCTGCTCGGCCAGGCGCTCGCGCAGCTGCACGCGCTCGGGCAGGTCGGGGCGCAGTGCCTGCCATTGCGCCAGCTGCTCCTGCGCCTGGGCCAGCTGCGTCTGCAGGCCGATCTGCGCGGCGCGCAGCTGCAGGCGCTCGCGCTCCCAGGCCTGCTGCTCACGGGCGCGCTCCTGGCTCCAGGCCGTCATGCGCTGCTGCACCTCGGCATAGTCGCGCGCCAGCGCCTGGTGCTCGGCCGCCAGCTCGCGGTGGCGCGCGATGTCCACCCGCTGCGCCGCGCCGACCTGGTGCTGCAGCATGTGCACCTGGCCCAGCACGCGCATCTCCAGCCACTCGTCGCAGCGCGCGTGCGTCAGCGTGGCCCACAGCGCGCCGGCGACCTCGCCCTGCGCGGCGCGGCGCCGCCACCAGGCCATCAGGCCGTCGCGGCACTTGGCCTGGGCGGCCTGGCGCAGGTCCAGCGCAAAGCGCTGCTCCAGGTCTTTCTGCAGCGCCTCGGCCACCGCATTGCGGCGCGCCGCCGCGGTGACCAGGCTGCAGTGCAAGGTGTAGTCGTCCTCGTCGCCCTGCAGCACCAGCAGCTTCTTCGCCAGCACGCGCACGCGCTCCAGCGGCACGCAGACGCCGATGACGGGGCAATGGGCATGGGAGCCCAGTTCCCACAGGCGCCGTCGGCGCGAGCCCGCAAGGGCGGTCGGGGTGTCAGGGGGCGCGCAACAACGCTCGGCCATGCGAGGTCTCCGTGTGAACGGGCGCGGGCGGGCGACGGCTGGCTGGCGCGGTGGAAGGGCGGGGGTGAACGGCTACTTGGTCAGGATCAGCTTGCCCAGCGAGGTCACGCGCAGGCGGTAGACCTGCTGGCGGTGCTCGATGAACACCTCGCCGCGCGGGCCCAGCAGGGTCGCGCTGTCGATCAGGCGCCGCGGCGCCGTGCCGCATGCCACGGCAGGCGCGGGTGCGGGCGGCGCAGGCCACGGGACAGGGGATTCGGGATCGGCACGCATGCCGGCACTTTAATGAGAACAATTCTCATTTGCAAGCGCCACATCGTGGGGGGCGGTTCAGCCGCGCTGGCGGTGGCTTTCGTAGAGGCAGATGGCCGCGGCCGCGGCAACGTTCAGCGACTCCTCGCCGCCCGGCTGCGGGATGCCCACCGTCAGCGCGCAGCGGGCCATCAGCGCCGGCGACACGCCCTGCCCTTCGTGGCCCATGACCCAGGCGCAGGGTGACGGCAGCGCGATGCGGTGCAGTTGATGCTCGGTGTGCGAGCTGGTCGCGACCAGCGGCACGGCCAGCGCTGCCAGGTCGTCGGCCGCCAGGCCCTCGACCAGCCGCAGCCCGAAATGCGCGCCCTGCCCCGCGCGCAGCACCTTGGGCGACCACAGCGCCGCCGTGCCCTTGAGCGCCAGCACCTGGCGCACCCCGAAGGCCGCCGCGCTGCGCAGGATGGCGCCGACGTTGCCGGCGTCCTGCAGCCGGTCCAGCACCACGCTGGCGGCTTGCGGGTCGATGGCGGGCGTGGGCGGCAGCGTCAGCTCGGCGCCGATCTGCGCGGGTGATTCGAGGCCGCTGAGGCCCTTGAACAGCGAGGTCGGCACGACCAGCGCGCGCGGCGCGGACTCGGCCAGCGCGGCGAGCGCAGCGTCCTGCATCGCGGCCTCCGTCAGCACCACCAGCGCCGGCCGCCAGCCGCGCTGCAGCGCCGCGCGCAGCAGGTGGTCGCCCTCGATCCACACGCTGCCGGCCTTGCGGTAGGCGCCGGCCTCGGCCGTCAGCTTGCGCAGCCGCATCAGCGCCGGGTTGTCGCGCGAGGTGATGTGGTCGAGCTTCATGCGAGGGTGTTCGTCGTCACGTCGACACAGACCTCGCGCACCGGCGCGAAGCTGCGGCGGTGCCAGGGGCTGGCGCCGTGCGCCTTCAGCGCGGCCAGGTGCTCGGGTGTGCCGTAGCCCTTGTGGGTGGCGAAGCCGTACTGCGGATGGCTGTCGTGCATCTGCTCGCAGAACAGGTCGCGCGCGACCTTGGCCAGGATGCTGGCGGCCGAGATGGCCTGCACCTTTGCATCGCCCTTGACGATGGCCTCGGCAGCCATGGGCAGCACGGGCAGTCGATTGCCGTCGATGCGCACCAGCGCCGGCTTCAGCCGCAGGCCATGCACGGCGCGCTGCATGGCCAGCAGGGTGGCCTGCAGGATGTTGATGCGGTCGATCTCTTCCGTCGTCGCGTGTGCGATGCAGCAGCACAGCGCCTTGGCGCGAATCTCGTCGTACAGCTTGGCGCGCTTCGCAGCGGTCAACACCTTGGAATCGGCCAGGCCCCGGATGGGCTGCAGGTCGTCCAGGATCACGGCGGCCGCGAACACCGGCCCGGCCAGCGGGCCGCGGCCGGCCTCGTCCACGCCGGCGATCAGGCCGGTGACGGGCGTCCAGTCGAGCGCCACCTGCTCAGGCACCGATGAGCGTCGCGATGGCATCGCTGGCGCGCTGCGCGGTGTCTTGCCGCAGCAACTCATGGAGTTGGACGAAGCGCCCGTGCAGGGCTGCACGGCGCGGCGCATCGGCCAGCAGCGCCTCGGCCTCGGCCGCCAGCCGCTCGGGCGTGCAGGCATGCTGGATCAGCTCGGGCACCAGGAACTCGCGCGCCAGGATGTTGGGCAGGCCCACCCAGGGCAGCAGGCCCTTGCCCTTCATGCGCCACCAGTTCAGCGCGTTCATGCGGTAGGCGATCACCATGGGGCGCTTGAACAGCGCCGCCTCCAGCGTGGCCGTGCCGCTGGCCACCAGCGTCAGGTCGCAGGCGGCGAGCGCGGCGTGCGACTGGCCGTCGATGAGCTGGATGTCCGCGCCGTCCAGCATCGGCTCGATGAGCCCGCGCAGCCCCGGCACCACCGGCATGACGAAACGGCGGCCGGGCTTGGCCAGCAACTTTGCGGCACCGATCAGCGCCGGCGCGATGTAGCTGATCTCGCTCTTGCGGCTGCCGGGCAGCAGCGCGATGACGGTGTCGCCCTCCGGCAGCTTCAGCGCCTCGCGCGACGCGGCGCGCGGCGGCTCCACGGGAATGGCATCGGCCAGCGGATGGCCCACGTAGGTGGCGCCTATGCCGGCCTGGTGCAGGATCTCGGGCTCGAACGGGAACAGGCACAGCACATGGTCGGCCGCGGCCTTGATCTTCTGCACGCGCTCCGGCCGCCAGGCCCAGATGGACGGGCAGACGAAGTGGACCGTCTTGATGCCCGCCTCGCGCAGCCGCGTCTCCAGGCCGAAGTTGAAGTCGGGCGCGTCGACGCCGATGAAGACGTCGGGCCGGCTCGAGATGAGGCGGTCGCCCAGCTGCTTGCGGATGGCCAGCAGCTCGCGGATGTTCAGCAGCGCGTCGACGTAGCCGAAGATGGACAGCTTGCTGTGCGGCCACCAGGTCTCGAAGCCCTGGGCGATCATCTTCGGGCCGCCGATGCCCTGGCTGGTCAGCGCCGGCCAGCGCGCGCGCAGGCCTTGCAGCAGCAGGCCGGCCAGCAGATCGCCGCTGGCCTCGCCGGCCACCATGCCGAGGCGGGGCGCTGATTGCATGTCAGTGATCGCCGCGTGCGATGAAACCTGCGGGCCGAGCGCCGGGCCGCTCCCAAGCCGGTCCGCTCAGGCGATGTGCTTGCGGCTCGATGCCAGAAGCATCGCCGCCCCCTCGGGGGACCGGCCAACGTACGCGTTGGACGAGGGGCTTCACGATCAGCGGACGATGCCGCGGGTGGAGGCGGCAAGGAAGGTCAGCATGTTGTCGATATCGGCATCGGCTGCACCGCCTTCCGTGCCCTTCAGCGCCGCGATGGCCGCCTTGGCCTCGTCCAGCGTATGGCCGCTGCGATAGAGCAGCTTGTAGATCTGGCGGATCACGCCGATGCGCTCGGCGCTGAAGTCACGGCGCTTCAGACCCACCACGTTGACGGCGCGCGCCGCCAGCGGGTTGCCGTCCACCGTCATGAAGGGCGGCACGTCCTGGGCCACATGGGCCTGGAAGCCGATCATCGCGTGGCTGCCGATGCGCATGCGCTGCAGGATGCCGGTCAGCCCGCCGATGGTGACGTGGTCGCCGACGTGCACATGGCCGGCCAGCGTCGCGTTGTTGGCCAGCACGCATTCGTTGCCGATCACCACGTCGTGCGCGAGGTGGCAGTAGGCCATGATCCAGTTGTCATGGCCCACCGTCGTCTCGCCGCGGTCCTGCACCGTGCCGACGTTCAGCGTGCAGAACTCGCGGATGGTGTTGCGGTCGCCGATGACCAGCGTGGTGGGCTCGCCGGCGTACTTCTTGTCCTGGTTCGCGGCCCCGATGGAGCTGAACTGGAAGAAGCGGTTGTCACGGCCGATGGTGGTGTGGCCTTCGATGACGACATGCGGGCCGACCTTGGTGCCCGCAGCGATCTTCACGTGCGGGCCGATCAGCGAATAGGCGCCGACCTCGACGCTGCTGTCCAGCTGCGCGGCCGGATCGACGATGGCGGTGGGGTGGATCAAGGACATGGGGTCGCTGACTGAATTTGCGGGCCGAGCGCTGGACCGCTCCCGAGCCGGCCCGCGTTGGCGATCTGCTCGAGGCTCGACGCCGCGAGCATCGCCGCCCCCTCGGGGAACCGGTCAGACGCACCGCGTTCAGCGGTGTGCGGCTGGACGAGGGGTTTCATCTCAGGCCTCGATGCGGCGCATGGTGCACATCAGCTCGGCTTCTGCCGCGAGCTGCTCGCCCACCAGGGCGCGGGCGCTGAACTTGTAGATGCCGGCCTTGGCGCGGCCCAGCGTCACCTCCAGCACCAGTTGGTCGCCCGGCTCGACGGGGCGCTTGAAGCGGGCGCCGTCGATGCCGGCGAAGTAGACGACGGACTTCTCGTCCAGCGTGATGCCCACGCTTTCGATGGCCAGCAGCGTGGCGGCCTGGGCCAGTGCCTCGAGGATGAGCACGCCGGGCATCACCGGGCGGTGCGGGAAGTGGCCCAGGAAGAAGGGCTCGTTGATCGAGACGTTCTTGATCGCACGGATGCGCTCGCCCTTGACCAGTTCCACGACGCGGTCCACCAGCAGGATGGGGTAGCGGTGCGGCAGGCGCTTGAGGATGTCGTGGATGTCCATCGTGATCGGTTCGTTCATTTATTTCTTCTCCAGCGCGCGCACGCGCTCGCGCAGGGTGTGGAGCTGGCGCAGGGTCGCCGCGTTCTTTTCCCAGTTGGAATTTTCGTCGATGGGGAACACGCCGGTGTAGACGCCAGGCTTGGCGAGGCTGCGGGTGACGGTGGTGCAGGCCGAGATGTGCACGCCATCGGCCAGCGTCAGGTGGCCGATGATGTTGGCCGCACCACCGATGGTGCAGTTCGCACCGATGGTCGTCGAACCCGCTACCGCGGCGCAGCCCGCCATGGCCGTGTTGCGGCCGATGCGCACGTTGTGGGCGATCTGGATCAGGTTGTCGAGCTTGACGCCGTCCTCGATGACCGTGTCGCTGAGCGCACCGCGGTCGATGCAGGTGTTGGCGCCGATCTCGACGTCGTCACCGATGTGCACCGCGCCCAGCTGCTCGATCTTCAGGTAGCCGTCCTTGGACGGCGCGAAGCCGAAGCCGTCTGCGCCGATGACCACGCCGCTGTGCACGATGCCGCGCGCGCCGATGCGGCAGCCATGACCCAGCACGACGCGTGGCGCCAGCTTCGTGCCCGCGCCGACGACCGCGCCGCGCTCGACCACGCAATGCGCACCGATGCGGGCGCCATCGCCGATGGCGGCCCCCGCTTCGATGACGGCCAGCGGGCCGATCTCCACACCCTGCCCCAGCGTCGCGTCGGGCGACACCACCGCGCTGGGATGTACGCCGGCGGTCGCCGCCGGGCGCGTGCGCGCCGCCCACCACTGCGTGAGGCGGGCGAAGTAGAGATAGGGGTCGGGCGTGACGATGGCGGCGCCGCGTGCGGCGGCCGCCTCGGCCAGGGCCGGCGCCACGATGACGCAGGCGGCGCGGGTCGTGGCCAGCTGCGCCTGGTAGCGCGGGTTGGCGAGGAAGCTGATGCTGTGCTCGTCGGCCTCGTCCAGCGGCGCGATGCCCGTGATGTGGATGTCGGGCCCACCAAGCAAATCGCCGCCCAAGGCGGCGATCAGCTGGGGCAGCGCGACGGCTGCCGTCTTGCCGGACCCGAGCGCGACGGTTGTCGGGCTCATGGCGGGCCTGGCTTACTTCTGCGCGTTCAGCGCATCGATCACCTTCTTGGTGATGTCCACGCGCGGGCTGAAGTGGATGGCGTCCTGCAGGATCAGGTCGTATTTCTCGTTGTCGAAGATCTGCTTGATGACCTTGTTGGCCTTCTCGACCACGGCCGACAGTTCCTCGTTCTTGCGCTGGGTCAGGTCTTCCTGCCACTCGCGGCGCTTGCGCTGCAGGTCGCGGTCGGACTCGACGAGGTCGCGCTGGCGACGGCCGCGCTCGTTCTCGCTGAGCGTCGGCGCATCCTTTTCCAGCTTCTCGGCGGCGCCGCGCAGCTTGGTTTCCAGATCCTTCAGGTCCTTCTCGCGCTTGCCGAACTCGGCTTCGAGCTTGGACTGCGCGACCTTGGCCAGGTTGGCCTCGCGCAGCACGCGCTCGCTGTTGACGTAGCCGATCTTCAGGTCCTGGGCTTGCACGGCCGAGGTGGCCAACATCATCGACGTGGCCAGCGCCACCGATTGCAAGAGCTTGCTCATCATCAGAATGCAGTCCCGATCTGGAATTGGAATTTCTCGATTCTATCCGTGCGTTCCTTGCGGATAGGTTTGCCGTAGCTGAGGCGCAGCGGGCCCATGGGCGAGATCCAGGACAGGCCCACGCCCACCGACGCGCGCACGCTGTCGAGCTTGAGCTTCTCGTGCGAGCCCCAGACATTGCCCGCATCGCCGAACAGGAAGATGCGGAAGCTCTTGTCGTTGCCGCTGCCGGGCACCGGCAGGTAGAGCTCGGCGTTCAGGTTGAAGCGCCGGTTGCCGCCGGAATAGGAGCCGGTGTTGTCGACCGGGCCCAGCGAGCCGGCCTCGAAGACGCGCACCGAGCCCAGGCCGCCGCCGTAGAAGTTCTTGAACACCGGATAGGGCCGGCCGCCGAGGCCCACACCCCAGCCGAGTTCGCTGTTGACGCCCAGCGTGATCTTGTTCGTGATGTCGAAGTACTGCTGGTACTGCAGGTTCAGGCGCGCGAACTGCGCGTCGCCGACCGGGCTCAGCTCGAAGTTGACGCGCTGGTAGCGGCCCTTGAGCGGCGAGATCACGCTGTCGCGGCTGTCCCGCTGCCAGCCGATGGTCAGCGGCACCGCGTTGCTGCGCTGGCCGAACTGGTTGACGAACAGCAGGTAGCTGTTGGGCAGGCCCTTGGAGGTGGTGATGTCGGTCTGCTCGTAGCCGATGCCGAAGAAGACGGTGTCGACCTCGGAGAACGGCACGCCGAAGCGGATCGCGCCGCCCTTGGTGACGTACTCGTACTCCTCGCCGAGCGTGTTGATCGGCTTGGTCGTGCGGTAGAACAGGTCGACGGCGCGCGACACGCCGTCGACCGTGAAGTAGGGGTCCACCGTGCTGATCTGCAGCTGGCGGCCGGTGCGGGCCGTCGCCACGTCGATGCCCAGGTAGTTGCCCGAGCCGAACACGTTGTCCTGGCGGATGGAGCCGGTGAAGGACAGCTTGGTCTGGCTGGAGTAGCCCGCGCCCACCGTGATGGCGCCGGTGGGGCGCTCGACCACGGTCAGGATCACGTCGACCTGGTCCTGCGCACCCGGCACCTCCTGGGTGTCGATGTTGACTTCCTTGTCCTTGAAGTAGCCCAGCCGCTCCACGCGGTCGCGCGAGGCCTTGATCTTCTGGCCGTCGTACCAGGCCGCCTCGAACTGGCGGAACTCGCGGCGGATGACCTCGTCGCGGGTGCGCGAGTTGCCGGAGATCACCACCTTGCGCACGTAGACACGGCGCTGCGGCTCGGCCACGAAGGTGACGACGACCTGGCCGGTCGCGCGGTCGATGTCCGGCCGGCTGTCGACGCGCGCGAACGCATAGCCGTAGGTGCCGAACAGGTCCGAGAAGGCGCGCGTGGTCTGCGCCACCGCCTCGCCCTGGTAGGCCTGGCCGGGCTTCAGGTAGATCAGGTGCTTGAAGTCCTCCTCGCGGCCGAGGTAGTCGCCTTCGAGCTTGACGCCGGTGACCGTGTAGGGCTGGCCCTCGTTGATCGTGATCGCAATGCTGATGCTCTGCTTGTCCGGCGAGATCGTCACCTGCGTGGAGGTGACGGCGAACTCCAGGTAGCCGCGGTTCAGGTAGTAGCTGCGGATGGTTTCCAGGTCCGCATTGAGCTTGGCACGCGAGTAACGGTCGGTCTTGGTGTACCAGGTCAGCCAGCCGCTGGTGGTCTGCTCGAGCAGGCCCAGCAGCGTGCCTTCCGAAAACACCTTGGTGCCCAGGATGCGGATCTCGGCGATCTTGGCCGGCTCGCCCTCGGTCACGTTGAAGCTGACGTTGACGCGGTTGCGCTCGATCGGGGTGATGGTCGTCGTGACCTCGGCACCGTACAGACTGCGCGTCAGGTACTGGCGCTTGAGCTCCTGCTCGGCACGGTCGGCCAGCGCCTTGTCGAAGGGCTTGCCCTCGCCGATGCCGACGTCCTTCAGCGACTTGGTCAGCGCCTCGGTGTCGAACTCCTTCAGGCCCACGAAGTTGACGTTGGCGATGATGGGGCGCTCGTCGATGATGACCACGACGGCATCGCCCTCGATGCTGATGCGCACGTCCTTGAACAGGCCGGTGGCGAACAGCGCACGCAGCGCCGCGGCGCCCTTCTCGTCGTTGTAGGTGTCGCCGATGCGGAACGGCAGTGACGCGAACACCGTGCCCGGGTCGGTCCGCTGCAGGCCCTCGACCCGGATGTCGCGCAACACGAAGGGATCAATGGCCCAGGCCAGCCCCGACTGGAACATCCCCGTGACAGCCAGAGCCAGCAAGCCGAGGCGGAAGGGGCGACGCTTCGCTCCCGAACTGAAAGGAAAGGACATGGGGACCGGGGAGTGTCAGTGCCAACCCGCAAAACGGGCGACGTCGTTGGAAAGGGCCAAGGCCATCATCAGCATCAGGATCAGCGCGCCGGCGCGCTGCAGTTGCCGCTGCCACCATTCAGAGACGGGGCGGCCGCTCAAGCCCTCGAAAAGATGATACATGAGGTGCCCGCCGTCGAGCATCGGCAGCGGCAGCAGGTTCAGCACCGCCAGGCTGAGTGAAATCTTGGCGAGGAAATCGAGGTAGGGCGTGAGCCCCGCCTTGGCCGACTGGCCCGCGTAGTCGGCGATGGTCAGCGGGCCGCTGAGGTTCTTGGGCGAGGCCTCGCCGACCAGGATCTTGCCGATCAGGCGCACCGTCGTGACCGCCATGTCCCAGCTCTGCACGACGCCGCGCGACAGGCCGTCGATGAAGCCGTGGCTGACGAACACCCGCTCGGGCGGCGCACCGACGCCGATCTGCAGCCGCGCGATGCGCTGGCCGCCCTCCTCCACCACGCGCGGGGTCGCGGTGAGTTCCACCGTCCGCCCGGCCCGCTCGACATGCCAGGTCATGGCGCGCGGCTGGTCGCCGTCGTGGGCGCCGCGGATGACGTCGCGCAGGAAGCTCGCGTCGGGCACCGGCCGGCCGTCGATGGACAGCACCCGGTCGCCGGCCATCAGGCCCGCGGCCGCACCGGCGCCGCCGGTCACGACCTCGCGGATCAACGGCTCGGCCATGGGCGTGAGGCCGATCTCGCGCAGCATCTCGGGGCTGGGGACGCGGCCGGCCAGGCGCTCCATCTCCAGCTTCAGGCCGCGCGAGGCGTGGCCCTGGGCGTCGCTGACGGTCAGGTGCAGCGGCTCGCCCAGCGCCTGGGCGCGCGCGACGGCGCTCTGCAGGTCGGGCAGCGACTCGACGTCCTGCCATTGCTGGCCGTCGTCCGAGACCGCGCGCACCCAGTCGCCGGCACGCAGGCCGGCGCGCTCGGCCAGCGAGCCCGCGGTGGGCGTGCCGAGCACCGCCTTGGGCACCTCGCTGCCCAGCCAGGCGACGGCGGCGAACAGCAGCACGGCGAGCACCCAGTTGGCCGCCGGCCCGGCCGCGACGATGGCCGCGCGCTGGCGCAGCGGCCGCTGGTTGAAGGCCTGCTCGCGCTCATGCGGCGCGACCGTGCCGTCACGCTCGTCGAGCATGCGCACATAACCGCCCAGCGGCAGGGCGCTGAGCGTGAACTCCGTGCCGTCACGGCCGACCCGGCGCCAGATCACGCGGCCGAAGCCGATCGAGAAGCGCAGCACCTTGACCCCGCAGGCGCGGGCGACGCGGTAGTGGCCCCACTCGTGGACCGCGATCAACAGCGCCAGCGCGGCGAGGAAGGCGATGAGCGTGGTCATAGCAGGCGCAGCGCGTGGGCACGGGTGCGGGCGTCGAGGTCCAGCAGCGCCGCGATGCTGCCGCAGTCGCCCGGCACGATGTCAGTCAAGCATTGCGCATTGACCGCGTGGATGCGGTCGAAGCGCAGCCGCCCGTTCAGGAAGGCATCGACCGCGATCTCGTTGGCCGCGTTCAGTACCGTGGTGCTGCCTTCCGCGCCGCGCAATGCCTGCCAGGACAGGTGCAGGCCGGGGAAGCGCGCCGCGTCGGCCTCCTCGAACGTGAGGCTGGGCGTGCTCAGCAGGTCCAGCCGGCTGGCGCCCGAGGTGATGCGCTCGGGGAATGACAGGCCGTACGCGATGGGCACGCGCATGTCGGGCGTGCCCAGCTGCGCCAGCACCGACTGGTCGCGGCAGACCACCATCGAATGGATGATGCTCTGCGGGTGGATCAGCACCTTGATCTGCTCCGGCGCGAGGCCGAACAGCCAGCGCGCCTCGATGACCTCCAGCGCCTTGTTCATCATGGTGGCCGAGTCGACCGAGATCTTGCGGCCCATGACCCAGTTGGGATGGGCGCAGGCCTGGTCCGGCGTCACGTCGGCCAGCGTCGCCGGGTCGCGGCTGCGGAAGGGGCCGCCGGACGCCGTCAGCACGATGTGGTGGATGCGGTCGTGCCAGGTCGTGCGGTCCTCGGGCAGGCACTGGAAGATGGCCGAATGCTCGCTGTCGATGGGCAGCAGCGTCGCGCCACCCTCTTCCACCGCGTGCATGAACAAGGCGCCGCCGACGACGATGGCCTCCTTGTTGGCCAGCAGCAGGCGCTTGCCGGCGCGCGCCGCCGCGATGGCCGGCGCCAGGCCGGCGGCGCCGACGATGGCCGCCATGACGGTGTCGACGTCCGGGTGGGCGGCAATCTCGGCCAGCGCCGCCGCGCCGTCCAGCACCTCGGTGCGGCTGCCCGCCTCGCGCAGCCGCTCACGCAGCTTCGCGGCGGCCTCGCGCCCGGGCATGACGGCAAAGCGCGGCTGCCAGGCCAGGCACTGGGCCAGCAGCTCGTCGACGCGGCTCATCGCGCTGAGCGCGACCACCTCGTAGCGCTCGGGGTGGCGGGCCAGCACGTCCAGCGTGTTGACACCGATGGAGCCGGTCGAGCCGAGGACGCAGACGCGTTGGCGATTCATGGGGAACTCAGGGTCAGAGGCTGATCAGCGCGAGCGCCAGCGGGAACACCGGCAGCAACGCGTCGATGCGGTCCAGCACGCCGCCATGGCCGGGCAGCAGGTTGCTGCTGTCCTTGGCGCCGGCCGCGCGCTTGACGAGGGATTCGAACAGGTCGCCGACGACGCTCATCGCGCCCAGGAAGACCAGGGCCAGCAGGGACACCCAGCCATGGCGCTGCACCAGCAGCGTGTAGAGGCTGGGCGAGTCCACGGCCAGCTGCACGTCGATGACATGCACCCACAGGAAGCCCAGCAGCAGCACGCCCAGCAGGCCGCTCCACACGCCCTCCCAGCTCTTGCCCGGGCTGATGGCCGGCGCGAGCTTGCGGCGACCGAAGGCGCGGCCGCCGAAGTAGGCCGCGATGTCGGCCGCCCACACCAGGCAGAACACCGACAGGATGAAGTTGATGCCCAGCACCTTGGCCTGCACGATGGCCAGCCAGGCGCCCCACAGCAGCAGCGCGCCCAGCGCCAGCCGGCCACCGCGGGCGATGTGCGGCCAGCCCGCCGGGCCGGCGCGCAGCGCGAAGGCGCCGCCCAGCACCCAGACCAGGCTGGCCAGCGACCAGAGCCAGGCCGGCGGTGCGTGCAGGCCGCCGATCAGCAGCGTCCACACGCAGGCGAGCGCCAGGGCCACGCCGGCGGCGATGGCACCGGTGCCGGGCAGGCCGTTGAGCCGTGACCATTCCCAGCCGGCCGCGCCCATCATCGCGACGGATACCCAGGCGAAGGGCCAGGGCGAGGCCTGGAAGAGCACCGGCAGCAGGACGGCCAGCAGCAGGACGGCGGTGATGACGCGGGTCTTGAGCATGCGGCCCTCGGCCTCAGGTGGACGGCGCGTCTTTGACGCCGCCGAAGCGGCGGTCGCGCTCGTGGAAGGCGGCGATGGCCGCGTCCAGTTCACGCTCGCCAAACTCGGGCCACAGGCAGTCCGAGAACACGAATTCGGTGTACGCCGCCTGCCAGAGCAGGAAGTTGCTGATGCGCACCTCGCCGCCGGTGCGGATGAAGAGGTCGGGGTCGGGCGCATAGCTCATCGCCATGAACTCCGACAGCCGGGCCTCGGTCAGCTCATGGGCCGGCACGCCGGCCTCGATCGCCTTGCGGCAGGCCTGCACGATGTCCCAGCGGCCGCCGTAGTTGAAGGCCACGTTGAGCGTCAGCTTGGTGTTGTGCGCGGTAGCGCCCTCGGCCTCGTTCCAGGCGTTGCGCAGCTTGTCGGACACCGTCTCGCGGTCCCCGACGATGCGGATGCGCACGCCCATGGCACCCATCTTGGCCAGGTAGCGGCTGACGGCCGCCAGCACCAGGCCCATCAGGCCGGAGACCTCGTCGCTGGGCCGTTTCCAGTTCTCGCTGGAGAAGGCGAAGACGGTGACGTACTCGATGTTGCGGTCGATGCAGGCTTGCACCACCTTGACGAGCGCATCGACGCCGGCCTTGTGGCCGAAGAAGCGCGGCAGGAAGCGCTTCTTGGCCCAGCGGCCGTTGCCATCCATGACGATGGCGACGTGGCGCGGCGGCGCGGGGCGGTCGGTGGCCACGGGGGCCGACCTGCTCAGGACGGCGCTCAAACCGCCAGGATCTCGGCTTCCTTGCCCGAGATCAGCTTGTCGATCTCGGCGATCACCCGATCGGTGAGCTTCTGCACCTCGTCGAGGCTGCGACGCTCGTCGTCCTCGCCGATCTCCTTGTCCTTCAGCAGCTTCTTGGCCTGCTCGTTGGCATCGCGGCGCAGGTTGCGCACCGCCACCTTGGCGTCTTCACCGGCGTTGCGCACGACCTTGGTCAGGTCGCGGCGGCGCTCCTCGGTCAGCGGCGGCATCGGCACGCGGATCAGGTCGCCCTGGCTGGCCGGGTTCAGGCCCAGATCGCTCTCGCGGATGGCCTTCTCGATCTTGGCGCCCATGCCCTTTTCCCAGGGCTGGACGGAGATGGTGCGGGCGTCCAGCAGCGTCACGTTGGCCACCTGCGAGATGGGCACCATGGAGCCGTAGTAGTCGACGCTCACCTGGTCCAGCAGGCCGGGGTGCGCGCGGCCGGTGCGGATCTTGTGCAGTTCGTTCTTCAACGCCTCGACCGACTTGGCCATCTTGGCTTCGGCGTTCTTCTTGATGTCAGCAATGCTCATGATCGATACCTATTGTTTTTGCGGTGCCGGGCGCCACGCAGGCGGCGGCCGGGCCCCGAAACGGACTTTAGACGTGGACCAGCGTGCCTTCGTCCTCGCCCTGCACCACGCGCTTGAGCGAGCCGGGCTTGAAGATGCTGAAGACCTTGATCGGCAGCTTCTGGTCGCGGCACAGCGCGAAGGCGGCGCCGTCCATGACCTGCAGGTTGCGGCTGATGGCCTCGTCGAAGGTGATGGCCGCGTAGCGCGTGGCGCTCGGGTCCTTCTTGGGGTCGGCGGTGTAGACGCCGTCGACCTTGGTGGCCTTCAGCACGATCTCGGCGCCGATCTCGGCCCCGCGCAGCGCGGCGGCCGTGTCGGTCGTGAAGAAGGGGTTGCCGGTGCCAGCGGCAAACACGACGACCTTGCCCTCCTCCAGGTACTGCAGCGCCTTGGGCCGCACATAGGGCTCGACGACCTGCTCGATGGCGATGGCCGACATCACCCGGGCGGTCATGCCCTCCTGGCGCATCGTGTCGGCCAGGGCCAGCGAATTCATGACCGTGGCCAGCATGCCCATGTAGTCGGCCGTCGCCCGGTCCATGCCGACCGAGCCGCCCGCCACGCCGCGGAAGATGTTGCCGCCGCCGATGACCACGGCCACCTCGACGCCCATCTGCGTCACCTCCCGCACCTCCTGCACCATGCGCACGATGGTCGCGCGGTTGATGCCATAGGCGTCGTCGCCCATCAGGGCTTCGCCGGAGAGTTTGAGCAGGATGCGCTTGTACGCGGGCATGGTGTCCTCAGAATTCGGGGGGGCCGGGGTGGCCCGGAAGTTTAAAGGGCGCCAACTTGGCGCCCTTTCCTGTTGCAAGAGTCTTTACTGACCCTTTGCAGCCGCCACCTGCGCGGCGACTTCGGCCGCGAAGTCGTCGACCTTCTTCTCGATGCCCTCGCCCACGACGTAGAGCGTGAAGCCCTTGATCGTGGTGTTGGCGGACTTCAGGTAGGCCGCGACGGTCTGCTTGCCGTCGGCGGCCTTCACGAAGACCTGGTCCAGCAGGCTGACTTCCTTCAGGAACTTCTGCACCGAACCCTCGACCATCTTGGCGACGATGTCGGCCGGCTTGCCGGATTCGGCCGCCTTCTCGGTGGCGATCTTGCGCTCCTTCTCGACCAGTTCGGCCGGCACGTCGGCGCTCGACAGCGCGGCCGGCTTCATGGCGGCGATGTGCATGGCCACGTCCTTGGCGGCGACGTCGTCACCCTCGAACTCGACGACCACGCCGATGCGGGTGCCGTGCAGGTAGGTGGCCAGCTTGCTGCCGCTGTAGCGCTGGAAGCGGCGGATGGCCATGTTCTCGCCGATCTTGCCGATCAGGCCCTTGCGCACGTCTTCCACGGTCGGGCCGAAGCCTTCCTGCGACAGCGGCAGGGCCGACAGCGCGGCCACGTCGGCCGGGTTGTGCTCGGCCACCAGGCCGGCCAGCGCGCCGACGAAGGCCAGGAAGGCGTCGTTCTTGGACACGAAGTCGGTTTCGCAGTTGACTTCGATCAGCGCGCCATTGCCACCCACGACGGCCGACGACACCACGCCCTCGGCGGTGATGCGCGACGCGGCCTTGCCGGCCTTGTTGCCCAGCTTGACGCGCAGGATCTCCTCGGCACGGCTCATGTCGCCGTCGGCCTCGGTCAGCGCCTTCTTGCACTCCATCATCGGGGCGTCGGTGCGGGCGCGCAGTTCGCCCACCATGCTTGCAGTGATAGCAGCCATTACTCTTCTCCAGATTTCTGTTGGCAAAAGGGGCCTCGCGGCCCCTTTCAGATGCAGGGTCGAAGGGGCTTCAGGCCTCTTCGGAAACCTCGACGAACTCGTCGCCAGCGGGCGCCACGGCGGCCAGCACTTCGTTGGTGGCGTTGGCCTTGCCTTCCAGCACGGCGTCGGCCACGGCACGGGCGTACAGCGCCACGGCCTTGGCGGAGTCGTCGTTGCCGGGGATGACGTAGTCGATGCCTTCGGGCGAGTGGTTGGTGTCGACCACGCCGATGACCGGGATGCCCAGCTTCTTGGCCTCGGCGACGGCGATCTTGTGGTAGCCGACGTCGATGACGAAGATGGCGTCAGGCAGCGCGGTCATGTCCTGGATGCCGCCGATGTTCTTCTCCAGCTTGGCGATGTCGCGCTGGAACAGCAGGGCTTCCTTCTTGATGGCGGGCTGCGTGCCGGCCTCGATCTGGGCCTGCATGTCCTTGAGGTTCTTCAGCGAGGCCTTGACCGTCTTGAAGTTGGTCATCATGCCGCCCAGCCAGCGCGAGTCGACGTAGGGCATGCCGGCGCGCTGCGCTTCGGCGGCGATGAACTCGCGAGCCTGGCGCTTGGTGCCGATCATCAGGATCGTGCCGCGCTTGGCAGCGAGCGAGCGCACGAACTTCATCGCATCGTTGAACGCGGGCAGCGTCTTCTCGAGGTTGATGATGTGGATCTTGTTGCGATGGCCGTAGATATACGGGGCCATCTTGGGATTCCAGAAGCGGGTTTGGTGGCCGAAATGGACGCCGGCTTCCAGCATCTCGCGCATCGTGACAGACATGGGTCTTGCTCCGAAGGTTGTGTCTAAAATCCGGCCCGAATTGCGTTGCAGCATCTGGAAACGCTTGTTTCTCAAGCGAAATCAGGCCGCGAACACAACACCTTTGGTGGCCGGTTTGCGATTTGTTGCGACGAGTGCCGCGCCGAGTCCTCGGCCGACACCCCTCACAACCGTTTTGCCGACGTTGACGACGCCACCATGGCGCAGCCCCTCCGGCAAAACCCGCAGAGTATACACAAACCCATGCCCCTTTCCCGCCGACCCCGCGCCGCGGCTGCCTGCCCGTCCGCCCGAACCCAGCCGCACCAGGGGACCGCGTGAGCCGCCGCGTCGCGGTGGTCGGCGCCGGCATCGCCGGTGTCGCGACGGCCTACGAGCTGGCCGTGCTGGGCCTGGAGGTGCAGGTGTTCGAGCGCTGCGGCAGTGTGGCGGAGCAGGCCAGCTTCGCCGCCAATGCACTGCTGGCGCCCTTCGCGCCGGGCCTGCAGACCGCGTCCGCCGCCGCCCCGCTGGGCTGGCGCTGGCGCCGCTGGCGCGCCGGCCGACAGGACGACGGCGCCGGTGCCGCGCTGACCGCCCTGAGCCTGCTGGGCATCGAACGCGTCGACGCGCTGCGCCACGATCTGGGCCTGGACGACGAGGCGGCCACCGGGCTGCTGGTGGCGCTGCCGGAGGCCCGCCATGCCGCCGCGGCCGAGGCCCGGCTGGAGGGCTGGCGCGGCCTGGGCCTGCAGGTCGAGCTGCTGGATGGCAGTGCGGCCCGGCGGCGCGAGCCGGGGCTGGGTGCCGAAACCCCGCTGGCCGCCGCCCTCGCCTTCGCTCGGGGCGGCACCGGCAACGCGCGACTGTTCGCGCAGCAACTGCGGCAGCGGGCGCGCCGGATGGGCGTGGGGTTCCGTTTCCACACCACGGTCGCCGCCCTCTCGGTCGACGGTGCCGGCCTGCGGGTACGGCATGAATACACCGCGCCGCCCGACGCCCCGACGCGCGCCCCCGGCGGCGAACGCGACGCCGGCGACACCCTGCCCCAGCCGCCGGGCCCGCAGGACGAGCGCTTCGACGCCGTCGTGCTGTGCAACGGCCTGGAGGCCGGGCCCCTGTGCGGGCAGCGGCTGCCCCTCGCGGCGCAGCACGAGACCTCGGTGACCGCGCCGCTGCGCGTGATCGAGGCCCATCCGGAACTGGGGCCGCAGGCCGGCTGGTTCGACCCGACGCTGGGGCTGGCCATCGCCCGCATCGGCCAGCGCGTGCGCATCAGCGGCGGGCTGGCCATCACTGCCGCGGGTGGCCGCGCCCAGCCCGACTACGAGGCCCTGCACCGCGGGCTGCAGCATTGGTTCCCGGGCGCGGTGCTCCACCAGCAGCTGCAGCAGGGCCAGAGCCGGCGCGCCCTGGCGGCGGACGGCCTGCCGGTGCTGGGCGCCAGCGGCATGCCGGGCGTCTGGCTGAACCTGTCGCCCGGCGGCCTGGGCTGGGGGCCGGCCTGTGGCGGCGCGCTGGCGCTGGCCCGGCAGTTCGCGGGGCTGGCATCGGACGTGGACATCGGCGCGCTCGGCCCGCAGCGCCTGGCCTAAGCTTGCGGGCATGCGCGCCCTGCTGCCCACCACCGCCACGTTGCCGCTCTTCGACGTCGCCGCCAGCCGGCGCATCGAGGCCCGCGCCCTTGTCCACGCGCCCGACCTGATGGCCCGCGCGGGCCTGGCGGTCGCCAAGCTGGCCCTGGCGCTGCGGCGCGGCAGCGGCCCGGTCTGGGTGGTCTGCGGACCGGGCAACAACGGCGGCGACGGCCATGTCGCGGCGCAGCGCCTGACCGAGGCGGGCGTGCCGGTGCATGTCGGTCACGACGCCCCCGGCGACCCCGCCCTCGTCATCGACGCGCTGCTGGGCCTGGGGCTGAACCGCGCGCCGTCGCAGGAGATGCTGGCCGCCATCGATGCGATGCAGGCCTGCGGCGCGCCCATCCTGGCGGTCGACCTGCCCAGCGGCCTGCTGGCCGACACCGGCCAGCCCGCCGGTGCGCGCGCCGTCCGCGCCGACCACACGCTGACACTGCTGACGCTCAAGCCCGGCCTGTTCACGGGCGAAGGCCGCGCGCATGCGGGGCGGATCTGGTTCGACGACCTGGGCATCGCGGCGGACGAGGCGCCGACGGTCGATCTGCTGGGCCCGTCGCCACCGCCACCGCGGGGCCTGACCAGCCACAAGGGCAGCCATGGCCAGGTGCTGGTGGTGGGCGGCGCGGCCGGCATGCAGGGCGCCGCCCGACTGGCGGGGCGGGCGGCCCTGGCCGGGGGCGCCGGCCGGGTCTACCTCGACCTGCCGGGCCAGCCCGCGGGCGAGCCGGCCGACCCGGCCTGGCCCGAGCTGATGCGCGGCACGGCTGATGCGTTGCCCCAGGCCGTCGGCGTCGTCGGCTGCGGCGGCGGGGCGGCCATCGCCGCCCTGCTGCCCACGCTGCTGCAGCGGCTGCCGCGCCTAGTGCTGGATGCCGACGCGTTGAACGCCGTGGCGGCCGACCCGGCGTTGCAGGCGGCACTGCGAGCACGCGCTGCCGGCACCACGCTGCTGACGCCGCATCCGCTGGAAGCCGCCCGCCTGCTGGGCCGGGACGGCGCCAGTGTGCAGAGCGACCGCCTGGCCGCCGCGCAGGCCCTGGCGCAGCGCTTTGGCG